>ONCT01000029.1 GCA_900316395.1 uncultured Lachnospiraceae bacterium | reverse complement strand
AAGCTTTCTCAATCTTCGATTAGAGGTGCTTCGTTCGACTTGCATGTGTTAAGCACGCCGCCAGCGTTCATCCTGAGCCAGGATCAAACTCTCATGTTAAATCCTTAAGCCAAAATAAAATCTGGCATTAATTCGTTTTACTGTGTCTAAAATTAGACGTTTATTCCATTTAAGGAATCTTCAGGTTTGCATCTTACCAATTTGGTTATGCTTTGTTTCACTATTTAATTTTCAATGAACATTGTAAATTGTGTCTTATTGACAGCAACTCTGATACTATACCACTACAGATTATGCTTGTCAACAATAAATTTTGAAAAATATATGAATTTTTCAGAATAAGAAACCCATTCAGAAACTGGATGGATTTCTAAGCGCAGAGGGTGGGATTCGAACCCACGTGCCCTCTCGGACAAACGGTTTTCAAGACCGCCTCGTTATGACCTCTTCGATACCTCTGCATACTCATATTTAATTATGTGCTCTCTTTAGGGCACGAATCATATTCTACCACAGAAATTTAAGCACTGTCAACAACCTTTTCATATTTTTTACAGCATTTTCACAAAAGCTGCTCACCTACTATAATATCAATAGGTGTAGTCACCTTAATATTATTATAAGAAGCTTCAATCATGGTGGATGCAACTCCGCCAAATGCCTCTACAACCATGGCATCATCAGTAACGCCCTCGGTCTTACCAGACTCAATCATCTTCTTATAGCTATCATGGGCCAGCTTAGTCTCAAAGCACTGTGGCGTCTGGGCCATCCAAAGGGTAGTTCTATCAGGAGTGTCGATTATAACATCATCCTTATTAACAACCTTGATTGTATCCTTCACTGGCATTCCTGCAATGCAAGCACGAGTTGATTTAACATTTGCCATACAGCGAGACAAGGTGTCATTATCGACAAAAGGTCTGGCTCCATCATGAATCATTACGTAGTCAGCCCCAAGCTTCGTCGCCTCGCGAAGACCGTTATACACAGAGTCGTAGCGCTCATTGCCACCCTCTATTACCGACTGCACCTTCTTGAAGCCGAAGCGCTCAACAATATCAGCCCTAACATAATTTATATCGGCAGGTCCAGCCACAATTATAATAGAATCAACTGCTGATTTCTCAAAAGCTTCTATAGAATAATAGAGAATCGGCTTACCCTGAAGTTCCATGTACTGCTTAGGAACGTCGGAGCCCATTCTCTTGCCGCGACCGGCGGACAATATAATCCCCACAAATTCACTCATAGGTTATTCTCCTAACTTAAGATATGGCACTGCGTCTAGGTCCAGGCCATCTCTTCTTCCATTAATATACTCGTAATATCCAGCGCAGCCAATCATTGCCGCGTTGTCGGTGCACAGAATCTTCGACGGACAGAAGAATTCGATGCCTTTGTCTTCGCAGGCTGTCTTCATAGCCTCCCTAAATGTGGAATTGCTTGCCACGCCACCTGCAATCGCCAGCTTCTTGGCGCCATATTCTGTGGCACCTAGCATTGCGTGCTCCACTAAAGCATCTACCACAGCCTGTTGGAAGGACGCCGCAACATCTGGAATATTAACCTCCTCGCCCTTCATTCTCACACTGTTAAGATAATTAAGGGTTGCAGACTTAAGACCGCTGAAGCTAAAGTCGTAGACATTGTCATTAACAACTGCTCTTGGAAGGTCCACTGCGTTAGGGTTGCCTTCCTTGGCCGCAGCCTCAATCTTCGGGCCGCCTGGATAGCCAAGGCCAATCTCCCTGCCTATCTTGTCAAATGCTTCACCTGCCGCGTCGTCTCTAGTTCGGCCTAGGACTTCGTACTCGCCGTAATTACTAACATTTACCAGATGAGTATGACCACCCGATACCACAAGACACATAAATGGGGGCTCGAGGGTTGGATACTCAATATAATTGGCGCATATATGCCCCTCTATGTGATGGACTCCCACAAGGGGAATGTTCTTGGCATAGCTTATGGCCTTGGCAACGGACACGCCCACAAGGAGCGCTCCCACAAGGCCTGGGCCTCTTGTGACTGCAATAGCGTCAATGTCGTCTAAGGTCATCTTAGCATCCTGCAGCGCCTGTTCAATTACCTGATTCACTCTCTCAATGTGCTTGCGGCTTGCAATCTCTGGCACCACGCCACCGTACAGAGTATGGATTGGCACCTGGGTAGATATGACGGAACTAATAACCTCTCTGCCGTTTCTAACTACCGCCGCCGCCGTCTCATCACAGGAGGACTCTATTGATAGTATTGTAATATTCTTACTTGACATAATCTATAATCCTTATACTAGTGTCTAAGCAGCCAAAACCTAGGTTGACAGAAGGACACTTTAATAACGTCTAATTAGCCGAGGTCGTCTACGCGATTTTCTTTATGAGCGTGACGACACTCGGTAATTAGACATGCTTTAAATTAACCTATTCAGCAAAGCTAGATTCTTCCTGTGGAACCTTCTCGAAGGTGAGAATCTTCCACCTGCCCTGCTTATCCTTTCTTAGGCAGAACTTCTGATACGTTCTGGTGAAGTTGTTGCCTTCCTTGCCAAAATAGTAGGAATACAAATAAGCACACTCGTACCCTGCCACAGTCTTATATAATACATCAGCGCTGTCGCTAACTTCAGAAGACACAATGGACCTCTTGCGCTCCTCGTTTTCCTTCATTTCCTTCTCTAGATTCTTGTAGAAATCCTTCTCAGGATTGAGCTTGAGCAAATCGTCGTCAAGAAGCTTCCTCTCCTGTTCAGCTACAGCCTCTAGCTTCACATCACCTAGGTCGTTATTATATATAACAGTAGCGATTCTGTTATACCATTTTACAACTGCCCGTGGAGTCTCAGGATAATTCTTGTCGAAATCAGTGGTCTCAATTATCTCTGCCTCCGTAAGCTCCGTGTCAGGCTCCTCGGTCTTAGCATTCTTCTTGTTAAGATATATAAAGTATCCCACCACAAGAGCTGCGCATGCTAATGAAACTATTCCTACTCTGATAACTATTTTGAGTTTCTTATTCATTCGCCTTCCTCCTCGTACACAAGCTCTAACTTCTTGCCATCCGCTCCAAGATGCGAATTAGCGAATATATCTCGAACTTCCTTCATATACTGCTTCGGTCCCATAAGGGATGGGCTAAAATGTGTAAGCCATAGCTCCTTCACATCAGCCTGCCTTGCCATATCAGCTGCTTCGTAGAAGGTCATGTGCTTCTTCTCCTTAGCACTTGCCAATTTCTCCTTCTCACCATACATTCCTTCGCAGATAAATAGGTCTGAGTCCTTGGCATTATTAACAATGGCTTCACATGGCCTTGAATCAGTTGAATATGTAACCTTAAGGCCTTTTCTTGCCGGTCCCATAACCATATCCGGTGTGTAGTGATTGTCCCCATCGTCAATTGTCTCGCCATGCTGCAGCTTGTTCCAATAGTTAATTGGAATATCTAATTCCTTAGCCTTGGCGGCATCGAATTTCCCAAGTCTCGATATGGAAATGCTATATCCGTAGCAGGGCACGTTGTGCTTAACCTTGAAGGCCTTGATAGTATAGCCGTTAATCTCCAGCGTCTCCTCTGCTTCCTTCAATTCGTGAAAATGTATATCAAAAGGAAGTCCTCCTGCTATTATCAGAAGTGACTGCACCACCTTAGTTAAGCCTCTTGGGCCAACAAGAAGTACAGGTTCGGTCCTGTCAGCATTTGCCATAGAAAGGAGCATACCTGGAAGGCCGCTTATGTGGTCTGCGTGAAAATGTGTGAACAGGATTACATCAATAGGGTTAGGGCTCCAGCCTGTCTCCTTAAGGGCAATCTGGGTTCCCTCGCCGCAATCCACTAATATATTGCTGCCGTTGTAACGAGTCAGCATACTTGTAAGCCATCTATTAGGAAGGGGCATCATCCCCGACGTTCCTAACAAACACACATCTAACATACTATATCCTTCCTAAACTTAATAGAGTCCTCAGTTGGGTCTCTATAGAAATCTTTCGTTATCTCATATCTTGCGAAGCCTAATTTCTCATACATTGATATGGCAGCCTCGTTGGATTTCCTCACGTCGAGAAATACCTTCTCTACGCCAAGGAGCCTTGCTCTGTCTAGCTGCAATTCAAGAATCTCTTCGCCAACGCCCTGGCCTCGCATAGACTTGTCAACGGCAATCCTAATAAGCTCACCGTCTTCGTATATGCATTTCATAATGCTATATCCAATTATTCTATCATCAATCGTAGCCACATTCATGTCATAGAAGGGACCAATAAGGCAGGAGTTGAATGCATCAAATCTCCAATTATCTGTAAATGAGTCCTTCTCAATTTCCTCTACCCTGTCAATATCGTCTATCGTGGCTTCTCGAAAATGTATCTGCTTAGTAAGTTCCATCACTTAACTTCTCTAAATCTTATCTGCTCTGTAGGTTCCATCACTTGGTTCTAATATATCCTTACCTTCCTCAAGTCTCTCACGCTCTGCCTGCGACAGCTTAAGATAATATGGTCTGTGGGCGCTGGCTGATTCAACCTTGCCCTCCCTAGCATATTCTACTCCAAGAGCAGCCACGGATGCTGCCCTGTTCATATTAAGGCTGGCAGGGGCGAATCTTGCCAATTCCTCTAGTCTGTCAACAATAAGCTCTCTATGAAGATTTACTGCATCCCCTATAAATACCACATCACCGTAGTCATTATCATCTAACAAATCCCACAGGTCGGAAAGCAATCTGTTAATGTCCTCCACCTTCTGAGGCTCAACTATCTCCATGCTGCCCTGATCAAAACGATAAATTCCTGTATAGACCTGAGAGCGCCTTGCATCCATTATGGGACAGACATAATTGCTGCTTCCCCACAGATTGTAGGCTAGGGCATCAATTGTTGGCACCGATATAACTGGTTTATCTAATGCCATTCCCAGTCCCTTGGCTGTTGATGAACTAATGCGAAGTCCTGTATAGGAGCCAGGACCTGCTGCCACGGCAATGGCATCTATGGTCTCTAAGTCAAGCTCTATATTCTTCTTAAGCTCATCAAGCATAGGCATAAGTGTTCTGGAATGTGTTCGTTTATGATTAATTGTATACTCCCCAAGGAGTACACTATCCTCAACTATAGCCACACTGGCAACGATGCCTGAGCTTTCTATTCCTAATACTTTCATTGGTTCTACAAATCCTTATCTATCTCAATTCTTCTATAATCAAAGCCTTTGTCTAAGTCTTTGTCAATTCTAACAGTAATTACATCCTCTGGCAGAATCTCTTCAATCCTATTAGCCCACTCAATTAGGCTGACACCTTCGCCGTAGACATAATCATCGAAGCCCACCTCGTACATTTCCTCCGGGTCACCAATTCTATATACATCGAAGTGATAGAAGGGTAGTCGCCCGTCCACATATTCCTGCACTATTGTAAATGTAGGACTGTTAATCCACTCGCTTATCTCTAGCCCTTCTGCAAAGCCCTGAGTAAATACAGTCTTGCCTACTCCTAGGTCTCCTATAAGAGCGTAGACCTGGCCAGCCTTGGCCTTCTTACCCAAATCCTTGGCAAATTGTCTTGTATCAGTATCGCTATTACTTTCAAAAGTCATTACTTTATACCTCTAAGCTTGAAGTCTTCAACCTTGGCTTTGAGTATCTCAATAAGCTGTGGCTCCACATCAGTAATCTGGTCTCTTGGAATAATGTAGGCGCTGACTCTGTTAGTATATATGAGAATCTGTGAGCTGGTCTTTGTTACCCTATATACATCCTCCCAAGGGAGTACACCCTGTGCATCTTCCACCTCTACTGGAGACTCGATTCTAATCTGCTCATCTTCAAAAATAAATGTCAGAGGTTCCTTGAATACCGGAGTGTTCGCCATTACATGCTTAGTTCTAAGGTATAATGAAATAGGTATATATACAAGAAATGCTACTGCAAGTGCAATAAAAAGTAGCTTATATACAAGTGTCAAAGCATCAAACTTCCATATAAATACAAATATAACAAGTATCGCAAATAAGATACTTAATATACCCTGCATACCAGTATAGGCATTCCTAAGATTATATTTATATAAATCCTTAGCGGTCATCTTCACGTCAAACTTCAGGTTCATTGTGTCTTCCTCTCTACATAAAATAAGTCAGACCCTTCCGAGTCTGACTTAATTATAACATTAGATATAATTCATTACAAATATGTTACTCTTTCTTGCCCTTGATAAAGCGTGACAAAGGCTTGTAGATTAACATGCTGATACCTACTGATATCATTCCCTTAAGGAAAGTAAACGGCAGGTTGAATATAAGTAGTGCCTGCATTAGAGACTTAATCTCGAATAAATGTGGTCCTACACCTGAATCTGGTACTTCCCAACATATTGCATTGTACATTGCAAGACAAGTATCAAGGGAACCATTGAAGTAAGCATCAATATATACAGGATATACGATAAAGTAATTGGCGAATATACTAACGATTCCCATCACTGCTGCACCAATTAAGCCTGCAAGGAATGCATTCTTCTTAGTTTTCTTTCTGCCATATATAAGACCTGCTACCAAGGCAAATGTTCCTCCTAAGATAAAGTTGGACAATTCACCAATGAACATAGACTGTGATACTGCAAGATGCAACAGATTCTTAATTAGCTCTATTACAACTCCCCACACAGGTCCTAGTGCAAATGCTCCAATTAGCGCTGGTAAGTCTGAGAAATCAAACTTAATGAAGCTTGGCATAATTGGAATTGGGATTTCTAGATACATTAGAACAAATGCTATTGCTGATAGCATTCCTCCCATTGCTAATTTCCTTGGTGTGATTACTTTTGGTTTTGCTGTTGTTGCCTGTTCCATAACTCCTTCTTTCTACTTCCGAGCATTTGTTGACATCAAAAAACCCCAGAGATACTCTGGGGCTTAATACGTCGCTACTACGCATCTTCTTCCATCCAGACTGTACTGTCGGTGCTGGAATCTCACCAGCTCAACAACTATAAGCGTTGCTCGCGGACTTACTGCACAAGCAGATCACCGCCGGTCGGGAATTGCACCCTGCCCCGAAGATTTATATGTTAATTTTTGACTACCTAATAAAGTATAATAATTCACACCTGTCGTGTCAACTATTACTTTTTTTGGGGTTGACAAAAGGACCGTCCCCGTGTCAACTATTTGATTACTATTCCGTCGAAGAAATTGTTTCTCTTAACAATTCCTTTCTTACGACCATCTCGTCTATTGTCGCTTCTGTTATTCTTGTCATTTCTACCATTAGATCTGTTAGACTTATTTCCTGAGGCATTACCCCCGCCCTTGTGGAAATTCTTGTCAGACTTAGCCTTAGAGCCACCAACATTAATATTGTTGCCGCCTGTCTTCATTGTAAGCTGAATCCTCTGCTTCTCTAAATCTACAGAAAGAACTGATACCTCAACAACGTCTCCTACACTAACAGCTTCTAGAGGATGCTTAATGTATTTATCACATATCTCTGATATATGAACAAGTCCATCCTGATGAACGCCTATATCAACAAATACGCCAAAATCAATAACATTTCTTACAGTTCCCTTAAGAACCATTCCAGGCTTTAGGTCTTTCATCTCAAGGACGTCACTTCTAAGAATTGGAAGTGGCATATCACTTCTTGGGTCACGACCTGGCTTCTCTAATTCTGATAAGATATCAGTAAGAGTGATTTCACCGATGTTAAGTTCATCAGCTAATCCTGCTACATCTCCTGCTTCCTTGGAGATTCCTGCCATTCCGCCCTTAAGAATCTCATCGAGGGAGTGATTCATCTTATCTAACAGCTTAAGAGCCGCCTCATAGCTTTCTGGGTGAACACTTGTGGAATCTAGCGGATTCTTACCATCTCTTATTCTAAGGAATCCAGCGCACTGCTCGTACGCCTTTGGACCAAGCTTTGGCACCTTAAGGAGCTTCTTTCTCTCATCAAAAGCTCCATTAGCCTCACGATATTCAACAATATTCTTAGCTAAGGTCTTATTGATTCCTGATACATATACAAGAAGGGATGCTGATGCAGTATTAAGATCAACTCCTACCTTGTTAACGCAGTCTTCTACCACATTAGATAAGGCCTCGCTTAACTTCTTCTGATTCATATCATGCTGATACTGACCTACACCAATTGACTTAGGGTCAATCTTAACAAGCTCTGATAATGGGTCCTGCAATCTTCTTGCAATTGATGTGGCACTTCTCTGACCAACATCGAAGTTAGGAAATTCCTCTGTTGCAAGCTTACTTGCAGAATAAACAGACGCTCCTGCTTCGTTGGTAATTACATATTGAACATTTACAGGAAGTTCCTTAATTAAGTCAACAATTATCTGTTCAGACTCACGGCTTGCTGTACCATTTCCCACAGATATAAGCTCAATATTGTACTTGTCAATTAGCTTCTTAAGTGTAGCCTTAGACTCCTCAACCTTGTTCTGTGGCGCTGTTGGATAGATTACTGTTGTGTCTAGCACCTTGCCTGTGGCATCAACAACTGCCAGCTTGCAGCCTGTACGAAATGCTGGGTCCCAGCCAAGTACCACCTTGCCAATAATTGGTGGCTGCATAAGAAGCTGCACAAGATTCTTGCCAAATACCTTGATGGCGCTGTCCTCTGCCTCCTCTGTAAGAGAGCTTCTAATCTCACGCTCAATTGCAGGGGCAACAAGCCTCTTGTAGCTGTCTGCGATTACATCCTTAAGGATCTTGGTTGTATTAGGATTATCCTTAAGAATTACCTTAGATTCGAGGTAGCTAATTATCTCTTCTTCCGGTGCCTCAACCTTAACAGTAAGGACCTTCTCCTTCTCACCACGATTAATTGCAAGGATTCTGTGACCTGGGACTTTGTTTAATGCCTCGTCGAATTCGTAGTACATTTCGTATACTGATTCAGCCTCAGGGTCCTTAGCGGCGCTTACAATTCTACCCTTGTCAAATGTGAGTTCACGAATGAACATTCTATAATCAGCCTCGTCACTTATGACTTCGGCAATAATATCCTTAGCACCATTCAGTGCATCCTCAGCAGTGGCAACTTCCTTCTCTTCGTTGATATAATCTGCTGCGATTTCAATAATAGGCTTAGTCTCTTCCTGAGCCATAATAATGTCGGCTAGCGGCTCTAAGCCCTTCTCCTTAGCCACCATGGCTCTTGTTCTTCTCTTCTGCTTATACGGCCTATATAAATCCTCTACAACAACAAGTGTTGTAGCCTCCATAATCTGCTTCTTCAATTCCGGCGTAAGCTTGCCTTGTTCTTCAATTGATGCGATGCAAGTGTTCTTGCGCTCCTCCAGATTACGTAGGTAAGTTAGCCTATCAAAAAGATTCCGGAGCACTTCGTCATCAAGCGCTCCGGTAACTTCCTTACGATACCTGGCAATAAATGGGATTGTATTCCCTTCATCAATCAACTTAACTGTTGCCTCTACCTGCTGCATTCTAATTCCAAGCTCCTGGGCAATTGTCTGATTAATATCCATTGTTAGGTCTCCTTTAATTACATTTTGAAATCCATTACTAATCCTGGCGAATTAGCCTTGGATAAAGCATTCTTATTCTGAGTATATGGGTTCTTCTTGTCCTCATTAACAGGTGTTGATATAACGGAATGGGTTGTTCCGCCTGACACATAGGTCCTTCCGCATTCTGGGCAGACTGCGGTGTGAATCGATACACCAACTGATACAACCTTGCCGCCCTCCTGAAAGGCCTTCTTGTAAGCGTTAGACACATGCTCACCTTCGTGTCCTCGCACTGCTGAACCTGCCGCATTAGGGGAAATGTGTGTCGCTGCCTTGAAGGATACCATCTCATCAGAACCATCCTGATACTTACGGTTCTTACAAGTCTGGCATTCGCCGCCATTGGCTTTCTCTTCCCCGACCTTGCCTATTCCCTGGGCTTCTTCTGTGGCGTTAACACCTGTGCCTAGAGAACCTTCCTCTACACCAAGAGTGGAGCCGAACACAGAACCAACATTAGATGTTCCATAGCCTATAGGGCCAATTCCGTTAACCATACGCTCCTCCTTTCTTAATGTAGATTATATCCTGTTGAGCGGTAAAAATATTCCAACGCCTCATAGAGAAAATCGGCTTATGGAACATTTTTACCACTCAACATAGTTACACTTATATTATATACCCTTTTGAGCGTTTTGTTAATCACTAAATATAGTATATTCGGCGTCATCACGTACAATTGTTGCCTTGGCTCCTGTTAGTTCTATGATATCAGAAGCGATGCGGTCTGTATCTGCTATTGGAATCATTAGCCTTGATGTAACATTTTCAGTGTAGGCAGTATCCTCCATGGAAATGTTATTCTCCCTGCAAAGCTTCTCAATTAGAGGCCACTGATTATAGTCAACAGTAACCTTAAGGGCATTGACGGTTATAGTCTTAAGCAGGGCTGCATTCTCTAAAGCGGCCTTCACCGCATCCTGATAGGCCCTAACAAGACCTCCTGTTCCAAGAAGGACGCCGCCAAAATATCTTGTAACAACGCACACAACATTAGTTATTCCTGCACCCTCTAGAACCTCTAGCATTGGGCGGCCTGCTGTGCCTGAAGGCTCGCCGTCGTCGCTGGATTTCGATACGATGCCGTTCTCCACAATATAGCAAGAGCAGTTGTGTCTGGCATCGTGATACTGCTTCTTCTTGTCCTTAATATAGGCGTCAGCTTCTGCGGTTGTCTCTACGAATTTAAGCGCAGCAATAAAACGTGATTTCTTAACAACTACTTCTCCTGCTGCTTCACCTTTGATTACAACATTGTTATCCATTGGCTCCTCCAGTAACTTTATCCATTGGCTCCTAAAGTAACTTCTTCTTTATAATATGCGATTTTTTTGGTATAATATAGAAGTCTATGACATATAATATCACATTATTGGAGGTTTTTATGAATTACGGCAAGAAAAATGTAAATAATCGTGCCCGCAATGTATCCAGTAAACAAGATAATGCAAGGAAGAAGTTCAATAGGACCTTTGGGAAATCACTAGCAATTGGTATATGTGGATTTGTCCTTTTTCTTATAGTAGCATTTGGAATATATTCAACTATTCTAATTGCTCAGTGTCCTGACATCGACGAGATAGATGTATCTCCTACAGGATATATGTCTAAGGTATATGACAAGGATGGTAACGAGATTGAGACCTTAGCTGCCTCTGGAGCTAACAGAGAGCACGCTGCATTAGACAACATACCTAAGGATTTGCAACACGCATTTGTGGCAATCGAGGACGAGCGATTCTATAACCATAACGGAGTTGACTTAATCGGTGTTGTAAGAGCAGCATTTACAGGGCTTATAAGCTTCGGTAAAGAATCTCAGGGTGGTAGTACAATTACCC
Source organism: uncultured Lachnospiraceae bacterium (assembly GCA_900316395.1). GTDB lineage: Bacteria > Bacillota > Clostridia > Lachnospirales > Lachnospiraceae > RUG191. Next base: position 24,849 of record ONCT01000029.1, on the reverse strand, counting down.
AGCAGTTACTTAAGAATAATTATTTTACTCAATGGATGAGTGAGAACAACTTCATTGAGAGGTTCAACCGTAAGATTCAGGAGCAGTACCTAGCGGTTAAGCTCGAAGATTATATGGATAAGGATGAGATATTAGAGAACTATCTTAATACAATTAACTTAGGCTCTAATACACTTGGTGTACAGGCTGCGTCTAATAAATATTTCAATAAGCCTGTATCTGACTTAAGCTTGTCAGAGAGTGCAGTTATTGCTGCAATTACACAGAACCCTTCAAAATACAACCCAATAACTAATCCGAAGAACAACAAATCCCGTCAGCAGGATGTTCTAAAGAGAATGGTTAAGCAGGGTTATATAACTGATGATGAATATGAAAAGGCATTAAATGACGATGTGTACGACAGAATCTCAACAATTAACAGTACTAATACTACTAGTGGCGCCACTTCGTATTTTGTAGATGCCTTAACAGAACAGCTTGCTGATGACCTTATGGAAGAAAAGGGTTACTCAGAAAGCGAGGCATATCAGAAGATTTACAGCGGCGGACTTAAGATATATTCAACACAGGATAGCGAAATTCAGGCAATCTGTGACGAGGAAGCCAATAACCAGAACAACTACCCTACAAAGCCTAAGGTAAGCTTCTCATACAGGCTTACAGTACATAAGGCTGATGGTTCTACGAAGAATTATAGTGACCAGACAATGCTCTCTTATTATCAAAATGCTAATCCTAATTACACTATTGATTTTGATTCTGAGGCGGCAGCGGCTGCAGCTATTGAGAAATACAAGAAGGAAATAATGGGACCAGGTGATGTTATCCCTGAAGGCGGCGAAACTGTATCATATACACTTCAGCCACAAGTAGCATTTACGGTAATGGACCATAACAACGGTACAGTTGTTGCCCTTGTTGGTGGAAGAGGACCTAAGGACGGCTCTAAGACACTTAACAGAGCCACAGACATTACACGTCAGCCAGGTTCTACCTTCAAGATTATTACAGCTTATGCACCTGCCCTTGATGCTGCTAATATGACACTTGCGACAGTTCAGGACGATGCACCTATGAGCTACGCAAATGGTCAGTCAATTAACAACTACGACTTCTCATTTAGAGGATTTACAACTCTTAGAGAAGGTATTACTGATTCAATCAATATTGTAACTGTTAAGACGCTTACTAAGATTGGTACTGGATTGGGTATGGAATATGCCAAGAATTTCGGTATAACAACACTTGTAAGTGGTGATAACAACCAGGCTCTTGCCCTTGGTGGTATTACAAATGGTGTTACTAACCTCGAACTTACAGGAGCATACGCTACAATTGCTAATCAGGGTAAATACTACAAGCCAACCTTCTATACTAAGGTTGAGGACAACAGTGGCAAGCTAATTATTGATAATAGAGACAGGGATACTAAGAGCGTTCTTAAGGAAACTTCTGCATGGCTTCTTACAAGCGCCATGGAGGATGTTATGACTAAGGGTACTGGTACTCCTGCTAACTTCGATGGTATGGCAGTTGCTGGTAAGTCAGGTACAACGACTAAGAACAGAGATACCTTGTTCGCAGGCTTTACTCCTTATTATACTTGTGTAATCTGGGGTGGTAATGATGACAATGCTGTACAGGGCTCTACAAGCTATTCTAAGGCAATATGGAAGGCAGCCATGAAGCGAATCCATGAGAAGCTGCCATTTAAGGATTTCGTTAAGCCTAGCGGAATTACAGAGATGGCTGTATGTAAGAAATCTGGCAAATTACCAATCGAAGGCGTCTGTGATAACGACCCAAGAGGAAGTATGGTAATTACAGAATATTTTGCAAATGGTACGGAGCCGAAGGAAACCTGTGACCACCATATTGGAGTAACAATATGTAATGAATCACAGCAGATTGCTACAGAATATTGTCCATCCACAAGCTCAAGTGTATATATTATTGGCGGCAGCCCAGGCAGCGCCGATGGCGATTACTTATACGACATTAATGGCTTCACCAACTACTGTACAATCCATGATGGACAATCTAACGTGGAAGTTACGACAACTGTAACTACGACAGAGACTACAAATACAACCGATACGAATTCAACTAACACAACTAATACAACGAATTCGACTAACTTTAACACTACTCACACCCATTAAGTTGACCATCAAGGTGGAGAATTGCTTGTTCTAAAAGCAAAGGAATATCCATCAAGCCGACCATCATATGGTGATAGATATAATACAGTACACAAAGAGCCCTGGTGCTTTAGCAATATGAATTTATCCAACAAGCCGATTTTCTGTATGAGGCGGTTGGGTAAATTCTATTGCTGAGGCACTAGGGCTCTCTCATTACACTTTATTATTTCTATAATCCAAACAATAAGTCACCATATGATGGCATCGGCCATGCGTTCTTTTCTACAAGCATCTCCAGCTTGTCAACAGGCTCTCTTAACTCCTTCATAGCCTTCATAATCTCATCATGGAAGTATATTGCTCTCTTATCAGTCTCAAGAATATCCTTAGCAACAGGAATCTTCTTCTCAAGATTATCAAGCTTCTCCTTGGCAAGCTTCAAGTTATCTGATACCTGCACAAGAATTTCCTCCTGTGCATCAACATTTGCCTTGTCAGAAGCACTTCTAACCTGATTAATTGAATTAGCAAGTCTTGTTGTATATTCAATCACTGATGGAATAATCTGCTTCCTTGTGATATCAACCATTGTTCGAGCTTCAATGTTAATTGTCTTAGCATAGAACTCGTATTCAATCTCTGCTCTTGATTCAAGCTCAGCCTTGGAGAATACGTTGAACTTCTCGAATAATTCCACAGAATCATCGCTAACTAATGCTGGTATTGCTTCAACCATTGATGGGATATTAGGAAGGCCTCTTCTCTCAGCCTCTCTAACCCATTCAGGAGAGTAACCGTTGCCATTGAATACTATTCTCTCATGCTTAGATGCAAGCTCCTTGATAATGTCATGAATCTCTGCATCCTTATCTTCGCTTGCTTCTACTCTGTCGCATATATCAGAGAGGCTCTCTGCAAGAATTGTATTAAGTACGATATTAGGCTCACCAACAGAATCACGGGAACCTACCATACGGAATTCGAACTTATTTCCTGTAAATGCAAATGGTGATGTTCTGTTTCTGTCCATTGCATCCTTCTTGAATTCAGGAAGCACATTTACACCAGTATCCATGTTCTCACGCTTAATAGAGTGTGTGGCTGTACCAGTGTCAATTAGCTGGTCTAATACGTCAGTAAGCTGGGCTCCAAGATATACGGAAATGATTGCTGGTGGGGCCTCGTCAGCGCCCAGACGGTGGTCATTACCAATATCAGCAGCGGACTCTCTAAGAAGGGCTGCATGCTTATCTACGGCTGAGAGAACAGCACATAGCATAAGCAGGAACTGAGTATTCTCGTGAACAGTCTTACCTGGGTCAAACAGATTGATACCATCATCAGTAACAAGAGACCAGTTATTGTGCTTACCAGAGCCGTTAACACCTGCAAATGGCTTCTCATGAAGGAGGCAGTACATATTGTGACGCGCAGCCACCTTCTTAAGTGTCTCCATTGTAAGCTGGTTGTGGTCAACTGCCACATTTGCCTGCTCATATATAGGTGCTAATTCGTGCTGGGCTGGAGCAGCCTCGTTATGCTGTGTCTTGGCTGTAACTCCAAGCTTCCACAGCTCCTTATTAACATCTCTCATGTAGGAAGCCACTCTTTCCTTAATAGCGCCGAAGTAGTGATCCTCCATCTCCTGACCTTTAGGAGGCATGGCACCAAATAGTGTTCTTCCTGTGTATATTAAGTCTTTTCTGGCATTGTACATTTCCCTATCTACAAGGAAATACTCCTGCTCCGCGCCTACACAAGGTATAACGCGCTTAGAAGTCGTATTGCCGAATATTCTAAGGAAACGAATTGCCTGTTCATTAAGAGCCTCCATAGAACGAAGAAGAGGTGTCTTCTGATCCAGGGCCTCTCCTGTATATGTGTTAAATGCTGTAGGTATGCAAAGTGTAGCACCTGCAGCGTCCTGACGAACAAAGGCTGGGGATGTACAATCCCATGTTGTATATCCTCTTGCTTCAAATGTAGCTCGAAGTCCTCCAGATGGGAAGGAAGAGGCATCAGGCTCGCCCTTGATTAGCTCCTTGCCAGAGAAGCTCATAAGCACCTTGCCACTTGACATTGGGGCAGAAATAAAGCTGTCGTGCTTCTCTGCTGTGATACCATTAAGAGGCTGGAACCAGTGAGAAAAGTGAGTTGCTCCCTTCTCAATTGCCCACTCCTTCATCTCGTGAGCTATTACATCAGCAGTCTCCACATCAAGCTGAGCTCCTAATCGAATTGTCTCTTTCAGCTTCTGATATGTCTTCTTAGGGAGGCGCTGTCTCATTACAGCATCATTAAACACATTTTCCCCGAATATATCAGCTACATCAATATATTCTTCGCCGTCTATATATTTGTTCTCCATACTCTTAATGAATCCTTTCATGTAAAATACAAAAAAGGGCGCCGCGATAAATCGTGGCACCCATTAAAAACAAAATTATGCTTTGTTAACAGAGCCGAATAATTCCATCTTCTCCTTAACAGTAACCTTGATTGCCTCAGCACCAGGTGCAAGAAGCTTTCTTGGGTCATAACCCTTACCTTCGTTATCCTTGCCTGCTTCGATGTACTCTCTTGTAGCTGCAGCAAATGATAACTGACACTCTGTATTAACGTTAATCTTAGATACTCCAAGGTCAATAGCCTTCTTAATCATATCTTCTGGAATACCTGTACCACCATGAAGAACAAGTGGCATCTCACCAGTCTTCTGCTGGATTGCATCTAATGTCTCGAATGAAAGACCTGCCCAGTTTGCTGGATATTTGCCATGGATATTACCAATACCAGCAGCAAGCATATCTACGCCAAGGTCAGCAACAGACTTACACTCATCAGGATCAGCACATTCGCCCTGTCCTACAACGCCGTCTTCTTCGCCACCGATTGCTCCAACCTCTGCCTCAATTGAAAGTCCAAGGTTATGAGCTACTGCAACTAATTCCTTAGTCTTAGCAACGTTCTCATCAATTGGAAGTGAAGAACCGTCGAACATAATTGATGTAAAGCCAGCCTTGATACATTTGTAACATCCTTCGTATGTACCATGGTCTAAGTGAATTGCAACAGGAACTGTGATTCCAAGCTCCTCGTCCATAGCCTTAACCATATCTGCAACAGTCTTAAAGCCTGTCATATACTTACCAGCACCCTCAGATACACCTAAGATTACAGGTGAGTTGCACTCCTGTGCTGTTAAAAGAATAGACTTAGTCCACTCTAGGTTGTTAATATTGAACTGACCAACAGCATAATGTCCTGCTTTAGCCTTCTGTAACATCTCTTTCGCATTAACTATCATGTGAAATTCCTCCTTTAATATTAATATCGTTAATAATTATATCCTAAATGTAAAATGTTAGCAATAACGCTTTATTTCCAAATTTGTTCTAGCAAATGTGCCTTATTCCTCAACAAGTATATCTATTGCCTCATGACAATTACTAATCTCAACCTCAGAATGGTCGCCACCGTACTCTCCATCAAGAGTCCAAGGCAGTTCTTCCTCGCAGCTTATCTTGAAGCGGCTGCTCTGGAAGGTGTATACATGGTCAGAGTTCTTCTTAAGGCCAGTTAGATAAGCTAATGTGTCATTAAGCTCTAATGGATTATTAGGTGTCTTAACGAAGCAGCCTTCGAATACACCGTCGCTAAGTCCAACCTCACCCTTAATTATTCCTGTAAATCCTCCAACGGACAAGGAATTCGTAACCATTCCGTATATGAAGTCATCCTCGATTTCGCCCTCGTCATATTCTATCTTCAGATGATAGCTTGGCACATTGTTAACCTGCTTAATTCCTTCTAGAATATATGCGGCGTGACCTAATGCATTCTTAAGTCTCTGAGGTGTTGCATAGCTGGTCTCTGTAAATATGCCAAATGCGGCTACATATACAAAGTAGTCGTCCTGGAACTTGCCTATATCACAAGGAAACAAGTCTCCCTTGGCAGCGATATTAGCAGAACGCTCCATCTCTTTATCTATTCCAAGAGAACTACCAAAGTCGTTAGTAGAGCCTGCTGGAATATATCCTACAGGAACCCTTCTGTTAGACTTCATTACCCCAGTAATAACCTCATCAAGGGTTCCGTCACCACCAGAGCATACAATTCTATCGTAGTTCTCAATACTATCAATTACTTTATCCGTCGCATCCTTAGGGGCCTGAGTGGTATATATAGTAACCTCATAATCCTCTCTTACGAAGGTATCTACTATCTCCACAAGGGAATTCTTAATCAGCCCTTTACCTGAATGGGGATTAAATATAAATAAAAGTCTTTCCATTAATACCCACCATTAAATGTTATTGTGAAAAAACTCTTCTAATCCGTTACATGCATCCTCTTCGTCAGGTCCTTCAGCAGCTATAATAACGTTCTGGCCTTCTGTCAACACAAGGCTCATCATTCCCATAATTGATTTTGCATTAACTTTCTTAGAATCAATTTCAATATAGATTCTACTCTCGTACTGGTTAGCTAATTGCACAAGGTGTGCAATAGGTGTTGCCCCAAACTCTTCTGACATTTTTACAGCAACTTCCTTCTTCATTAACTACTCCTCCTTAAGCTTCTTTGCTATTTCGCTAATTCTTCGTAAGCGATGATTCACTCCACTTTTGCCAATTGGCGTTGCCAGATAATTCCCCAAATCCTTAAGGGGAGTATCGGGGTATTCTAGTCTGACAGTAGCCATCTCTGCGAGAGAATCAGGCAAACTACTAAGTCCTATGGTCTTCTCAATATACTCTATATCTTCTATCTGCTTAACTGATGCGTTAATCATCTTGGTTATATTAGCTGTCTCGCAATTAACCTTCCTGTTAACACTACTGCGCATCTGCTTTACAATCCTTACATTCTCTAAGTCCATAAGGGCTTTATGCGCTTTCATCACGTTAAGTATCTCAACTATTTCCGAACCTTCTTTTAAGTATACCACAAAATGATTTTTTCGGCGTACAATCTTAGGATTAATATCGAAAGCCTTAATTGTGTCCTTCAAATGCTTCGCCTGATCTTCATCTCGCGTGACAATCTCGAATTGATATGACTTGTTAGGATTGCTCATTGTTCCTGCTGCTAGAAATGCGCCTCTTATATAGGCTCTCTTGCAACAGGTCTGCTGTGTGATAAGAGGGTTGTCATAATCATAATAATCATTGAGCTTCTTAGTTAGGACATTGTACTTCTTGTACAAATTATCCTGGTCGCCTTCGGGAACAATTACCTTCTTCCCATCAACTTCCTTAGTCTTATTAGAAAGCCCTACAATTGCAGCTAGCTCTGCAATCTGACAATGTCTCGCCTTATCTATTACAGCATACAATTCTTCCTTCACATCGCTTGCATATGACATATGTATCCTCCCAAGGGAGTATAGTATTAATCGAATTCTCCTATGAATCTAACTTCTGGTTCAAGTCGAACCCCTGCATCTTCATATACCTTATCTGACACATTTTCCATAAGCTGCCTTACATCATGTGCCGTTGCATTATCAACATTTACCACGAATCCACAGTGCTTATCTGAGACCATGGCGCCGCCTACTCTATATCCACGAAGGTTGGAATCTTCAATAAGCTTGCCTGCAAAATGTCCCTCTGGCCTCTTAAATGTTGAGCCTGCGCTAGGAAGATTCAATGGCTGCTTATCAGTTCTTCTCTTATTAAGCTCCTGCATCTTATTCTTGATGCTATCGTAATCACCCTGCTGCAGCTTAAATGTTGCTGATAAAATAACTCCACCAGTCTCCATAATCTTGCTGTGTCTGTATGATAACTCTAACTCCTCGTTAGAGTATTCCTTCACTACTCCTTCAGGCGTAAGGACTCTGGCAGATACTAATATGTCCTTAATCTCGCCGCCGTAAGCGCCTGCGTTCATAAGAACAGCTCCACCTACTGAGCCTGGAATGCCAGCGGCAAATTCCATACCTGTTAAGTTATTATTAAGTGCCACGCTTGTAGTTCTTGATAGAAGGGCTCCTGAACCAACATTTATTATGTTATCATGGGCGTCTATATCAGCCATGCGGCTTCCGATTCGTATTGTAACGCCTCTTATACCCTTATCGCCTACAAGAATATTACTTCCATTACCAATGATGGTGTAACTTGTATTCGTCTCCTTACATAGGCTTATTACGGGAGCTATCTCCTCTTCAGATATGTCTATGTACACATCCGCATTTCCACCAATTCGAAAAGAGGTATGACTCTTCATTGGCGAATCTAAAGTAACGTTTGACTTATTCACAATTGTATATATTCTATCAATTATTTCTCTATCCATAGACACTATCCCATTACTACCTACTATATAGCATTTTAACAAGAATATAAATATATTTATTAGACATAAAAAAACGCATAATCTGGAAAAAATTATGCATTTTTTTGTATACAAGCTTCGGCGCTGATTACGCACCAGCGCAGGCTTGGATTTCGCGTAGACCCGGAAGCTGATTACGCGTTCTGAGCGAAGGCCACATAAGCCCTGTAAGCCTCGTACAAATCAACCTTACTAATCACTTCAAATGGAGCATGCATGCTAAGTACTGCAACGCCTCCGTCAATGACATTCATGTTGTAATTGCCGAAAATATATGCAATTGTTCCGCCGCCACCCTGGTCAACCTTGCCAAGCTCGCAGGTCTGATAATATACATTTTCTGCTTCGAAGATGCTTCGAATCTTGCCCATATATTCTGCGCTGGCATCATTAGAGCCAGACTTTCCTCTTGCTCCTGTGTACTTATTAACAGCAAAGCCTCTGCCAAGGTAAGCACTGTTCTTCTTCTCAAATGCGCTAGCGTAAATGCTATCATATGCACCACTTACATCTGACGAAATGGCAAATGAATTGCTAAGTGCTCTTCTAAGAAGAATGTCTGAATACTCTCCGTTAAGATTAATTAGCTCTGCTACTGTATTCTCGAAGAAGCGAGAGTTCATTCCTGTTGCTCCAACGCTTCCTATCTCTTCCTTGTCTACAAGAAGGCCGCATACTGTTCTCTTAGGCTTCTTGGCTCTGCATACTGCCTCAAATGTAGGATATGAGCAAACTCTGTCATCGTGGCCGTATCCTAGAATCATGCTGCGGTCAACGCCCATATCTCTTGCCCTTCCTGCAGGAACAACCTCCACCTCACAGGACATAAAGTCTTCTTCCTTAAACTTATATTTCTTATTACCATTTGCCTTGTCGAGACCTTCAAAATATGTTGTGATGATGTTAAGAACATTTCTCTTAACAAGCTCCTTCTTGTCGTCGTCCTTCTTGATTTCTTCTGCAAATGGCATAGAGCCTACCAATACGTTAAGGTCTTCACCCTCAACAACCTTCTTAGCTTCCTTAGTTAGCTGGTCAGCTGATAAATGTATTAGCAAATCTGTAATGCAAAATACAGGGTCATTCTCGTCTTCACCGATGGCAAATTCAACTGTTGTGCCGTCTGTCTTAGATACAACACCATGAAGAGCAAGTGGAATTGTAACCCACTGATACTTCTTGATTCCACCGTAGTAGTGAGTATCAAGTAAAGCCATATCAGAATCTTCATAGAGCGGATTCTGCTTTAGGTCAAGTCTAGGTGAATCAATATGAGCACCTAGTATATTCATTCCCTTACTAAGGTCTTCCTTACCAATAACGAACAGAGCAATCTCCTTACCCATATTAGTGGCATATACTCTGTCTCCTGCCTTAAGCTTCTTATTCTTCTTAAGAACTTCCTCTAAGCTGATAAAGCCTCTCTCAATTGCTTTGGCTTCAAAATAATTAGTACATTCTCTCTCTGTCTTACACTCTGATAAGAATTGTCTGTACCCCTCGGCAAACTTAAATACCTTATCTAATTCCTTTTTATTCTTATAACCCTTCCACGCATTTTCTCTTTCCATTATATCCTCCTTAGTGTAGCTGATAATTCTGTGTTTTTATATGTATGCTATAAGAACTCCTAAGCGATTTTCTTATGAGCGAGGAGTTGCTTATAGCATACATTATCTTATTCACCTACATGATTCTTAATGTTCTCTTGTACTCTTCTGTATAATTCTTCTGCTGCATTATATCCCATCTTCTTCTGTCTATGGTTAACAGCAGCGGTCTCGCATATAACAGCTAAGTTACGACCTGGTCTAATTGGAAGGGAATGGCATACAACAGGAACATCTAAGATATTCATATACTCATCCTGAAGCCCAAGCCTGTCATACTCAGCTCCTCTCTTCCAGTCCTCTAGCTTAATTACAAGATCAATCCTCTGTAATTCCTTAACACATTCAACACCATACAGACTCTTAACATCAATAATACCGATTCCTCTAAGCTCGATTAGATACTTAGTAGTTGCTGGCGCGCAGCCAAGCAGTGTATTCTGATTAGTCTTCTTAATCTCAACAGTATCATCGGCAACAAGACGATGGCCTCTTCTAATAAGCTCTAAAGCCGCCTCTGACTTACCGATACCACTTTCACCAGTAATTAGAAGTCCCTCACCATATACATCAACTAATACGCCGTGAAGACCTGTAGATGGCGCAAGTTCAAGACTAAGTGTATTGATTAACTCAGCCATAAATTCAGAAGTATCTCTCTCAGTACCAAGAACTGGAACTCCGTTCTTCTCGGCAGTCTCTAAGAAATATGGCTCTGGCTCGAAGCCACGGCAAAATATAACTGCAGGAATCGGATATGATAGGAACTTGTCGTACCTTTCATTCCTAATCTTCTCGTCAATCTGCTCAAGATAGGAATGCTCTACCATACCAATAAGCTGTATTCTATTAGCTTCAAAATGCTCATAGAAGCCGTTAAGCTGCAGCGCAGGTCTATTAACATCCGGAATATATACCGTCTTAGTATTCAAGTCAATTGAAGTCGTAAAATTCTTAAGCTTCAACTTCTTAGTAATCTTCTCTAAATCCGCCCCAAATTCCATAATATCTTCCTCCTATTATTGCACGGTTACCACACAATTATATCATACTTCACTTATGAAAGAAATCATATACGCTTTTGGCGCTGCGGGAGTCCAGGCCGTCGACGGCTTCTAACTCCTCTAGGGATGCCTCGCGAATACTTTCTATGTCTGCGTAGTGCTTCATTAAGGCCTTACGCCTCTTAGGGCCGATTCCCTCTATGTCATCAAGGATGGAATGAACCATGCCCTTGCTACGAAGACTCTTATGATAGGTAATAGCGAAGCGATGAGCTTCGTCTTGTAATCTGGTTATTAGCTTGAAACCTTCTGAGGTTGTATCAATTGCAAGCTCCCTGCCATTATATATAAGCCCTCTGGTATTGTGATGGTCGTCCTTAACCATACCTGCTACAGGTATATCAAGGCCAAGTTCACCTAAGACTTCAAGTGCTATGTTGACCTGCCCTAAGCCTCCGTCCATCATAATAAGGTCTGGCAGGTGCCCAAAGCCATGCTCTGTATTTCCATTCTCCTGCTCAGATGCTCCACGAAGAAATCTTCTTGTTAATACCTCTCGCATTGAACCATAGTCATTAGGTCCTTCAATAGTTTTTATACGGAATTTTCGATAGTCATTTCTCTTAGGCTTGCCACCCTCGAATACAACCATGGAGCCAACAGAATCGAATCCACTTATGTTGGATATATCATATGCTTCCATTCTATATACACTGTCAAGCCCAAGAAGGTTGGCTATCTCCTTTTGGGCACCAATAGTTCTTCCCATCTCACGCTTCATCTTCTCTCTGTTATTAAGAAGAGTTGTCTTGGCATTCTCATAAGCCATATCCAGTAAATGCTTCTTCTTGCCAATCTTAGGTGTTACAATGGACACCTTGCGACTTCTATTAGAAGAATCGTAGGCATCAATGTCTCCTTCATAGGAGCTTGCCTTGTCACGCATTTCATTTAGGTACTCCTCAAGGAGTATGTAATTGTCAAGTTCCTCTCCCACATATATCTCGTGAGGAATAAATAGTGCACCATCATAGAATTGCTTAATAAATGTTGACATTAGGCTTTCATCAGCATCAACATTTTCAGTAGCAAAATAGAAATGGTCGCGACCAAGAAGCTTACCTCCCCGGATAAAGAGGATATATACAACTGCCTCCCCTTCCTCTTCGTAGATAGAGATTACGTCAGCATCTCCGTCACTGTCTGCACTTGTAATCTTCTGCCTCTCAATGCAGCTTCTAATAGACTCCATTAAGTCCCTGTATTCTGCTGCCTTCTCGAAATCCATATCTGCAGCCGCAGCATTCATCTTATCCGTTAACATATCAATGGTTTTCTTGTGGTTGCCCTTAAGAAACTCCATTGCCTTATTAACATTTTCCATATATTCAGTAAGATGGTCATCATTCATGCACACCCCGAAGCACTGATTAATGTGATAATCAAGACAAGGCCTATCTACATTAAGACTCTTACAGGTTCTTATCTTATACACCTTCTGCAGAAATGTTATGGTATCCTTAACGGCATAGGCCGAGGTGAAGGGACCGAAATACTTAGACTTATCGTTCTTAATCTCCCTTGTGAAGATAATCCGAGGATACTTCTCCCCTAGTGTAACCTTGATGAAAGGATATGTCTTGTCGTCACGAAGCAGGGTATTGTATTTCGGCCTGTGCTCCTTAATCAGATTGCACTCTAGCACAAGGGCCTCTAGCTCGGAATCAGTTACGATGTAGTCGAAGTGGTGGATGTTCTCAACCAGCTTGTCCTTACGAACTCCCTCATTGTGACTTGGCCTGAAATACTGGCGCACTCTGTTTCGAAGAGAGATTGCCTTGCCCACGTATATAATTGTGTCTTTTTCATCATGCATAAGATAAACTCCCGGTTTATCCGGGAGCTTACTTAAATCATCACTAAAATCTTTATTCATCTTCATCTACAAAGAATTCATCTTCTTCAAATATGTCATCGTTATCATCTGGATCATCTATACCCTTAAGTTCGCGGAATATCTTCATGAATTCCTTACCTGTAATAGTCTCGTGCTCGTATAGATAATCAGAAATCTTATCTAGAATCTCCTTGTTTTCCTTAAGCATATCAAGGGATTCCTTATATAATCCATTAATTAACTTATTAACTTCCTCGTCAATCTCTGAGGCTGTCTTATCACCACAATTAAGGGCCGAGCGGCCTTCTAGGTACTGGCTCTCTACTGTGGCAAGTCCCATCATACCAAATGTCTCAGACATACCGAATCTCATAACCATATTTCTGGCTATGTTAGTAGCCTGCTCAATATCGTTAGCAGCACCACTTGTTACAGTATTGAATATCAATTCCTCAGCGGCGCGACCACCCATAAATGTCTTAATCTTAGACACAAGCTCGTCCTTAGTCTGAAGGAATTTCTCCTCTTCTGGAGTCTGAAGTGTATAACCTAAAGCTCCCATTGTACGAGGAACAATTGTAATCTTCTGAACTGGTTCAGTGTCCTTAGACAGTGCCGAAATAAGAGCATGACCAACCTCGTGGTAAGATACAATCTTACGCTCCTTGTCACTCATTACTCTGTCCTTCTTCTCCTTACCACCTACGGCAACAAGCTCGAAGGCCTCGAACAAGTCTTGCTGATTTACACATTTCCTATTATTCTTGACAGCAATAATCGCCGCCTCGTTAATAATATTAGCAAGGTCAGAACCTACAAGTCCCGCTGATGCAAGTGCAATTGCATCAAGGTCAACTGTCTCGTCAAGATTAACATCATGAGAGTGAACCTTAAGTGTCTCAAGTCTTCCCTTAAGGTCAGGCCTGTCAACAATAATTCGTCTGTCAAAACGGCCTGGTCTAAGGAGGGCCTTGTCAAGAACCTCAGGCCTGTTAGTTGCAGCTAAGATAAGAAGACCTTTAGATGAATCGAAACCATCCATCTCAGCAAGGAGCTGATTAAGTGTCTGCTCACGCTCGTCATTGCCACCGCCAAATCGCGAATCACGGCTCTTACCAATAGCATCAATCTCATCAATAAATATAATACAAGGTGCCGACTTGTTAGCTTCCTTAAATAAGTCTCTAACACGAGATGCTCCAACACCTACGAACATTTCCACGAAATCAGAACCAGCTAGTGAGAAGAAAGGAACTCCTGCCTCTCCTGCTACAGCCTTGGCCAGCAAAGTCTTACCAGTACCAGGCGGTCCAACAAGTAGAGCGCCCTTCGGAAGCTTCGCACCGATTTCAGTATATTTCTTAGGATTATGCAGGAAGTCAACAACCTCCTCTAATGAATCCTTGGCCTCGTCCTGACCTGCCACATCCTTAAATGTAACACCAGTGCTCTTCTCCACATATACCTTGGCATTGCTCTTGCCTACACCAAATGCGCCTGAGCCGCCCATCTTCTTCATTGCGAAGCTCATAAGCACCCAGATTAGAATAATCGGAAGTACCCAGCTTAAGATATTAAGAATAATGCTTGCAGTTGAGCTGGCTGCCTTGCCCTTAATATCAACGCCATGTGCCTTAAGGTCTGGCACAAGCTGGTCGTCCTTAACATATACGGCATAGTATGTCACATCCATCTTCTTGCCCGTCTTCTCGAAGAAGTAATCCTGTGTCTTCTTCATGTCCTCAGAGCCTGTAAATGTGGCGTCATCCTTCAGGGTGATATTAATCTTATCATCCTCGAAGACTACTTCCTTAACCTGGTCGGTATCAACCAGATTAACGAACTGAGTGTAAGAAATCTCTTCCTTGGAAGAGGAACCAGTTCTTGTATAAATAAGACTGGTTACGAACAATGCAATAAGCGCGAATACAATAAATGCGTATATAGGCATTCTGTTTCTGTTATTGTTGTTATTATTATTGTTGTTGCCCTGTCCGTTATTGTTGTTCTCGTTCATCGTCAACCTTTCTCTTGCTTTCTGTCCATTTACCCATAATCATATCATAGTCATGGTCAATTTTCAGATATAATTTGTTATAAAGCTTTTGCAATTCTATTCTATCCTTAACCTTGTTGCTCTTACTAGTTAGCCTCTGGTTAAAATTATTAGATAATTCAACCAGCCTCTCCTTAATCTCATCAAGGCAATATTCGTCGTATAAGCCATCTGGGCCATTTAAGAAATCATTGGCAGCTTCAATTATTGCTGAAGCTAATTCCAAGCCTCCCTTCTTATAGTAGCTCTTGATTTCCCTGTCCATATAATCAGAAAACCTCTGACGATCCATCTCATACTCTGAATTGATAATTGCAATAAGATAATCTCTCATCTTATAATATGTTGTCCATATTATTCCTTCACTAACACTGCTCTGGCTATAGCCAAAGAACCCATTAATACTGGCAATCTCAAGCCTTCTGTTGTTAAGGAAATATTCAAATTCCACGAAGTTCCTAATGTCAGGCTCGAAATACAAATTATTATTGGCTGGAATACAAAGTAGCCCAAAGCTAAAGAAATCAATTTCTTCTGATGATATTGCTGTAACACAATCAGAGGACTTACATAAGTCGAAGCCATTATATCTTCTTACAGGCTCACCGTCCCTAATAAGATATCCTGATGATTCTAAATGTGTATTATCACTTAATATATCTCCCTGAATTATCATATTGTCCCTAATATCATCAAGGAGGGATACAAATGTAAATACTCTTGCTAGAGCATTATCATCTAACAGCGTCCTAGAATCAATTACAATAATATGTGTATAATCTTCATCAGACTCATTTCTAATATAATCTAATGCTTTGTTCAGGCTGTTGCCTGGCTCTAGCGAAGTTGCTATCTGAACTATATTACTACGCTTTTGTGTATTATCTATGAAGACATTTTCCCCAAGCTCAGCCGTCATGTCGCATACTACAATCAGTTCGCCATTATAGCTAATGCCTTCCCTTGTAACCTTAGCATCCCTGTTATAGTTAATTACATAGCAAGGCTTAATGGGTTCAAGGTCCTTAACATCATCACAGACATATTCTCCACCTAAGAATTGGCACGGCTCTAATGCCTCAATTATCGGATATACAACTCCTGTGCAATTAACATCGGACAGGCTTATTGTATATTCATATACACCCTTCTTCTTAGATTCTGACACCTTAACTTCAACAGGCTCTTTACCTGCTGCTCTAACATCGGTCTCCCAATCATATGCGCCCCTGGAGTTATAGACTTGGGCATCAATCCTGCCACTACTTCTTAATACAATAGCTATATTCTCCGCCTTAGTCAAGGTCAACCATTTGTCTAATACAAGGGCATTAACGTAGGTTCCGAAGGATATAATATCACCCTTCTTAAGAGATATTGGAAATGTTATTTCACATTTTCCATCTCCAATAATCTCCTTCTCACGCTTTAACTCGTCAAGCTCCTTGATATAGAGAGATTTTAAGTTGTTATTTGGCGCTAAAAGCTTTTGTATTCTCATTAACTTACTTTAACTCCAGATATTTCTCCCAGTAAGACAGGGAAGTATATTCCTTCTTCCTCTTCGCCCACTGCTTAGTTACACGCTCATGCTTAAGTGCAATAAGAAGCATAATCTTAATATAATCCTTGAATATTCTGAAGGCCTCCTTATAACTCTTAGTAGTCATAAATCCAGCCTTGCGATTCTCATCATAGAGATATACATGCTTTGCTCTGTATGCAAGCCCCACATCCTCTAGAGAACATATTCTTGTATAGTTTCTAGATGGAAGCAGCCAACATAGGGCTGACTTAAGGTATATATCATTAGGAAGGTCTTTTGCCTTCTCATCCTTCATCTTACTTAGGTCGATACCCTCAGGCTCTGTAAAATCATAATTGAATCTGGCAAGCTCTTTATGATTATCAATAGGGTCGAGGCTCATAAAGTACTTAGGTCCCTTGTAGTAATCCCTTAGGGCATAGAAGATACAATCAATAACCTGATATCTGTATCTTAACATATTACCAATAACGCCTCTTGTAATATGATTCATAACCTCATAAGCTGTTGGGGCATCCTTCTTATCACACATACAGATAAGGTCGTTACGTACATCATAATAATTCATAGCCACAGCTGCCTTACCTGGCCCCTGTGGATGCCATACACTTAGTCCGTTAAGAAGAATTGTTCCATTTTCCTCATTACGCATTCCATATTCCACATCATCTCTATGAATAAATACAGGAAGTGGAAGGTTGTCCTCTCTTACATAGCTTACAGGAATGCAGCAATACCACCAGCCATTGAAGTTCATAGGATTCTCAACTTCGTTTGCTGCAACAGCATCAGGATTACGCATATCCCATAGCTGATTAAATGACTGAATTACAACCTGTCTATATGCAGCACCTGCCTCGAATTGTAGATATCTTCTATCCAATTCGAACAATTCCCCACCAATCATAGCCTTAGAATAATATGGTCTTAAGAACTTAAGGAATAGGAAGTTTCTCTCTAGAACCTCTGCATCTAATACAATATCATCATCCATAAGAATTACATGGCTTAGGTTGTTGTTCTTACGATACAGCACAGCCTCAATCATATCACGGGTAAAGCCACCTGCTCCACCTACATTTCTGTTAGGATACAGATGCACCTTATCACATTTGAAGGTATCTGCTGGCAAGGTCTGGCCATTGTCAGATACGAAGACCTCCACATTGTCCTTCATTACAGATTTTTTATTGTTAATAATGCCGTCGATTACCTGATTAACATTTCTTGTAACGAATTCTTCCCTCTTAAATGTACAGATACATAGGGCAAGGTTCACATCATTCTGCTTGGCAGTATTAGTTATGTATTCTCCGCCGTAGAACTTAACATCACCAAGGGCCTCAATCTTAACATATAATATGCCCTCATAATCTAAGTTAGGAAATGTTACATTAACGCCGTCCTTAACCTTTGTAACCTTAACATCAATCTCTCTTCGAGTTGCCTTCCTGAAATAATATCTGTCCTTGGTATCGTCTGTTGGCTCACCTTCATGATATGTGTTGCCAATAGCGTTGAAGGCCTTAACTTTAACTTTACCATCTAACTTAAGATGAAGTGTCAGGTCCTGGATAAATGTATATTTTCTCCATTTTCCTATTGAAAATGCGTTGAAATAAGACTGGAGGGATACCTTGTCCCCCTTAGGAATTGTAAATGCTCCCTTCTTAAAGCGCTTCTCATAAAGCTTATTTCTATTCTGAAGCTGGGCGCCCTCTGGTCTTTCGAATATTCTCCTTGTTATCTTAACAGGGCACTGTTTCTTAATCTCCTTGCTGTGAAGGAACATTTCCCATTCGTTACACACCTCTTCTCTTGGAAATAATAATTTCTGAATTACCATACCTTACTCCTTATCTTCTGTAGTCTTATCCTCTGTGTCATCTATATGTTCTACTGCCTCGGAATTAACTTCCTCCGCCTGACCTTCTACGGCCTCATCAGCATTCTTCTTAAAACGCCTATTGTACCAATTCTTAAGTAATTTCGTGGTTTCGAACCAGAGTATCTTGAACTCCTCTGTTCTTCCATATAACAGAAGGATTATTCCGTTATAGATAACTGTACATGCAAGAACCTTAAGAACCACTTCTAATATGCCACCCATATCAATGAAATGGCACAGATAATAGGTTAGCCCACCTACAACTATAGTTGTTAATGTATATTTTGTAAATAAGCCAAAATAATGCCTTACTTTACGATGGAAGCCATACTTATATGTAACAAGTGGCTCCACCCAAAAACAGGTGGTCATTGTACTTACAAGTGTTCCAATCATAACACCAATTGCGCCAATCTTAAGTACCAGCACAATGGATACCACAAGGTTAATGATTACTTCAAATATTGGCTTATATCTGTCATACCAGTATAATCCCATGGCATCTCTAAATGTCAGGATTACTCGTCGCATTCCTCCCATGTAGAAATTCGCCGTAAATACTAACAGCATTGTCATAGGTATTACCAATTCCGTTGAAGGCTTACCTGCAATGGCTGCCCATGCCTCCATAAAGGGTGTGAATACAACCATGAAGCCTACAGAACAGAAGCTGTATAGCCAAAAGCACAGAAACTGCAAGGTCTTATATACTCGAAATACGCTCTCATCATCCTCTTCTACAGTAAGGTTACCTATACTTGCCGTAAATGCGCCGAACAGTCCGTTAAGGGCCGTAATTATGCTGGCTTGTATCATCTGGTAGTTAGAGAGCATACCAACAATGGTAACACCCACCGCAGTAGACATTATCAAATTGTCCGTATTATTAACAACCACGTCTCCCAGCTTATGGATGGACATGGCTCCAACATTTTTGAAAACCTTCTTGCGTACCTCCTTGGAAGGAAAATCCTTCCTATCCTCTGTTATGTAGGGGTACATCTTGTTGGCCTTTCTTGCCACCACGAAGTTCGTCGCAATGCTACACGCAATCTGAATTACAAGGTATAATATGAAGTTCTCAAATACAAGAAGAACTATAATCTGTAATATGAACTGTGTCGTTGTAAATATGGTGTTGTAAAATGTACCGATGTAACTCTTCTGATGACCGTCAATAATGGCCCTCTTGTATCCCCACATATAAGATACAACAGTGTTGGCCAGATACAGTATGTATATAAATGTTATGCCTGGAATATCAGGCTGGTCCTTTAAGAAGAAGTCCAAAAATGGCACCAGACAAAGACCTGCAACACCTACAAATCCACCTACAACGGTATACATGACTCGATACAGATTCATGAACTGCCGTATGGTTTTCTTGTCCTCAGATGCAATAGGTGTATATAGGAAATAATTCATTGCAACACCAATACCAAGCTCTGAGAGTGATAGTACAGACAGGATATTGGTAAATACACCATTGATACCTAGGTAGGCTGCGGAGAACACATGAATAAATATTGTTCTCGTAACAAATGACAATATTAAGTTAATTGTATAGCTTCCTGTATTGGCCAGGAAGTTAACAAAAGAATTTCTTGTTCTCATTTATCTAACCTAATTAACTCTATAACTTGAAAAAATCCACTTTAAGTCGCATAATGTACCTATGGATAATAAACTATTAATCAGTGCTGTAGTACCTGTATATAATACTGAAACTGAATATCTTAATGAGTGTGTTAACAGTATTTTAAACCAGACATATTCTAACTTCCAGCTCATCTTAGTTGATGATGGGTCGAAGTCTTCATGCGCTAAAATGTGCGATGATTTCGCCAACAATGATTCCAGAATCACTGTAATTCATCAGGAAAATGCTGGTGTTAGCGTCGCTCGTAATAATGGTATTAAGGCTGCTAGCGGCGACATCCTAACCTTTGTCGATTCTGATGACAGCCTAAAGCCAGAGGCCTGGGCCTTGGCAATGGATGCCTTAATAAAATACGATGCAGACTGCGCGGTATTCGGATGGACCGACTACTGCGAACTCGACACCTATATACAAAAAATCACAGATGAAATAACTGTGGTTGATGCTAACACATTTCAGATAGAGGTAGGTTCCGACAACTACAAATGTGGTGGGGGCTACCCATGGAACAAATTGTGGCGCGTTAGCAGCCTGACTGCTAATGGCAATTCCATTCCTACCTTCAATCCCAATCTTAATATGTACGAAGACAAATTATGGGTTCTTCAGGCCGCAAGCTCTATTAATAGTGTGGTGCTGCTTCCTGAGCTTCTATACAATTACAGATTCGTATCATCAAGCATAACTCAGACAGAGGAGCAGCGCATTCCCAGGCTGCTTGTGGCTTATGATGCCTATAAAGTCATTCTTGACTATCTTCAAAATATTAATGATAAAGCCTATGTTATGGCTTATAACTTCTGCTTCGAATTCACTAATAACGATATTCGTTTTCTAAGCGAAAATAAGAAAAAGCATAAGGACCAGATTAAGAAATCTAAAAAGGCTCTTAAGAGGCTCTGCAAAAGAATCAGACCTCGTACATTATATGTTCCTATTTGGAGTCGAGACTTCTTCGTGTGGTTTATGTATCATTACTTCTAACATATCTGACTCTTGGTCTAAATGTTATTCCGCTAATTAAGCCTCGAAACATTACATTAAGTCTTGATAGCTTGTTGTCCTGCGCATAGATTATAACTCTTGCGGCATTAAGTCCAAAGCCTGCAAAATAAATGCACATTTCCTTAGGGCCTAATTCCCTGGCTGTTGCAAAATCATTTCTATATGCATAGAAATATCTATCAATTCTTCCAATATCATCCTTGGTGATATTAGAGCCTTCGTTATTATTCATCTTATGAACAACTTCGCTATCCATCACATTATAGCAGTTGAATTTGCCTGACATACGAAGTGTGTACTCCTTGTCATCTCCCCATATAAAGTACTCCTTGAGGGGTAGACCAATTTCCTTAATGGCTTCTGCTCTGAATAATAATGACACGAATGTCGCAGCATTAACAGGGTAAATGCCCTTAGCAGCATAGGCCTTCTCATAATCTGTAAGATTAGTCTTGTAGGTCTGCATATTCATCTTACAATCGCTTCCGTCAATCCATCTAACAGAGGAAGAAAGGAAGCCGAAATTGTTATGAATACTACCTGCAACATTCATTAGCTGCTCTAAAGAATCTTCTTTAACTATAGTATCATCATCCATTATCCAGATGTATTCATAGCCCTTTTTAACAGCGTATTTCATGCCAGCGCTAAATCCACCTGCGCCGCCAAGATTCTTCTTAAGACGCTTATATATAACATCCTTACCAATCAAATCAGCTATGTATTCCTTAGTACCATCTGTACTGTTGTTATCAATAATAATTACATCAACCTTTCTAGTTGATGCGCGCAGTGCTTCTATGCACTCTTTAAGGAGCTTTTTTCTATTGTAAGTCACTACTACTGCTGCGATGTTGTTCATATTTCTCTCCTTATGGCAAATAATCAGGGTTCTTGCCGAGCCTTCCTGTCAGGCAATCTGTCATAACCTGTGTAAGCATTTTAATATTATATGTAGCCTGACTGCGCTTATTAGCGTTAAGATACATGACCAGACTTCCTGCGTAAAATACGCTGTATTCTCCAAGAATCATAATACATGTAAGAGGCCCTAAGTGCTTTTTGGCGCAATCATATCTATTACGATAGCCATAATAATGCTTCCATGTAATTCTGCTAATGATATTGCCAGTTATATAATTAAGAGTTGTCTTGTGGTTAAGCTTAGCCCTAGGTACAAGGGCAATCCCACCATCAATCCTAAGGCAGAATTCACTGTCATCATACCATATAAAATAATCCTTAACAGGAAGCCCAATGCTTCTAAGCTCGTCACCTCTAATAACAAGACCACAGAAGGTAGCAAGCTCAATCTTGCGGGGTTTGTTATACATTTCCTTCGGAATCATCTTCTCCCAAAAGATTAACTTAGAACCCAGCTTTCTTCTGTGATACGTATCAATCATGCCTTCCGTATAGACAGCACCTGCATAAGCATTATACTCAGGATTCTTATCAGCAAAATCAACTATCTTCTTCATATAGTTTTTCTCAATCATTGCATCATCATCAATTATAAGAACGTAATCGAAGTTCTTAGTAAATGCAATCTGAAGCGCCTTATAGAATCCACCAGCGCCGCCTAAGTTAGTCCTCTCATGACTAACAATCACCCTGTCATCATCTATAGAATCCAGATACTCCTTCGTACCATCATCACTATTATTATCAACCACAATGACTGATGTGACAGGCTGCGTCTGGTTAAGCACTCGCTCTAAGCATTCCTTAAGAAGCTTTATTCTATTATATGTAACAATTACAACTCCAATTCTCATTGGCATCTCCCATCAATCTATGAATGATTGTGACAAAAATTTATAGCAAAATGTCTAAGCAGCCAAAACCTGCTAAGCGATTTTCTTATGAGCGAGCAGGTCTTTGGTGCTTAGACATACTATATAACCTTTATCTATTGCTGTACATATCACTGTAGTACTTCTGATAATCACCAGATGTAACATTCTTCATCCAATCTTCATGCTCAAAGAACCAAGCAATAGTCTTCTTAATACCCTCTTTGAACATTGTCTCTGGCTCCCAGCCAATCTCAGCCTTAATCTTATCAGGAGCGATAGCGTATCTTCTATCATGACCTTTGCGGTCTTCAACATAAGTAATAAGGTCAGTACTTACATTTGCACGACGAGGGTCATTTTCTGGAAGCATCTCAAGAAGTGTCTCAATAATAATGTTGATAATCTCAATATTCTGCTTCTCGTTATGTCCACCGATGTTATATGTCTCGAAGAGCTTACCCTTCTCCTGAACCATATCGATTCCCTTGGCATGGTCATCTACATATAACCAGTCACGAACATTCTTACCATCACCATATACTGGTAACTTCTTGCCCTGAAGCGCATTGTTAATAATTAATGGTATTAACTTCTCAGGGAACTGGTAAGGTCCATAGTTATTAGAGCAGTTAGTAATATTTGCAGGGAACTTGTATGTATCCATATAAGACTTAACTAGCATATCTGATGAAGCCTTACTTGCTGAATATGGGCTATGAGGATCATAAGGTGTTGTCTCATAGAAATAAGCATTAGGATCATCGTCAAGTGTGCCGTATACTTCGTCTGTTGATACATGAAGGAACTTCTTGCCTTCCTTAAATGAACCATCAGGAAGCTCCCATGCATCCTTGGCGCAATTAAGCATAACTGCTGTTCCAAGCACATTTGTCTGAACAAAAACCTCAGGATTCTTGATACTTCTATCTACGTGAGACTCTGCAGCAAAATGTACTACTCTGTCGATATCGTTCTCTTCGAATATCTTAGATATTGCGTCCTTGTCGCAGATGTCTGCCTTAACAAATGTGTAATTGTCTCTGTTCTCGATATCCTTAAGATTCTCAAGGTTACCTGCATAAGTCAGCTTGTCAACATTGATAATACGAATTTCATTATCGTACTTTCTGAACATATAATGAATGTAGTTACTTCCAATGAAACCTGCTCCACCTGTTACCAAATAAGTTCTCATAATACTATTCTCTCCTTAATGTAATATAATTATTTATTATCCTAAGAAACGGTCCTTTTGCAAGCCTTAACATCTTACTGTCTAAGCACCAAAGACCTGCCCGCTCATACAGAAAATCGCTAAGCAGGTTTTGGCTGCTTAGACAATTCTCATAATTATGTAGCAAAAGAACCTTCCTTTATCACACTTCCTTAGGAAGAAATATCTTAAGATATATGCTTCCCATAAAACTCATAAGCTTTCTGATTAGTACGCTTAGGTTGACCTGCCATGGCGACAGATTCAAATCAGAAGCGTATTTTTCAACAAGCATCCGATGTTCTCTTATATAAGCCTGCTCCTTGCCGCCGCCCATTACCTGGCCTGTGTTAGAATCTCCACGTATCCTAAAATAATTAAGGGGCCTGTGGATTATATAGATTTTACCATAATTAGCAAGCTTCATGAAGAAATCATAATCAATAATGTATACCAGCTTCTCGTCAAAGCCTCCAAGCTTATCGTATGTTGATTTCCTAATCATGTTAGCTAAGGGTGCTCCAAGAAAGTCTCTTGTGAATACTGAAAACCTCGAAGCCTTCTTACCTTCCACAACTCCCGACTTATAATATCTTCTGTAATAGCCCTTAGGTCTGCCGTTAACATCTATAAACTGTGTATCCGACTGCACCAGATTAACCTCAGGGTAAGCCTC
>ONCT01000054.1 GCA_900316395.1 uncultured Lachnospiraceae bacterium | reverse complement strand
ACACCTTCAATTCCTATCTTTGCCAATATTGATGTCAGTGCGGCAAAGATTGCCGAACCAAGCGCTAATAAAAACCACATAGTGATACTCCTTCAAATCTCGATTGTCTTTCTATTAAATAATTATACTACACCCATCTCACAAAGCCAAAGTATCTTTATCATCCGAGTATAATTTTCAATGTAAAAGACTCGGTAAAAACACTGTTTTTACCGAGCCTAGCATTAAGTTAAAACTCATCAAGTACTGTCACCGCTTTCTCCTTCGTCTTCTCATCAACACCGATGTAAATGTTGTATGTAGTAGTGATGTTCTTATGTCCAAGTAGATTGGATATGGTCTTGATATTCACGCCTCTTTCTAACAGAATGGATCCGTATGAGTGTCTGAGAGAGTGTATTCCCATATGCGGCAAATCGGCATCACGACACA
This sequence comes from uncultured Lachnospiraceae bacterium, assembly GCA_900316395.1. Classification (GTDB taxonomy): domain Bacteria; phylum Bacillota; class Clostridia; order Lachnospirales; family Lachnospiraceae; genus RUG191. The sequence goes on along the minus strand of ONCT01000054.1, from coordinate 12,664 downwards.
TTGAATCAAGCGTTCTATTGATATTTCTCCTACCAATCTTAGTCTTATTAGCCGTAAGACACACAAGGTCATCAGGCTCGTGATCAGGGTTAAAGCTATCGAAGTACTTAATCATCTCCAAGCCCCTTGCAGGCAGTGGTACACGCCTGTTACTTGTCTCCGTTTTAGTTGACTTATCTACGGCAACATACTTCCCATTCTTATCCTTAATTCTTCCGGTAGATTCAACGATATCTATGTAACGTTCTTCCAAATTTACATTCTTCCACTTAAGAGCGGTCATCTCGCCTACACGCATGCCTGTATAGGCAATAAGGATTATTGCATGTGCGTTGTTACTATTCTTGTATCTATGCACATTTCTTTTGTCCGTACTATTCTCTAGTAGATCATACAGACTGTTTAACTCATCGCTGTTTACAAATGGTATTGCCCTCTTCTTAACAGCCACCTTAGACTCCAGCGGTACTTTAACCATATTTAGCGTATTCGCCTTAATCTCGTCCTGTGACTCTCCATATTTTACACATTGCGTTATGAGTTGCCATATCTTGGTTATTGACGCTCTGGAATAGTTCTCAGCCAAAGAATTAAGATATAGCTGGAATACCTTGGGGGATAAGTTATGAAGCTGCTTATTCGCCAAATCATAATCCTTGTAGTTAAGAAGCAAGCTATTAATAATATCTTCATATACATAATAAGTAGAATCTTCGACCACGTTATGCTTGATACTGATCCAATCCTTAATGTACTCACCAAATGTGGTGTTCTGATTGACTTGAAGAGCTTTCTGTTCTTGTTTCTTTTTAAGCTTCTCCTTAATTTCCTTTTGACTCTTACCGTAAGTGTAAGAACGATCTGTATCTCTATAATAGAAATACCTGACACCCTTTATAGTTTTGGTGCCCCAACTTCCTTCTCCGTTAGTTCGTCTGCTCAAATGAAATCACTCCCCTCGAATTTAAATAATCTTGGAATTTTACCATGAAAATAAAAGATTTCTACCACAAAAAGGGGGTAGAAAAGGGAGTAGAAAATTGAATTTCTGAAATTTTAGATTTTTGCTTAACCCGTGAAACCATTGATTTTACTAGGTTTTTCGGAGAGCGCGAGACGGGGTTCGAACCCGCGACCCCCACCTTGGCAAGGTGGTGCTCTACCAGCTGAGCCACTCGCGCTTACAACATCAATTATTTTATAGAAGTTTACACTCTTTGTCAAGAAGTTTTTTCAAGAAATATGCCCTATATTCTTAAAAACCTCATATTACTGTATAAGAGAGTACGCCCTATATTCACAAAAACTTCATATTATTGTATATGTTAGAGGATATGTCCTTATGATATAATAAATATGCGCTTGTTAATTATCGCTTATCGATTGTATATACGGAGGAATCCACTATGACTAACAATTCTAATTCAGACGCAATTATTAATGAAATAAAGAAAGTAATTCATGGTAAGGATGATGTAATAAAATCAGTGCTTGCCACTATACTTGCAGGAGGTCATGTACTTCTTGAGGATATACCTGGGGTAGGTAAGACAACACTTGCAGTGGCATTCTCGAAGGCACTTTCTCTTACATATCGAAGAGTTCAGTTCACTCCTGATGTTCTTCCAAGTGACTTGGTTGGCTTCCAGCTATATGACAGAAAATCAGGAGAATTCCGCTTCCAGGAAGGAAGCATCTACACAAACCTATTCTTAGCAGACGAGATAAATCGTACGTCTCCTAAGACTCAGTCCGCCCTTCTTGAAGTTATGGAGGAGCGCCATGTAACTGTTGAGGGAGAACTAAGAGAGGTTCCTAATCCTTTCTTCGTAATTGCAACGCAGAATCCCTTCGGCTCATCGGGAACCCAGCGTCTTCCAGAGTCGCAGCTTGATAGATTCATGACCTGTCTTACTATGGGTTATCCTGAGCATGAAGACGCAATCGATGTACTTAAGGGCAATTCCCAGACTGATCTCTTAGATGTTAACGCCGTTGCTGATAGCGCTACACTTCTTAAGATGCAGGAAGATGTTAGCACCCTTCATGTGGACGAAAGCATCTACGACTATATTGTTACTATCACTGAAGAAACAAGAAATGACCCTCGCTTCGCCCTTGGGCTTAGTCCTAGAGGAAGCATTGCTATTCTCAAGATGGCTCGGGCAAATGCTTATCTTAACGGCCGCGACTACGTCATACCTGAAGATATTCATGATATTTTCCTTGCAGTTTCCAATCATCGTGTCAAGCTCACGACACAAAGTATTGCCGCAGGGGAGGACTTAGAAGGTGCTTTACTTAGCGCCCTAAGAAATGTACCGCAGCCTAAGGTCAATTAGAATTAACGCCTATGAACAAAAAGAACATTCCATATATAATCACATATATATTAGAAATTCTGCTAGTGCTGCTAGGGGCCATATTCTATCGTCAACCCCTTCTATCAGTGCTACTACTTCTTCTCGCCCTGTTAGTTCCACTATCAATCCTTCTTACGAAGCATGAAATAGATAAGCTTGAAATCACCGCCACACCGCTTAGCTTAGAGGTTATGAGAAATGGCATATTAAATGTCAAAATCACAACTAACTACAAAGGCTTTGTGCCGCTTCTCAACTGCGTAATTAAGCTTACTTATGAGAATCTGTATTACCCACACCCTGAGCCACAGGAATTCATATTTCCTGCTGAGTCAAGGAAAAATGGGGAATTCACTCTGCCATTTTCTGTAACAAAATCAGGTATGGTCACCCTGAAAATGACAAGCATAGATATTACGGACTATCTGCACCTATATACATTTACCAGGCCACTTTCTATCAATTTAGAAATCCCTGTCACCCCCGAAGATGTGCCTGCCCCAGCCTATCCGAGAAAGCGCGTTGCCGCATCGGCAAGTGACGGCGACCCGTCAGAAGTCAATACTGTAGGAGGCGAAAGAACCCAGGACATTAAGCAGCTTAGGGAATATCGCGTAGGGGACAGGCTCAAGGACGTCCACTGGAAGCTTACAGCCAAGACGGACGAGATGATGATTCGTGAATTCGAGGAAATCAAAGAATTGTATTATCTTATCTTCCCGGTCCTTACCAAGCCTAATCTCTCTGAAGATATTGAAAATGTTGATTCCACCAAGGAAGATACACTCCAGGATACCCTTGATGTCTTCCTTGCAATTGGCAAAGACTTAATCAGGGAAAAGGAGCCTTTCTCTGTTGCAATATATCATAGCGAAGACAACACATTTACCATGAAGGTAGTGACCGAAGAGGAGGACTTGTACTCCGCACTATACGAATTGTATCGCTGCCCTATCGAGGGCTACGAGAACGCCTACGATACTTATGTTGGGCATAATCCTGCCGCCTTAAATGGAATGATTCGAATCGAGGATGGCAAGGTTGTAGAGATGTAAAACACACTTATTAAGGAGCACTCGTGGAGAAAAGACGCAGAAAACGAGAAGAAAAAGCCCGCTTGATGGAAAGCGAATTATATGGCATCACATTGTTAGATATTAAGAAGAAGCAGTCAGACAATCGCGTCTTCCTTTGCTTAGTGCGCGCAGTTTTGCTGTTTCTTGCAGTGTATGGAACAATTGTGGGGCTTGCGGCTTCCTTCGATTTGCCCTTCAACACACCTCTTGTTGCAATCACACTCCTGCTACTATCAATAATGTCTTCCTTCATATATTATAACCGCATCACCTTCTACACAGGTTATGTTGTGGTATTTATACTGCTGATAATTATGGCATTTGCCTTCTATATGTATATCAACTCAGGTTTCCAGGCTTTCTTAAATGAAGTTATTAGCCGCTATGAGACCTTCTTTAGCATAGTGTCTGGTCGTGTGGCCGAGGAACAGATTGCCGACAGGAACCTTACGGTGAGCGTAATGCTAATCTTTGTTGGTGGCGTATTCTCCATATTTTTCAATATAACAATATCGGGATATATGGACCTTCCAATGACATTTATTGTATCCTTCCTGCCGCTTCAATTCGCATTTTACATAGATATTGTTCCGCCAAGAATCTATCTTGTGATGCTTCTTGCTGTATATATATCTGTTGCGGTGCTAGGGCGCTCCGGGCATTACACCCTGCCCTACAAATACAAGAAGGACCTGCCATTTGGCCGTCGTCGAACGAAGAAGAAGCAGACTCACTACTACCACGCCAGCGGTCAGGGAATGGTATGGATGCTGGGTTATTCCGTCATTCTGTCTGCTATCGTAATGCTTGTGGTTGGCAGCGTATTCAATAGCGATTTCTCTACCAAGAAGCTGTCAAATGCTGTTAAGGACGTGACTGATAAGTACGTCAAGACCGTAGTTGTCAGCGGCGTTACTGCGCTATTTAATCGATACGACGCCGTTGGTGGATTGTCTAAGGGACAGTTAGGCGGAATTCGAAGTGTCAATCCTGATTATCAGACAGACTTAATTGTTGATTATGTCCGGGAGAACAACAATGATATGTACCTTAAAGCGTACACCGGTGTCAGATATGAGAGGAATCATTTCTATAATACATTTTCTGGGAACAGTATGCTTACAACTGCTGACGATATAATTGCATTCGACGATTATACGCCTGCAGAGAGAGACAGCGTGGAATATCTTAAGATGCATATTGAAAATGTTGGTGCTGATAAGACATACAACTACGAGCCATACATACCGTTTCTTACTACAACTGAGGGCTCTGCAGCAAAGACTGGCATTTCTCCTGTGCGCAGCAACTATACTAATGAGAACGACATAGCGTCTCGAATTACACTTAATGCTTCTCTTGATGAGAAATCTTACGAGACCATATATGTGCCTCTTATGGCAAATGCTAATTACGGCGCTAACTCCCCTGAGAAGATGGACGCATACAAATCCCTCTACTTGTCATATCCATCTACTCTTGCAGGAACACTTGCTGCTGTAAGTAATGAGGCTGCTCTTACCAACGAGGAAATTGACGCAATGGAGCCTCAAAAAAGAACTATTATGATTGCGGAGAACCTTAAGAAATTCTACGAAAACAACTTCGTATATACTATGGCACCAGGTGCTACTCCTTATAATGAGGATATTGTTGAACATTTCTTAACGAAGAACAGACATGGCTTCTGCGCGCACTTCGCTTCTTCTGCAACACTTATGCTTCGATACATGGGCATTCCTGCCAGATACTGCGAAGGCTATCTGTTAGAGCCAGGCTCTCTTATGAACAACAACAAAATCGCAGATGATACTACGGGATGGGTGTACGATAATAGGGACACCTCTAACAAGGCAGATGATGAGAATCCTGCTTCGCAGGGACTATATCGAATTGAATTATCTGATGCAAATGCTCACTCATGGGTGGAAATATATGTTGATGGCTACGGTTGGATTCCATACGAAATGACACCACCTGCCACAGAAACAGAGACATCTAATAGAAACCTTGGAATCTTCGGAATATTTGCTGGACTGTTCAATCCTACAGAGCGATTAGTAGATAACACTTCAGGAGACAATGGCTCACTAGGTTCAGATAGCGACAGTGGCAGCGATGCTGCAAATGCTCTAAGTGACGCATTAAATGCTGCTTCCTCAGGCTCATTTGCGCAGTTTGCTAAAACCTTCGGATACTTGCTGCTACCATTTATATGGATGATTTGCGCACTAATTGCTGTTGTCCTGCTTGTGTTGTTAGGTCGACTACTGATATTCGAATGGCGAAGAACAAGACTTGCTAAGCAAGGATTATTCGGGGACGCCCTGCTTCTTGAATACAGGCGTTACCTCAAGAAATGGAAGAAGCGCGGACTTGTGGAAGCTGAGAATCCTTCTGTACGAGAGGTTGAGTCAATGATAATGGCTAGGCATGACGAAGGTGCTGACTCTAAGATTAAAATATCAAGAGATGAGCTGTCCCAACTTATGGACACCCTATATCTTGCAGGATTCTCTAAGAAGGGTATTGGTGAGAATACATATAACACCAATAGAAAACTTCTGAAAAAAGTATAGACATAAAAATAGCGTAGCAGCCATAAAACTGCTACGCTTAAAAAGTCTAACTTTTGTGGCACCTCAGCAAATACCTGAGGCTATTCATTACACTATATTATAGTCTATCTATTCTACCTTCTCTAAGGTGCTTGTATAATCTGTAATTGGATCCATATTAACTATATCATAAGTTGGATTTTTAGCCTTGTATGAAGTATAACCTGCATAAGCTCCAACTCCTGCAAATAACACAACAATAGCAATTATTACAATGACAGGAATGTAGGCCGTCAATTTTTTTGCCTTAGCCTTTCTATTATACTGCTTATAATTCTTCTTTCTCTCGTTATTAGCTTCAATCTTCTCTCTACTCATCTTACTTCTCTCCAATCATTTTAGAAATTATAATCGCCATTTCCATTGCTTTAATCTGGCGCTCGGCTTCTTGTTCTGCCTTAAGCTTAATAGCTTTCTCTTCTTCACGCTTTCTTCTGGCTTCCTTGGCAGCCTTTTCTAGCTTGGCTTCCTTCTCCTTCTTGCGCATCCTGTCCTTGAACTCATACCTCTTAGCCTTGTCACGATTGCTGCGCTGATTAGCATAGCGCTGCATTGCCTTCTCATCATTGCCAAGAACCTTACGACTTACTGCAGGATGCTTCATTAAGAAGTCATAGGCCTCATTAATCTGAGCGAACATCCCGGAATATTCTTCTCCAACAACATCAGGATGATATTTCTTGGATAGTTCCTTATATGCATTTTTGATATCTAAGGAAGATGCCCCTACTGGAAGTCCCATTATTCTAAGTGCATCAACTCTTGTTGTAATCACTCTAGTAACCTCTTAATATTCCCCACAAAATACAGGGAGCCACAAACCACATATAGATTATTATATAATTCTAAGAAAGATTTTGCATCATTTTTTTTAATTAATTTGTCAATAAATGCTGCTGCCTCCCTTTCTGTTCCAAGATAAATTGCCTTATAGCCCATATTACTAATCATACCAGCTAATTCTTCGCCACTCTTAGCGCGGCTATCATCAATTGTTGCAGTAAGAAATTCGCTGGCTACAGGAGCAATTATCTCAATCTCCTCTTTATAATCCTTATCTTCAAGGACCGCCATTATAATATGAATACTTCGACCTTCATATTCCTGACTCAAGGTCTTACTCAACATACGAAATGCTTCAATATTATGGGCTCCGTCAAGAATCACATTATCACTTAATTTCTCCATTCTGCCAGGGAACTTCATGGAAATAATTCCTACATTAATATAGGAATTCACCCACTCATCAAAGCTCAATTCACAAGATTTATCTATATCAGCACATTTCTCACAATCCTTGCCACAATGCTCGGCGCCTCTCTGATTGTACTCCATATACTTAATGATAAAGCTGTCTCTGTCAACCTCAACTAGCGTCCTAACAGCAGCAATGGCTGCCTTGGCATTGTATGACTGAAAGCCACCCAACCTGCTTAGGACCTTATAGGGCGAATAATCACATTCATCAACCACTACTACATCGCCCTTAGATATCCCCTTGTCTTCACAATCCTGCAATATGACATCGCGAGCCACATTACTCATATGGGATAATACCACCTTACTTCCATCAACAATTATCCCTGCCTTATTACTAGCAATTTCTTCAATTGAACTGCCAAGATACTTCGTATGATCCAAGCCTATACTTGTTATAACACACACCTTGGGAATGCAGGATATAGCCGATGTTGAATCATAGGTGCCTCCAAGCCCCGTCTCGAGAATCACATAATCGCATGCCATTTCCTTGTAATATAAGATAGCCGTAACGAAGCACACATCGAACATAGTCGCTTCAAAGCCACCTTCCATATCCAATATCTTATGTCCCAATCTTAGGACATCCTCATGGCTTATCCTGGTAAATGTATCATCAACTCCAACTTGAATTCTCTCGCTAAAATCAACAAGATGCGGAGATGTAAATAGTCCCACCTTAAAGCCAAGCTTCATCAGAATGTTAGCAATGTAATTACAGGTTGAGCCCTTGCCATTAGTGCCTGCAACATGAATGACCTTCATGTTCTTTTCAGGTCTTCCTAATTCGTCTAACATTTCCGAGGATACATCAATGCCCTTCTTCTTGCCGAAACGGCGAAGAGACATTATTCTGTTGACTAATGATTCGTATTCTGTGCTCATAGACTAATTATATAGAAAATCCTCGCATATAACAAGAAGTCTCACCAATATACTGCATATAAAAAATCCCCCGCCGTCTATTGACGAACAGGGGGAAAAATAAAGAAATAAAAGGGTTAGCTTACTCGCGTGTCGCCCCACAGATATATAGCCACAGTTCCTGGGCCTGAGTGGGAGCCGACAGTATTACCAATGTCCTTTATCTGAATCTCTCCTTCAATTCGAGGAAGCCTCTCTTGAAGCATTGCAGCAACCTCTTTGGCATCATCTAAGCAATCAGAATGGCTCATATACACCTTACCATCATAATTCTCGCCTGCAACTAGGAAAGCCTGATCCACTATCCATTGCTTCGCATTCTTCGTGCCTCTGATTCGATCCTTAACAACAAGCTCTCCTATATAATTCATGTATAGCAGCTGGCAATATCCCTTCCTCTCAGCCTTAACCTTAGACCTCTTAGAAAGCTTGCCGCCTCGAAGATATGTTGTAAGATCAGTTGAGAATAAGATATGATTCATGTTCATCCTATTCTCAATAATCCATCTATATAATTCCTTAAGGTCAGCACCCTGATCACGTTTGTCAGCAAGGGTTTCCATTATTAATCCGTAACCAGAAGATGCTGCCATGGAATCCACAATATATATGGTCCTGTCAGGATACTTGAGCTTAAGTTCATCTCTCGCTTCATTAGCGTAGTTAACTGTAACCGACAGGCCGCTACTAAGAGTAATATGAAGGATATCTAATCCTTCCTTAAGGAAGCCTTCAAAATACTGAACATAACTTGCTTTATCGATGTGACTCGTACGAGTCTTGGCTCCCTCTCTTATAGCCTGATAGAATTCTGGGTATGACACACTTTCACCTAAATCATCAACATATCTTATGCCATCAATCTCATAAGTATTGCTGATAAAATGTATATCTCTATTCTTATAATCCTCTTTACTTAAATCCGCTGTTGAACAACAGCTTAATACATAATCACCCATTATTTCTATCAAAGTTTTAATTTATTTCTATCGTGGTTTTCATTTCCACATAATAATACATCAAAAACCGCAAATTGTAAAGGGGATTTCTATATAATATTTTTATAGAATGTAAATACATTCTTCATATCAACAAATTCATATTCCTGATCTTCTGTTAATTGCTTAGTAAGATATATTCCCAGACCACCTATTGTCCTGTCCTTAGCCGCAGCTGTTACATCAGGGTCTTCCTTGGCTAAAGGATTATATTCTCTTCCTTTGTCAATAAAGGTAACCTTCATTGTAGTATCATCATTAACAAGCTCAGCTCTAACAGTAACATTTCCCTTGTAAGGGGTATAGGCATAGCTTGCAATATTAACAAATATCTCTTCCACAACCAAATCAAGCTGCATTAGCTTCGACTTGTCATATTCTACACTTTCAGCCATACGCCTAATAGAAGTTTGCACATCGTGAAGCATATTAACATCAGCCTCAATGGTAGTTTCATAGATGCCACTATCAGACGCTTTCTTAGAGGCACCGTAATACGCTATACAAAGCATTGTTATATCGTCAAATTGCTCTTTATTCTTAGCATATTCATCTACGTCACTCTTAACATTTTCAATAATACCCTTAGGAGCCTCATCTTGATACTTATTTAATGACTCAATCAAATGTTCCTTCCCGAATAGCTCCATCTTATTGTTAACGGCTTCTGTAACACCATCTGTATATACGAAGACCTTAGAGCCTGGCGATAACTCAACCACATAATCCTCGTAGGTCGCTTCCTCAAATACTCCAAGGAAAATTCCATGAGGGTCTTTATATAATTCGAAGGGCTTCTTACCCTGACTTATTGCAGGATACTCATGGCCTGCGTTAGCGCACACCAGCCTGCCTGTTGACAGCTCTAGGATTCCAAGCCATTCGGTGACGAAGAAAGAATGTTCATTATTATTGCAAATTTCCTTATTAGCTTCCTCTAAGATTCGAGCCGGTGACATGCTGCTCTTGGCAAATCTGGCTATATTGTTCTTAGAGGATACCATAAATAAAGCCGCAGGGACGCCTTTGCCTGAGACGTCTCCAATAGATATGCACAGATGGTCATCATCTAGCATATAGAAATCATAGTAATCTCCACCCACCTCTCTCGCAGGGTTCATGGATGCAAATATATCTATTTCCTTCCGTTTCTCATAGTAAGCAAAGTTATTCGGAAGCATGGCACTTTGAATATCATTTGCCAGATCAAGCTCAGTCTCCTTAAGCACCAGCTTATTCCCCTGCTCGGAGAATAGAAATGTGTACATTATAACAATTCCAATCAGCACCGCCGCGTCCTGGGTGGAAAAAATGCTAAAGCCAAGCACAAGGGCAAAATGAATTACAGGGAATACGATAAATGCGATAATGGCTCCCTTAACCTTCTTAGGCTCCTTAGACATTATAAGAACCGCAATTATAAATGCGAAGATAATGAAGACATAGATATCACTATAATCAAAGTGTCCTAAGCGATAATATACGCCGTCAGCATCTATTGAAAAAACAGTTGGATTAATAATGTTAAGCAAGACATAAATGGCTGCTGGAATTATTGCAAGCTTGGCAATATAGTCAAATACCTTAATTACCTTGCCATCAACACTAAGGATATTCTTAGAATACCTCCAGAAGCAATATGCCAGTACCAGTTCAAGGATATTCTTGATAGTTCCTGACACCACCAATAAACCCATGATTTCTTCATATCCTTCTGCGCACCAGAATAGCTGGTCTACTGTAAAGCATACTGCCACGATGAATACCATTAGAATAAATGGTCTCGACGAGAACTTTGAATCCATGCGCTCATCACGCATACATCCATAATACAAAGCTGTGCATACAAATACGCCAAGGAGGCTGACACCAATATTTAAGGCCGCAAATACATCGCTATCGTATGTAGCTAGAACCATCCCAAATGCCAAAAGGCTTACGATGCACAAGCATATTAATATAATAAAGCCCCCTATTATCAATCCTGGGGCCCACTCTTTTGATTTTGCCTTGAACTTATCTGCCCTATCTGTCATAGAACTCCCCCTTGTGATATATTATATTATATCATATCCATCAGTTATTTCTCAAAGTCTCCTTAATATGGGGTATAATAAATGTATGAGAAGAAGAATATTTATAATACTAACAATTATATGGATGATAGTTATATTTGCTTTTTCTGCAAAGGATGCAGATGAATCAGGCCACGCAAGCTATGAAGTTGGACTTACTATAGGAAGGATATTCATAGTTGATTTCGAGAAGCAGCCTGTTGAAGAACAGCTTGCTTTCGCAGCATCGGTTGACCATCCAATTAGAAAGACAGCTCATGTATTAGAATATGCTGTGTTGGGATTTCTGGTTATGGGATCCATATATGGCCTGTCCATAAAATGGTACATCCAATGCCTTATATCATGGGCCCTTGCCACGCTCTATGCCACTACAGATGAATTCCACCAGCTCTTCGTCCCAGGACGCAGTGGTGAATTCAAGGACGTGTGTATTGATAGTGCTGGTGTACTACTTGGTGTGCTACTCGGGGTGGGGATTCTACATATAATCCATAAGAAAACTAATATGCTTGAGTGAATAATAGAAAAATCCCTCCTCCAAGAACTGGAAGAGGGATACGTTTTACAATATAGTCTTATGCATTAACCAGCATGTTTTCTTCTACGGTCTTTACCTTGTCAATGTCAACATCAAGTAGGTCGGCAACCTCTTCTACTGATTTGCCTTTCATAAGAAGAGTTTGAATAGCTTTCTCAATGCCTTTCTCAATGCCCTCTTCATATATTCCTTCACCTAGACTGCTCATATCATTCACCTCTCCTTTCCTATGTACTACCATTGGTATATTATATTCTTCTTCAAGTATTCGCTCTTGAGTCTTACTGTCCTTTGACTTGAATATCGTTCCTAGCAATCTTAAGATTGATTCGTTATTTTCGTCAATCTCCGAGCCAAGCCTAATCATATATATCGACATAAGGTCATAATCAGTTACATCCTCCTTCACATCTCCAACAAGAGATTGCTCCTTCATAGAATACTTTGTAATTGTATTTTCCTTATCTGTATTCATTATAACCCAGATTGAATAAACTTTGCGAATTTTTTTATAATCAGACTTGTAGAATATAGTATTCTTCTGGGAAGAAATCATTCTTGATACATAATACACTGCTCTCTTTAGTAGAGGGTAAGTTAAACGCTCATCATTTTGTGCCTCAAGATTAATTATAAGATAAATATAGTCATCTGCATTAGGCGCCTTTGCATTAAACTTAATATCATAGAATATCTTACCTTCCTTAATTGAATTATCTTCTGTATTACTTCCCGACAGTTCAGGTTCTGTAATGTCTTCTTCATCCACGTCAACTACATTCGTAGACACTTCTATATCGTCAACAATT
>ONCT01000028.1 GCA_900316395.1 uncultured Lachnospiraceae bacterium | reverse complement strand
GGGTGACGAGCGATGCGGACCGGAGCGGGGAGGAGCCGGCGGAGGAGAAAGCGGAATGCTGAAGGAATGACAGGAGCAGCTCAAGGAGGAAAACCGGATGAAAGCATAACAACTAACTACTCCCCACAAAGTATAGAGAAGACTAATGCTGATTCGCAGCAATTATCAGACGATGATCTTACAATAATGAGATTCAAGACAATGAATTTCTTATTTAGATTACTTTTCTTCAAGCACATGGGAGGAAGCAGTGAGTCATTGGGAGATTTGATGTCATCTTATGGTGGCATGTCTCCGAGCGCGTACTCTTTAAGTATGAATCATACTGCCAGCTACTATGAGAGCGAGACAACTAACTTCTCGACTCAGGGCAAGGTTGTAACAGCAGACGGAAGAGAGATTGAGTTTGGAATTGATGTATCTATGAGTAGAAGCTTCGCGGCAGAATACAGTGAGAGCTACGAGACAGGTCTTAAGTACATTGACCCATTAGTTATTAACCTTGATTCTAATCCAACAGCTGTTGAGGATATGAAGTTCGAATTCGACCTTGATACTGACGGCGAGATGGATTCCATCTCCATGCTAGGCTCGTCAAGCGCATTTCTTGCATTAGACATTAATGGCAATGGCGAGATTGACGATGGAAGCGAGCTCTTCGGCACCAAGTCCGGCGACGGCTTCAAGGATTTGTCGGCTTATGACAGCGACGGCAACGGCTGGATTGATGAAGCGGATGAAGTCTTCGACAAGCTGAGATTATGGCAGGTCAACTCTGATGGAACCAAGTCTTTATACACCCTTAAGGATAAGGATATAGGTGCTCTATATCTTGGAAATGTGAATTCAACATTTTCTCTGACTAGTGATAACAATGATACTAATGCCGTAATTAGGAAGAGCGGCTTCTATCTTCACGAAGACGGAAGCGCCGGCACCATGGCTCATGTGGACCTGGTCAGTTAGCACGTAAAGGAAGTCGACATAATTAATCGCATTGATTTGCAGGCAATAATATGTGTAATTAGTAATAGCCACATACATCACAATACAAATAATAATAATTTCAGGGAACTGTATCGGGATATACAGTTTCCTTTTTTATGTACGACAATGCTGATAACTACATTGTGCTATACGCAATTTGCAGGAAGTGTAACTTATTTAAAGTTTTCAAAAAAAGTATGAACAAATTGTGTATTATTTGTTATACTATTCCCATAGGGAACTTGAAGGATAAATAATAATTAATACAGGAGGTTAATTATGGGTGGTATTAGTGAGAATGGTGTCAAAACCATTAACGAAATCTGCGACAGATATGTTGATGAGAAGACTCCTCTAATGATGATCTTAAGTGATATCCAGAACGAGTATGGATACATTCCATTAGAGGTACAACAGATTGTCTCAGACAGAACAGGTATCTCAGTAGCTGAGATATATGGCGTGGTAACATTCTATTCATTTTTCTCTCTCGAGCCAAAGGGAAAATACATTATTGGATGTTGCCTTGGTACAGCTTGCTATGTCAAGGGAGCTCAGCAGATTATTGACAAATTCTCTGAGATTCTTGAGATTGAGCCAGGACAGACTTCTAAGGATGGTATGTTCACAATAGATGCGCTTCGTTGTATCGGAGCCTGCGGTATTGCACCTGCAGTATCTATTAACGGCAAGGTATATCCTAAGATGACTGTTGATAAGGTGCAGGAAGTTGTTGACACTTATAGAAAAGCAGGAGGTGCAGCTGTATGATTAAGAGTAAAGACGATCTAAATAATATAGTACATGACTGTACAACTGCATTTGATGACAAGTTAGCTGGCAAGAACGGTATGAGAGCTATCGTTTTGTGTGGTGGTACAGGATGTCTCTCATCTAATTCGGCAGATATTAGAGAGAAGTTCGAGAAGCTTGTAGAGGAGAAGGGACTGTCTGACAAGGTTACAGTTAACCAGGTTGGTTGCTTTGGCTTCTGTTCACAAGGACCTTTCGTTAAGATTTATCCAGAAGATACATTATATCGACTAGTTAAGATTGACGACGTAGAAGAAATAATTGAGAAAGATATTATTGGTGGACAGGTTGTTGACAGATTACTATATGTTGACCCATCTACTAAGGAAAAGGTTGCTAAGCAGGATGATATTAATTTCTACAAGAAGCAGAGGCGTGTAGCCCTTCATGGTTGTGGAGTAATCAATCCTGAGAACATTGATGAGGCCCTTGGATTTGGCGGATTCCAGGGACTTGAGAAGGCTCTTGAGATGGAGCCACAGCAGGTTGTTGATGAAGTGCTTGAAGCAGGACTTCGTGGTCGTGGAGGCGGTGGCTTCCCATCAGGTCGTAAATGGCAATTTGCACTTAATCAGGACAATGATGAGAAATACGTTGTATGTAACGGTGACGAGGGTGACCCTGGAGCATTTATGGACCGTTCCATATTAGAAGGTAATCCATTTGCAGTTATAGAAGGAATGATTATTGCGGGTTACGCAATTGGCGCTTCTAACGGATATTTCTATGTTCGTGCAGAATATCCTGTTGCTGTTAATCGTCTTAAGATTGCTATTAAGCAAATGGAAGAAAAGGGATTGCTCGGTGACAATATTATGGGCTCAGGCTTTAACTTCAGAGCACATATCAGACTTGGAGCAGGAGCTTTCGTATGTGGTGAGGAGACAGCTCTTCTTAATTCTATCGAAGGTAAGAGAGGTATGCCTCGTCCACGTCCACCTTTCCCAGCAGTATCTGGTCTGTGGGGCAAGCCAACTATCGTTAATAACGTAGAGACACTAGCCTGTGTTCCATTTATCCTAAGAGAAGGTGCAGCTGAGTTCGCATCAGTTGGTACTGAGAAATCTAAGGGAACTAAGGTGTTCGCTCTTGGTGGTAAGATTAACAATGTAGGTCTTGTAGAGATTCCTATGGGAACTACATTAAGAGAACTTATATATGACATTGGTGGTGGAATTCCTAATGGTAAGGAATTCAAGGCAATTCAGACTGGTGGACCATCAGGTGGATGTCTGACGAAAGATTTCTTAGATGAGCCGATAGATTTTGACAACCTTGTTGCTAAAGGGTCAATGATGGGTTCTGGTGGAGCCATCGTTATGGATGAAGACAACTGTATGGTTGATGTGGCTAAGTTCTACATGGAGTTTATCTGTGATGAGTCTTGTGGTAAATGTTCACCGTGTCGTATCGGTACTAAGAGAATGTTAGAGATTCTTACAAGGATTACCGAGGGCAACGGAACAATGGAAGACCTTGATGAATTAGAGGAGCTATCTAAGACAGTTAAGGCTAATTCCCTCTGTGCTTTAGGACAGACAAGTGCTAACCCAATTAACTCTACAATTTCACATTTTAGAGATGAATATATTGCACATATCAAGGATAAGAAATGTCCTGCTGGCGTATGTAAGAAGCTAATGCAATATGCTATTGACAAGGAGAAATGTATTGGCTGTGGAATGTGTGCCAGAGGATGTCCTGCTGATGCAATATCTAAGACAGACTACATCGCTCCTGGTAAGAAATTACCTGCAATGGAGATTGATCCTAACAAGTGTGTTAAGTGTGGAGCTTGTATGGCAGCATGTAAAGTTAAGGCTATTATAAAGAAATAAGGAGGGGATGAAAATGGCTAAGATAAATATCAAAATCGAAGGCATCCCATATGAGGTAGAAGAGGGATTAACAATCCTTGAAGCTGCCAAAGAGTGTGGTTATGAGATCCCTTCACTTTGTACTTTTAATCATGGAGAATGTAACAGGGGATCTTGTCGTGTATGTCTCGTTGAGGTAGTAGGCGCAAGAGGACTTGTTGCATCCTGCGTATATCCGGTAAATGATGGAATGGAGATTAAGATTTCTTCTCCTAAGGCATCTGAGGCAAGAAGAGCATCTGTTGAATTGTTACTTTCTAATCACAATAAGAACTGTCAGCAGTGTGATAAGAATGGCAAATGTGAACTCTTGAATGTAGCTTATGCTACGGGTGCCAGAGAAGACAGATTCGTAGGTTCTAAGACACCTACAACCTATGATGACCTTACACCATCAATTGTAAGAGATACATCTAAGTGTATCCTGTGTGGTCGTTGTGTTGAAAGATGTAAGAATGCTCATGGTATGGGAATACTGGGATTCGAGAACAGAGGCTTCAATACGATTGTTGCACCTGCACAGAATCGCTCTATGAAGGATTCACCGTGTATCCTCTGTGGTCAGTGCGTAAGCGTATGTCCTACAGGTGCATTAATGGAGAAGTCTGAGATAGGCAAGATTGATGAGGCTATGAAGGCAGGTAAGCATGTAATCGTTCAGACTGCACCTGCTGTAAGAGCAGCTCTTGGTGAAGAGTTCGGCATGAAGGTTGGAACTCCTGTTACAGGTAAGATGGTTGCAGCACTTAAGAGACTTGGATTCGACAAGGTATATGATACTGACTTTGGTGCTGACCTTACTATTATGGAGGAAGGAACAGAGCTTCTCGGAAGAATTAAAAATGGCGGAGTACTTCCTATGATAACAAGCTGTTCTCCGGGATGGATTAACTACGCAGAGTATAACTATGGCGATCTGTTGGATCATCTGTCATCATGCAAATCACCTCATGAGATGCAGGGTGCGATTATCAAGTCGTATTATGCCAAGGAGAAGGGCATCGACCCTAAGGATATATTCGTTGTATCTATTATGCCTTGTACAGCTAAGAAGTTCGAGAAGGAGAGAGAGCAAAACGCAGCGGTAGACGGTTTGCCTGATGTTGACGCTGTTCTTACTACAAGAGAGCTGGCAAGAATGATTAAGAGAGCGGGAATCTTATTCGACAGACTTCCTGATGAAGAATATGATGCTGATATTATGGGTGATTATACAGGTGCCGGCGTAATATTCGGTGTTACAGGTGGTGTTATGGAGGCTGCTCTTCGTACAGTTTACTTCGTTCTTACAGGCAAAGAGCACGAGGCTATTAAGTTCGAAGCAGTAAGAGGATTTGAAGGAGTCAAGGAGGCTTCCCTCGATATAGACGGAACTGTTGTCAATGTAGCAGTTGCTCATGGTATGAAGAATGCCAAGGTACTCCTTGATGATATAAGAGCCGGCAAGAGCAAATATCACTTTATAGAGATTATGGGATGTCCGGGAGGCTGCGTCAACGGTGGCGGACAGCCGGTGGTTAGAAGCTGCTTCTTACCTAATGAGGACAATGATATTGTTGATACTTACAGACAGAAGAGAGCTGATGCCCTATATTCAGAGGATGAGAGAAATGCCCTTAGACAGTCTCATAACAATCCTCAGATTAAGGAGTTATATGATAAGTTCTTAGGTGAGCCTAACTCACATAAGGCACATGAGCTTCTTCATACAACATATCAGGCAAGAGAAGGCTTTAACTAGAGAGATTATTTGCAAGGCAAATGATTAAAATATTAAGCGTAAGCTAATAAAGGAAGGGGTTATATCCCTTCCTTTTTTGTTGAAAAACTTCCTATAATATGCAAAAATAAAGTGTTAGGGTTTTTATTTAACATTTTATATGAGGTAACAGGCTATGGAGAGAAACAGAACATTTGAAGAAGAACTAGAGAATATTGACTCTAAAGAGCATGATATGTCTGCCCTAGAGTGGTTCGCCGAGCAGATGCCAGGTGGATGCTTTATATATCGTGAGGAGCCACCTTACGAGATTCTGTATGTAAACAAGGCTGTGTGCGATATATACGGATGCGAGACGGTGGAAGAATTCAGAGAGTTCGTAGGCAATTCCTTCAAGGGAATGGTGCATCCTGATGATTTTGATACTATTCAGAAATCAATTGATGATCAGATTCAGGAGAAGGACAATGCCAAGAAGCTAGATTATGTTGATTATCGAATTCCTCGCAAGGACGGCCAGATTAGATGGGTAAGTGATTATGGTCATCTTGCAAATGTTCCTGGGATAGGTAGTGTGTATTATGTATTCATTGCCGATGTTACCGATATTAAGTTGGCAAGAGAAGAGAAGGAAAGAGCTGACTTACTAAAAGAAGAATTAGAAGGGGCGCGCCGAGCTAATGAGGCTAAGAGTGCATTCCTGTCTAATATGAGCCATGAGATAAGAACGCCTATAACAGCCATCTTAGGAATGAATGAGATGATTCAAAGGGAAACTGATGAATCAGAGATTCTAGAATATTCTGAGAATATAAGGAAGGCCGGTGTGAGCCTTCTTGGAATAATAAGTGATATATTAGACTTTTCTAAAATCGAGACAGGACGGATGGAGCTTGAATCGGAGGTATATCACATACCATCAGTTGTGGTGGATCTCTACAATATGGTGCGTTTTCGTACAGAGGCTAAGGGATTGGAGCTTGACTTTACAGTTGATCCTACAATGCCTAAATCCTTATATGGTGATGAGGTTAGATTAAAGCAGATTATAACTAATCTTCTTACTAACGCTGTAAAATACACTGAAAAAGGGTGTGTCAGCTGCGACATAGCCTATGAGAAAAAGAGCGAGGATGAGATTGTTCTTACGGTGTCAGTTACTGATACAGGAATTGGTATTAGAAAGGAAGATGTTGAGAGGCTATTTGAACCATTTGATAGACTTGACTTGAAGAAGACTCGTTCTATCGAGGGTGCAGGCTTAGGACTTGCCATTACAAGACAGCTGCTTAATCTAATGGATAGTGAATTGAAGGTTGAGAGTGAATATGGTGTTGGCTCTAAGTTCTATTTCAGTGTAACTCAGAAGGTGGCTGATAATACAACTATTGGTGACATTGATTTTCATACCTATGTTGATGAGAATCAGGGAATTATTAAGAAGAAGGGATTCCTTACGGCTCCTGGAATGCGCCTTCTTGTAGTAGATGATACTCCTATGAACCTTCAGGTTATTGTGGGACTTCTTCGCCGCTCAAGAATGCACATTGATGTGGCTGTAAGCGGAAGAGAATGTATAGAGAAGTTCGGTAAGGAGCACTATGACCTGGTATTCCTAGATTACAGAATGCCTAACCTTAACGGAATAGAGACTCTTAATGAGATAAGGGAGAGATTCCCGAAAAGGTACGCCACAACTCCTATAATATCTCTTACTGCAAGTGCGGTGGCAGGTGATAAGGAGAAGCTTCTCAATGCAGGATTTACTGATTATCTTACCAAGCCTGTAAATGTGGATGAGATGGAGGGTATGATGCTTAAATACCTGCCTGCAGATTCTGTAATTATGTCTGATGATAATGATGATGAGGATGATGAATTATATAAGCTTCCTAAGGCAATCCTTACTTATCCGCAGCTCAACCCTAAGAAGGGATTAGAGTACTGTGGTGATGCAGAAGATTACATGTTCGCATTAGAGACTTATGAGCTTGCTATTGAGACTAAGTCGAAGCAGATAGAAGAATATGTTGAGAATGAGGACTGGGAGAATTACATACTCAATGTTCATTCCCTTAAGAGTACCTCCGGCGCAATTGGAGCAGAGGAAATATTCGAAAAGGCCAAGACACTAGAGCAGGCCGGCAAGAATAAGGACTACGATATGGTTAGAAGGGATACACCATTCCTTCTTAAGGAATATCGCAATCTTAAGGACATTTTACATAGACTTGTTAAGCAATATAATGGCGCTTCAAGTGATAATGAATCCCTTAGCGTTGTTGAAGAAGAAAGAAGTCAGATGCTTGCAAGGGCTCTTGAGGAAGCTCAGAGAGCCAACATGGCCAAGACAGCATTTTTATCTAATATGAGTCACGAGATAAGGACTCCGATGAATGCCATAATTGGTCTATATAACATTGCCCTAAGAAGACAGGATTTAGATGAGGAGACTAAGGATACTTTAATTAAGATAGGCGATAGCGCCAAGCATCTTCTCTCCCTTATAAATGATATTCTTGACATAAGTCGTATTGAGTCAGGTAACAGTCAGCTTAATGAGGAGAAATTCTCATTTAGTAGTATGCTTGAACAAGTAAATACAATGACAGAGTCCCAGTGTGAAGAGAAAGGGCTTGAGTTCAAATGTAGCGTCAAGGGTAGTCTTGATGATGACTATATCGGAGACGATATGAAGCTTAAGCAGGTTATAATCAATGTCCTTGGCAATGCCGTAAAGTATACTCCTAAGGGCGGTTCGTTAACAAACCATTGCTAAAAGCACTGGTTAAAGAGAGCAAGAGAAGGAAGGAACAAGCAATGCCTATGGAAGCACTGGTCTTGGAATGGCAATTACCAAGCATATTATAGATATGATGTGTGGTGGCATAGAGGTTGACAGTGAGAAGGGCAAAGGAACCAAGTTCGAGATTCGAATTCCTCTTGGAATATGTGATGATGGTAATGCCATGGAGGACGAGCTTGAGGGAGCATACGCTATTGTTGTGGACGATGACAAGACGGCCTGCGAGCACGCTGTAATGGTGCTAGGAAGGCTGGGAGTTAAGGCTGATATTGCCCTTAATGCTGAGGATGCCATGATGATGATTAATAAGCAATCATCCCTTATGAACCCTTACAAATACGCATTCCTTGACTGGAAGATGCCTAATAAGGATGGTATCGAATTAACTAAGGATATAAGAAGAAGCTATGGACATGATGAAATAGCGATATTTCTTACTACATATAATTGGGATGAAATCATGGAGACTGCCATGGAGGCGGGAGTGGATGAGTTTATTGCTAAGCCTTTATTTGCAGGTGGAATTCTCAAGGCTGTTAATGTGCTTACAGAGAAGAGAAGCAAGGGCAAGATAGTTGACGAGTCCCATGTAGATTTATCAGGCAAGAAGGTACTCCTAGCGGAGGATATGGAAATTAACGCTGAGATTATGAAGCAGATTCTTAATCTTAAGGCTATTGAGGTTGATGTTGCCACTAATGGTGAAGAGGCATTTGAAATGTTCTTAAACAGCAAGGAAGGATATTACGATGCAATTCTTATGGACATTAGAATGCCTGTAAAGAATGGTTTGGAAGCCTGCGAGGAAATTAGGGCTACAGATAGGAAGGATGCGAATATTCCGGTTATTGCCCTTACTGCTAACGCCTTTGATGAGGATGTTCAGCTATCCTTAGATGCAGGAATGAATGCACATTTGTCCAAGCCAGTAGAACCAGATGCGTTATTTGCAATGCTTGAGCGATATGTGTAATTAAGATATATGTCAATACAAGAGATAAGACGTTGCATAAGGAGAGGAGTCATAAGTTATGAAGATACTTATTGTTGATGATGATTTAGATATGATTATGATTACAGAAAGGTGGCTTACTAAGGCTGGCTATGAAGTAAGCAGAGCAGCTTCTGGCCAGGAGGCTGTTGACATATTGAAGAAGGAAGATTTTGATTTGGTGCTATTAGATTATTCTATGCCGGATATGGATGGCAAGGATACCCTTATTGCTATTCGTAAGGACAACGAAGATGTTAAGGTACTATTTAGAACAGGTATTGATGACGTTGATATTGAAGAGGTTGTAAATGACTATCATGCCAACGGTTATGTGTCTAAGTCAGAGGGAAAGCCCAAGCTTATGGCAGCAATTGATAAGCTTCTTAATTAAGGAGGATATTTGATGGATAAATCGGGAGCGTCTCGCGTAGTTATCGTAGATGATATGGTTATTAACAGAATGATTATTGCATCCTTACTGTCGAGTAATGGAGTTGCTTCGGACCAGGCAGAGAGTGGCAGGGAATGTCTTGACCTTGTCGAGAAGAATGATTATGACCTTATTTTGCTAGACCATAGAATGCCTGATTTTGACGGTGTTGATACATTGATGGCTCTAAAGGACATTTTCCAGAAAAAAGGCAGGGAGATTCCAGTAATATGTCACACCACAGAGGAAGGACGCAAGAACATTAATCTCTATAAGGCAGCAGGCTTTGCAGATGTGTTAATCAAACCAATTGACCCTAAGCAGCTAGCTGAGGTTTTGATGACTTATCTTCCTGAGGAAAAAGAGATAGTTGAAGAAGAGATTGAAGATGAAGAGCCTATGATAGGGGAGTATCCTGAGGATGCTGATGAATTAGATAAGCTTCCTCTATGGCTTAAGAGGGTACCTCATATTGATTTGGTAAAGGGCATTGAGAATTGCGGAAGTGCAGAGGATTATCTTGACGCTTTATATGTCTTCTATTCTTCTATTGAAGAGAAGAGAGATGATATAGTCAGCTTCAAGGGCAACAAGGAATGGACAATGTATAAGTTAAGTGTTCATTCCCTAAAAAGTATTGCAAGACTTGTGGGTGCAAGAGATGTGGCGGCTCTAGCTAAAAAGCTAGAGGATGCTGCAGGCGAAATGGATATAGAAACTATTAATGAATATACTAAGGAATTATTAGAAGCCTATACCAAGTTCTCCGATTATTTAGAGCCATTACTTGAAGATGATATTATCAAAGAATTAATAAGGGCTAGCAACGAGGCCGAACAGGAGAAGAAGGAGCCTGAAAGAATATATGATAAATCTCACACCGTATTATACATTCGTCCAAAGCATGGAATTGTAATTAAGGGAGTTGAGAAGAGCTTAAAGGAAGCAGATTATCAGATAATCTCTGTAGGGGATGAGCCAGATGAGATTATTTCCTATAGAGACAGGGCGGATATTGTGTTGTATCATCCAGTATCAGGAGATGAGTCCCATATTATGATAACAATGAATCTTCTTAGTGAGATATGCACAGATGATTCTAAGATACTTCTTCTTATAGGTGATAAGGCGGATATTGAAATCGCAAGAAGAGCCAATGGATATAACCTTGTTACAGAAGTCTATACAAGACCTGTGAAAATGGAGAAATTCACAGAAGACATAAAAGGATATAGTATGCTCCTAGAGGAGTATAGCAGAAGGAAGACAATATTCCTTGTGGATGATGACCCTGACTATACTGCAATCGTTAGCAAGTGGCTTTCTAAGTGCTATGATATTGCAGCATTTAATGAGGGAGAAGAATTGATTAAGGGCTTAGGTGCAAGTAAGCCTGACTTAATTCTTATGGACTACGAAATGCCTAATCTTGACGGGTATGATTTGATGAAGCGCATTCGACTTGATGAGGATATGAAGAGCATTCCAGTTATATTCCTAACTGGCAAGAATGACAAGGAGCATGTATTCAAGATTCTTAACTACAAGCCAGATGGATACTTGCTTAAGTCTTCTCAGAAAGAGAATCTCCTTGATTCTATAGAGCGATTCTTCAAGGAGACTATGTATCGAAGGGCCCTTGACAAAGATTTTGAGGGTATGTAGTATTGCTATTTTCGCTAATTATGGTACTATATTAGGGTGTGTTTTTATGTTGTTAGAGCATTTAGCAGAAAGAAGATGAGTGAATATGTCTGATAATAGCTACATGTTTGTTGATGAAGAAAAAGAAGATATTAGCAAAGCCGGTGGCGTTGAGCCTAAGGGCAAATACCTTGATGAAGCCGTAACAGGTAAGATAGAAGAGGAAAGCACCATTAATCTGGTTGCTGATGAGGATGTTACAGGTAGCCTGCCAATACAGAGTCAGGAAGAAGAAACCCCTTCTAATTCGTATTTGCCAGAGCAAAGAGAATATAGCGATGCGCCGGCAAGCAGCGTGGCCCTTAATACTGATAAGGTGGTAACTAAGGGTAAGGGCTTAGGAATTGCATCCCTTGTATTCGGTGTGATATCACTGTCGCTGTTTTGTAGCATCATTAATTTATTTGCTTCTATTATAAGTATTATACTTGGAGTGGCACAGCTAAGAAGGGGCGAGGGCAAAGGCCTTGCAATCGCAGGTATTCTATGCAGCGTTGCTTCTGTAGTTCTTCTTATAATATGTATGAACCTTATAATGAGCAATGACGCATTTGTTAATATGATAATTAATAATATGAATAATTTAGGAATATATAATATGATATAGATTTGGAAGGAGCAGATATAAAATGTACGAAAAGGTTTCAACTGATCTTAACTTTGTAGATCGTGAGAAGCAAATTGAAAAATTCTGGGCAGACAATAACATTTTCCAGAAAAGTATGGATAGTCGTAAGGAGGGTGAGACATATACCTTCTATGACGGTCCACCAACAGCTAATGGAAAGCCACATATAGGCCACGTTCTTACTCGTGTTATCAAGGATATGATTCCTAGATATCAGACAATGAAGGGCAAGTTCGTTCCTCGTAAGGCTGGCTGGGATACACATGGTCTACCTGTTGAGCTTGAGGTTGAGAAGCTTCTTGGTCTTAACGGCAAGGAACAGATTGAAGAATATGGTATGGAGCCATTCATTGATAAATGTAAAGAGTCAGTATGGAAATACAAGGGTATGTGGGAGGATTTCTCAGGTACTGTTGGATTCTGGGCTGATATGGATAATCCTTATGTAACCTATGATGATGATTTCATCGAGTCTGAGTGGTGGGCACTTAAGGAGATATGGGACAAGAAGCTTCTGTATAAGGGCTTCAAGATTGTACCATACTGTCCAAGATGTGGGACACCTCTTTCTTCTCAGGAGGTTGCTCAAGGGTATAAGACTGTTAAGGAAAGGTCTGCAGTTGTTCGTTTCAAATGTGCTGATGAAGACGCATACTTCTTAGCATGGACAACAACACCTTGGACTCTTCCAAGTAATGTGGCATTATGTGTTAACCCTGACGAGACTTATCTTAAGGTTAAGGCTGTTGATGGTTATACATATTATATTGCCGAGGCTCTTGCTGATAAGGTGTTAGGTCAGCTTCTCGAAGAAGGGGATGATGGCAAGGCTTACGAGGTGCTTGAGACTTACAAGGGTACTGACTTAGAGCGTAAGGAATTCGTTCCACTATATGACTGCGCGGCTAAGGTAGCTGAGAATCAGCACAAGAAGGGCTTCTATGTAACCTGTGATGATTATGTAACAATGTCAGATGGTACTGGTATTGTTCATATTGCTCCTGCATTTGGTGAAGACGATGCCAAGGTAGGTAGGAAATACGATTTACCACTTGTTCAGATGGTAGATGAGAAGGGTGTTATGCTTGATGAGTCACCATTTGGTGGAATGAGAGCAAAGCCTACGCAGGAAGAGATGAAGAAGGGTGCTATTAGCTGTGACCCTGAAGTAATCAAGGATTTATCTTCCAGAAAGTTATTATTTGACGCGCCTAAATTCGAGCATGATTATCCACACTGCTGGAGATGTGATACACCACTTCTCTACTATGCAAGAGAATCATGGTTCATCAAGATGACAGAGGTTAAGGATGATCTGATTCGCAATAATAATACAGTTAACTGGATTCCTGAATCTATTGGTAAAGGAAGATTCGGTGACTGGCTTGAGAATATTCAGGACTGGGGTATCTCTCGTAACAGATATTGGGGAACTCCTCTTAATATCTGGGAGTGTGAAGGCTGTGGCCATCAGACATCAGTTGGCTCGAGAGAAGAGCTTGCCAAGTTAAGTGGTAATCCTGATAGTGCAAATGTTGAATTACACAGACCATACATTGATGAAGTAACATTTACATGTCCTGATTGTGGTAAGACAATGAAGCGTGTACCAGAGGTTATTGACTGCTGGTTCGATTCTGGTGCTATGCCATTTGCGCAGCATCATTATCCATTTGAGAATAAGGATTTATTTGAGCAGCAGTTCCCTGCACAGTTCATATCAGAGGCAGTGGATCAGACTCGTGGATGGTTCTATTCTCTTATGGCGGAGTCAACACTTCTATTTAACAAGGCTCCTTATGAAAATGTTATTGTATTAGGACATGTTCAGGATGAGAAGGGACAGAAGATGTCTAAGTCTAAGGGCAACGCAGTTGACCCATTTGATGCATTAGAGAAATACGGTGCAGATGCCATTAGATGGTATTTCTACATTAACTCAGCACCATGGCTTCCTAACAGATTCCATGGTAAGGCAGTACAGGAAGGCCAGCGTAAGTTCATGGGAACACTATGGAATACATATGCTTTCTTCGTACTATACGCTAACATAGATGACTTTGATGCAACTAAGTATTCATTAGATTATGATCAATTGTCTGTTATGGACAAATGGTTACTTTCCCGTCTTAATTCAGCAATTAAGGATGTGGATTATAACCTTGGCAACTACAGAATTCCAGAGGCAGCAAGAACGCTAGAAGCATTCGTAGATGATATGTCTAACTGGTATGTTCGTCGTTCTCGTGAGAGATTCTGGGCTAAGGGAATGGAGCAGGATAAGATTAATGCTTACATGACATTATATACAGCATTAGTTGAGATATGTAAGGCTGCCGCTCCTATGATTCCATTTATGACAGAAGAGATATATCTTAATCTTGTTAAGTCGGTTGATAGTAGCGCACCTGAGTCAATTCATCTATGTGACTTCCCTGAGGTTAATGAGGATTGGATTGATGAAGAGCTAGAGAAGAATATGCAGCTTCTTCTTAAGATAGTTGTATTTGGTAGAGCCTGCAGAAATAGTGCCAACATTAAGAACAGACAGCCAATAGGCCAGATGTTTGTTACATCACAGGAGAGTCTTCCTGATTATTATGTAGGAATTATTGAAGAAGAGCTTAATGTTAAGAAAGCACATTTTACAGATGATGTATCAGGCTTTACAACATATAACTTCAAGCCTCAGCTTAGAACAGTAGGTCCAAAATACGGCAAATTCCTACAGGGAATTAAGGATGCCCTGTCTTCATTAGATGGTAATAAGGCTTACGAAGACCTTAAGGCTAACGGATATATTACACTTCCTGAGGTTGATGAAAGCATTAAGCTTGAAGAGGATGATTTGTTAATAGAGATGGTTGAGAAGGAAGGCTTTGTTACAGATGGTGACAACGATGTAACAGTCGTACTCGATACTAACCTAGACGATGCTCTAATAGAAGAGGGCTTCGTAAGAGAGATTATAAGCAAGATTCAGACAATGCGTAAGGACGCAGGCTTCGAGGTTATGGACCATATTGAGGTGGCATATAACGGAACGGACAGAATCAACGGTATATTTGAGAGAAATTCAGATGTTATCAGTGGAGAGGTCCTTGCAAATTCATTGACAAAAGGTAGTCTTGACAGTTATAGTAAGAAGTGGAGTATTAATAAAGAGGACGTAGAACTCTTTGTTAAGCGTGTGTAAGAAATAAAAGGAGGTTCACACATGTTAGAGAAGTCGTTCGACAAAAAGGCCTTTAAGAAGGACGTTGTTGACAATGTTAGAAGATTATATAGAAAGGAATTCGAAGATGCTTCTGCACAAGAGGCTTATCAGGCAGTAGCTCTTGCTATTAAGGATACAGTTATTACTAACTGGTTGGCAACAGAGAAGGCTGTTAATGAGCAGGATCCTAAGATTGTATATTATATGTCTATGGAATTCTTAATGGGTAGAGCATTAGGTAATAACTTAATCAACCTATGTACATATGAGAAGGTTAAGGAAGCTTTAGATGAGCTTGGATTAGATATTAATGCTATAGAGGATGAAGAGCCAGATCCAGCACTTGGTAATGGTGGTCTTGGTCGTCTCGCTGCATGTTTCTTAGATTCACTTGCTACACTTAACTACCCAGCATATGGATGTGGTATCCGTTATCGCTATGGTATGTTCAAGCAGCAGATTAGAGACGGATATCAGAAGGAAGTTCCTGATAACTGGTTGAAGGATGGATATCCATTTGAGCTTAAGAGACCTGAATATAGCTACGAGGTTAAGTTCGGCGGATATATTCGTGCTGAGCAGAATCCTGATGGAACAACTAAGTTCATTCATGATGACTATAGCTCTGTTATGGCTGTTGCTTACGATATGCCAATCGTTGGTTATGACAACAACATGGTTAATACACTTATGATATGGGATGCTGAGCCTAAGGAAGAGTTCAGACTTGATTCCTTTGATAAGGGTGATTATATTCAGGCGGTTGAGGATCAGAACCTTGCTCGTAACCTTGTTGAAGTATTATATCCTTGTGATGACCATATCTCTGGTAAAGAGCTTAGACTTAAGCAGCAGTATTTCTTCGTATCTGCTTCTCTTCAGAGAGCTATTGACAGATATCTTAGAAATCATGATGATATTCATAAATTATATGAGAAGGTTGCAATCCAGATGAACGATACTCACCCTACTCTTGCAGTAGCTGAGCTTATGAGAATCCTTATGGATGAGAAGGGCTTAGAGTGGGATGAAGCATGGGCTGTAACAACTAAGACTTGTGCTTATACAAACCATACAATCATGGCTGAAGCTTTAGAGAAGTGGCCTATTGAGATATTCTCAAGACTTCTTCCAAGAATTTACCAGATTGTTGAAGAGATTAATAGAAGATTCGTAATCGAGGTACAAAACAAGTTCCCAGATGATGATGAGAAGGTAGCTCGTATGGCAATCGTTCAGGATGGTCAGGTTAAGATGGCTCATCTTGCTATTGCAGCAGGTCACTCAGTTAACGGTGTTGCTGCACTTCATACTGAGATTCTTAAGAAGGAATCCCTTAAGGATTTCTACGATATGTATCCTGACAAATTCAATAATAAGACTAACGGTATTACACAGCGTAGATTCTTATTACATGGTAACCAATTACTTGCTAACTGGGTTACAGACAGAATTGGTAAGGACTGGATTACAGATTTATCACAGATGAAGAAGCTTGAATTATATGCTGAGGATAGAAGAATGCAGCATGAATTCATGAATATTAAGTATCAGAACAAGCTTCGTCTTGCTAAATATATCAAGGAGCATAACGGCGTTGATGTTGACCCACGTTCTATCTTCGACGTACAGGTTAAGAGACTTCATGAGTATAAGAGACAGCTACTTAACATTCTTCATGTAATGTATCTATACAATCAGATTAAGGAGCATCCAGAGATGGATTTCTATCCAAGAACATTTATCTTCGGTGCTAAGGCTGCAGCAGGATATAGAATTGCCAAGCTTACAATTAAGTTAATTAACAATGTAGCTGAGGTAATTAACAATGATGAGTCAATCAATGGCAAGATTAAGGTTGTATTTATTGAGGATTACAGAGTATCTAATGCTGAGTGGATTTTTGCAGCAGCAGATGTATCTGAGCAAATCTCAACTGCATCTAAGGAAGCATCTGGAACTGGTAACATGAAGTTCATGCTTAATGGTGCTGTTACAATTGGTACTATGGACGGTGCTAATGTTGAGATGGTTGAAGAGATGGGACAGGAGAATGCATTTATCTTCGGTATGAGTGCTGATGAAGTAATCGCTCACGAGGCTAAGAGAGATTACAACCCAATGGATATCTTCAACTCTGATATGGAGATTCGTAAGGTATTAATGCAGTTAATTAATGGCTTCTATAGCCCAGACAACCCTGAATTGTTCAGACCACTTTACAATTCTTTGCTTAATACTGAAGAGACTCAGTTTGCTGATACATACTTCGTTCTTGCTGACTTTAGATCTTATGCTGAGGCTCAGCAGAAGGTAGAAGAAGCTTATCGTGATGAAGAAGGATGGGCTAAGAAGGCAATGCTTAATGTTGCTAACGTTGGTAAGTTCTCATCTGACAGAACTATCGAAGAGTATGTTAAGGACATTTGGCATCTTGACAAGATTACAGTTAAGAAGAAATAATAAGTATTTGTTTTGTAAAAGTAATTAATAATGGCGTTTATCACTATTTTGTGATAGACGCCTTTTTTAAAATGATGAACCCAAGATGATGTGCTTGTATAGACTTAATTGTACATATATGGTAAAATGTTAATATTATTGTGGGATAAGATGAATACACGAGAGGTATTACTATGGACAAAAGTGAAGCATTGAAGGTGCTAAGGGAACATAATCAAGAGCATGTAATGAAGGGCTTTGATGACTTATCTTCAGATCTGCAAGCGCAGCTTCTTAGACAGATTGAAGAGATTGACTGGGAGACTATTGCATTAGTAGGCCAAGACTCAGAAGAGTCTGAGGGGGACATTGAGCCTCTAGGAGCAGTAGATGTATCACAGATAGAAGCCAGAAAAGAAGAATTTACCAAGGCTGGAATTGATGCGATTAAGGAAGGCAAGATAGGCGCAGTTCTTCTTGCTGGTGGAATGGGCACTCGCCTTGGTCTTGACAAGCCTAAGGGCGAATTGAATGTAGGTATTAACAGAGATTTATGTATATTCAATTGTCTGATTAATAATCTATTAGATGTTACTAATGAAGCTGGAGCATACGTTCCTCTTTATGTAATGACATCTGAGAAGAACAATGATGAGACAATAAGGTTCTTTGAAGAAAAGAATTATTTTGGCTATCCTAAGGAATATGTTAAGTTCTTTATTCAGGAGATGGCTGCAGCTGTTGATTTTGATGGCAAATTATTATTAGAAGGACCGGGAAGACTTGCAACCTCTCCTAATGGTAATGGAGGCTGGTTTACTTCCCTTGCCAAGGCGGGACTACTTGATGATATTAAGTCAAGAGGTGTTGAGTGGCTCAATATATTTGCAGTTGATAATGTGCTTCAGAGAATTGCCGACCCAAGCTTTATTGGTGCAACACTACTTAGTGGTGCCGATAGTGGAAGCAAGGTTGTGCACAAGGTAGATGCTTATGAGAAGATGGGAGCTTTGTGTAAGAAGGGTGGCAAGCCATATATCGTTGAATATTATGAGCTAAGCAAGGAGATGGCTGAAGCTACTGATGAAAGTGGCGATTATCTATATGCATTTGGCGTTATTCTTAACTATATATTCAAGGTATCAAGGCTTGAAGAGATTATGAATAACCGTATGCCTGTTCACGTGGTTGAGAAGAAGATACCTTACATCGATGATAAGGGTGAATTAATTAAGCCAAGTGAGCCTAATGGATACAAGTTCGAGACACTTGTAGTTGACATGGTTGCTATGATGAATGATAGCGTTCCTTATGAAGTTATAAGAGAAAAAGAGTTCGCACCAATTAAGAATTTACATGGCGTTGATTCTCTTGATAGTGCAAGAGAACTTCTTAAGAAGAACAACGTAGAATTATAACCACATAGATACTCCTTAGGGAGTAGGAGATTTGCTATGTATAGTAAGAAGAAGAGAAGCTGGGTTAAGCATCTTGACTTTACATTGGTTGATATACTATGTATAATGCTTGCCCTCTTAATAGCTTATGTATGGAGATTCGAGTGGAATTTCGACCTGGACTCTAACGTAAATGTTGATTTATATATTAGAATGGCTATAATGCTTGTTCTAATTGACATTTTCGTTATATTCTTCACTGAGTCGTATTCCGGAATTCTTCGTCGTAACAAATATCAGGAACTAAGAGCAACAATACTTCATTGCTTTATTGTATTTGGAGTATATCTAATATATATGTATGCTACGAAGCAATCGGAGATGTACTCTAGACAGTTGCTATTTACATACCTAGTTCTTGTAGTTATATTTGAATATATTGGAAGAGTAGTATTAAAACGTGTTATCAGAAGACAGAAGCTTAAGGATAAGAACAAGTCAGAGATGATTGTTGTAGCTGAGTCTGATACCGTTGAGAGATGTCTAGATGAGATTGCTCATAACAAATACACTGACTTCAAGGTAGTTGGTGTTGTTGTGGTAGATGCTGATTTAGAGGGACAGACAATACAGGGAATTCCAGTTGTTGCCAAAGCTGATGATTTCCTAGAATATGTTAGAACCAATGTGGTTGATGAGGTGTATATTGACGGTAATACAAGAGCCAGCTCTGAGGCCTTAGCCAATACCCTTGTGGAGCTTGGAGTTACTGTACATATTAGCCTTGTACATACTAATTATATGATGCCTAATATGGTATTAGAGAATTACGCAAGCTACGTAGTTCTTACAACTAGTATGCATATTGCCAGCACAAGACAGTTATTCCTTAAGAGACTTATGGATATTGTGGGTTCAATAATTGGACTAATAATTACATTTATAGCATTCATAATATTTGCACCAATTATTAAGATTCAGTCCCCTGGACCGGTATTCTATAAGCAGATAAGAATCGGTAAGAATGGTAGAAGATTTACCTTCTATAAGTTCCGCTCTATGTATGTTGACGCAGACAAGCGCAAGAAGGAGCTTATGGAAGCTAACGAGATGGATGGCAATATGTTCAAGATGGAGGATGACCCTCGTATTATTCCTATTGGTCGATTTATGAGGAAATATTCCATTGACGAATTGCCACAGTTCTTCAATGTATTGAAGGGTGATATGTCCCTTGTTGGTACAAGACCACCAACAGAGGACGAATACGAGATGTACAAATTCCATCACAAAGCCCGCTTAGGCTTCAAGCCAGGATTAACTGGTATGTGGCAGATAAGTGGCCGAAGCGACATTACGAATTTTGAAGACGTGGTAGCTTACGATACAGAATATATCGCCAATTGGAATATATGGCTTGATATTAAGATACTATTTAAGACAATTGGTGTCGTCCTATCAGGTAAAGGATCTAAATAATACGAGAATGCAGGTGTTTGGTGTTTGGATATAAGCTAGAATATTAAGATGCCAAAACCTGCCAAGCGATTTTCTTATGAGCGAGCAGGTGTTTGGCATCTTAATATTAAGTAGGTAATTACATGAAGATAACAACTTTTACAATTCTGGTTGTGTGTTCTAATACTAGGGAAGTATTTTTTAGAGACTTTCTGGAGTCGGTAGTTGCTCAAGACTACGAGAACTGGGAGCTCTACATCATTGATGATGACTATTCTTCCAATCTCGAGCGAATAACAAGAGAGTTCTTCCCGAAGGATACCAGAGTACACTATAGACAACTTAAGAATCACAAAGGTAAAGCCTATGCTACTAACATAGGCTTTCATTTTGCTGAAGGGGATTACATTCTTGTAACCAATTGTCATAACAGGCTCGATCCTCACTGCCTGTATCACATGGCCGGTACCATATTCGATGTGGGAAATGCTGATATCCTCTATTCAGACCATATTGACCTTGAAGGCGTGGAGAAGACCAACATTCATGTTAAGCAGGACTTCAATAAAGAATTATTCCTTCGCAATAATTATATAGGGGACATGGTTGTAATTAATAGAGATGTTATTAAGAAGGTTGGAACAACAAGAGAGGTACTCTCTGAAGCCTATATGTATGAATTCCTTCTTCGCTGTATTGAGAAGAAATGTAAATTCTATCATATCCCTAAATTCTTATACTATAAGAGAATAATGTCTCAGGATATTGTTGATGAAGCAATAATGCAGAATAATGAAAGCGTTCTTCCACCTAAGAAGGAAGGGGCGATTATGGGAATTATCAGGTCGGTCTTTCCTGATTTTATGAAGAATCCTGTAACTAGTGCGGATATTGACCTAGAAGAGCTAATATATAAAGAGAATATGGCTAGCGTCAAGGCATACCTTACTCGCAATAATATTAAGGCGAAGATTGATACTGACCCTAGGAAGAGATTTTGGAAGGTAATATATGACGGCTCAGGCGCTACTATTCGTTCTAAGGATTATATGCTTCTTAAGGAAAAGGATGTGAAGGTATCTGGCAGGAACTATCTTGAGACCATGTATGGTTACATCAAGCTCAAGGATGTGGCTGTTGTGGGTGTGAGATTTGCCAAGCCATTTTGGACTACGGAGAATTGCGGATATATCTATGATACTGATGCAAATGTGTATCCAGCATTTTACAATTATAAATTGCGAGATTCGGGCTATGAGAATATTCAGCCGATTCCAAGAGAGATTGGAATGGTAGATGGAGCATTCTGTATGATAAGTAAGAAGGCATACAGGTCTTTAGGAGGATTTGATACTTCCTTGTCTGGCAGAGATGTGATGCTTGATTTTTGTATTAGAGCAAGAGCCAAAGGGTATCGTATAATAATTGACCCGACAATTATTGCAAAGAAAAATAATAGTAATATAATAAGTGAAGAGGGGTCTCATAACAGATTAGTGGAGAAGCTATCAGATGAATTAGCGAAGGGTGACCCTTTCTACAGTCCTAATCTTGCAATGGGACTTGAAAATCACAAATTCATGGAAGCGAAGGCTGAAGAAAGTGGGGGTGGTACAGATGCGCAATCACGAGATATTAGACAGGCATGATTTGTTAGATGAGAATGGTGTATTAACAGAGCCTGGTTGGTCTAAGGCTCTGATTACAAGATACGACAGGAAGCAGATTAAGGCTCCTAAGATGAGAATCAAGGAGTGGGATTATTATATGGTTCTAAATGATGATTTCGCAGGTGCCTTTACTCTCTCAGATGATGGTTATATTGGTCTGCAGTCAGTGTCATTTCTAAATCTTAAGGAAGGCTGGGAGCATACAGAGACCATACTTAATGCAATGCCAATGGGCAAGATGAAAATGCCGAAAAACTCCGCCCAGGGAGATATAGTATATGAAGATAAGAGGCTAAGTCTTAGCTATAAGCATGAGACCATAAGCTATGATGAAGCATACAAAATGTATGGCGATATGATAACGCCTGAGGACAAGAAGAAGGGAAGCTGTAAGCTACGTCATATAGAATGTGTAATGTTTGATTTCTATGAGGGTAAGACATTTTCTGCTGATATTAAGCTGTATCAGCCTAAGATGGATACAATGGTTATTGCAACTCCATGGGAGGAGAAGAAGACAGCCTTCTACTATAATCAGAAGATTAACTGTATGCCTGCATATGGATATCTACGCCTTGGGGAGGATAGATTTGAGTTCGACCCATCAATAAATTATGGAACATTAGATTGGGGCCGAGGTGTATGGACATACGATAACAGATGGTATTGGGGTTCTGGTAATGGCACAGTCAATGGTAAGCCATTTGGATTCAATATAGGCTATGGCTTTGGTGATACCTCGGCAGCATCAGAGAATATATTATTCTATGATGGAGTATGTCATAAGCTTGATGATGTAACATTTAACATACCAATGCAGGGATATATGTCACCATGGACATTCACATCTTCAGATGGCAGATTCGAGATGGACTTCGTTCCAGTATTAGATCGCGCTGCAAGAATCAATGCAGGTATCATCGAATCCGACCAGCATCAGGTCTTCGGGCGCATGACAGGAAAAGTCATACTTGACGACGGCACCCCATTGGAGATTAAAGACTTGATGTGCTTCGCCGAAGACGTGCATAATAGATATTAATTACTCTGCTGATAAGAACAAATAGTAGCTGGCAGGATATCTGAGGAAAAAACCTGTAGAGCGATTTTCTATATGAGCGCACAGGTTTTTTCTCAGATATCATAATTTATACTTAGTAAGAAGGGAGCTAATAATGATTAATCAGGAATTCAAGGCGATGCTGCAAGGCAAGTCTGTAATACGAGAACTTAGTGAATATGCAACAGCAAGGGGTCAGGAAATCGGCTATGAGAATGTATTTGATTATAGTCTGGGTAATCCTAGCGTACCTTGCCCAGAGGGATTTACTCAGAGCGTAATTGACATTTACAAGGAAATGGACCCAATGGATATACACGGATATTCTCCATCTCTTGGTAATACCAAGGCAAGAGAATATCTAGCTGGTGAGCTTCGTGAGAGATTCAATATTCCATACGAGACGAAGCACATATTCATGACAAGTGGCGCTGCTTCAAGTCTTGCTCACGCATTTAGACTTGTAACAAAGCCAGGGGATGAGATAATTGGATTTGCTCCATTTTTCCCTGAGTATATTCCTTATATTAAGGCGACAGGGGCGAAGTTTACAATTATTCCAGCTAATACTGCTGATTTTCAGATTAAGTTCGATGAGTTTGAGAAGGCACTTAATCCTAATGTGCAGGCAATTCTTATTAACTCTCCTAACAATCCATCAGGAGTTGTATATTCTGAGGAGACACTTAGGAAGCTTGCTAGCATCTTAGAGGCTAAGCAAAAGGAATATAATCACGAGATATTCATAATTTCCGATGAGCCATATAGAGAGATTGCATTTGACGGCAAAAAGACTCCTTATCCAAGCCACTATTATGACAATACAATTTCCTGCTATTCATACTCTAAAGGAATGAGTCTTCCTGGAGAGAGAATTGGATATATGGCATTTAATCCTAAGTGTGTGGATGCAGATATCAATGCAATTATCTGCGGTCAGATTAGTAGAGGAATTGGTCACAATTGTCCATCTGCAACGCAGCAGCTTGCAATTACAAGAACAGGCTTTAAGCTTGCTGATTTATCTGTATATGAGACAAATGCGAATATAATCTACAATGAATTAGTAGACCTAGGCTTTGAAGTAGTAAAGCCTCAGGGAACATTCTACATATTCCCTAAGGCCTTAGAAGAGTCATCTATTGATTTTTGTAACAAAGCTAAGGAGTACGATTTACTTCTAGTGCCAGGTGATACCTTCGGATGTCCGGGCTATTTTAGAATGGCGTACTGCATCGACACAGAGAAGGTAAAGCGCTCTATGCCAGTCCTTAGGAAGTTTGTAGAGGAGTGCTATAGGTAATTACAAAACAACCCTGCAATGCTTAGAGCGATGCAGGGTTATTATAATTACTACATTAGTTCTCCTCAGGCATCTCCCAATCCATAGCTTCCTTGAGATATTGCTTATGAAGCTCTAGAATGGCGGATACGTCCTGAGGTGCTTCCTTGTGGGATTTCAGGTCTTCATCATCTTCAAATGTTGAATAACCAAGTTCCTTGGCTATGTTGGCATAACACTGTGCTAATCCCAGTCTAGGGGCTTTTCCTTGTGATGCCACGTCAAGTATTGGCTCTGATTCGTAGGCTGCATTATAGAACCATACGATGGCTTCTTCATTATCATTCTTAGATAGGAAATATTCTCCAAGCTCTAAGCATATTTCACTTGAGCCACCCATTACAAGTGACTT
This sequence comes from uncultured Lachnospiraceae bacterium, assembly GCA_900316395.1. Lineage (GTDB taxonomy): Bacteria > Bacillota > Clostridia > Lachnospirales > Lachnospiraceae > RUG191. Next base: position 10,941 of record ONCT01000028.1, on the reverse strand, counting down.
GGTTGTGTACTTTATGAAGGCAGCATTATCAGAAGATATTCTTGCGGCCTTTGCTAGGACGCAGCATACCTTGTTTAATTGTTCTTCTGTAATCTTTTGGTTTTTAAGAATACTTTCGAAGATTGTTTTTGCTTTAGCAAAGTCATCCTCATCACCACATTTTAATAATTCCTTAGAATACATGGAGATAAGATTGTCGCTTAGATATTTATCCTTATTGTATGCCTTCTCAAATACCCTAAAGTCTCTTTTTGAATGAATTGTTTCAGGCATGTGAAGAATTTCGATATCGCTGTCGAAGACAACAGGGTCAAGTCGAACTGTTTCGTGAATTGGCTCAATCCATGTAAAGCCACGAAGGCGTTTATATAGCTTAGGACGATATTCTGACTTGGAATTAAGGACTGATGATTTGCCATTTTCCACATAGTGCATCTGCACGATTTCCACATCTTCCACAAGAGCCATTTTAAGATTCATGAATCTCATGCGGTTTTCTTCATCAATAACCTCGTCTGCGTCGCAGCTATATATGTAATCCATTGTTGCTTTGGAAAATGCGAAATTCCGAGCAGCCGAGAAATCATCTACCCACTTGAAATCGTATATTTTGTCAGTATATTCAGAAGCGATTTCCTTAGTTTTGTCAGTTGAGCCAGTGTCAACGATTATTATTTCGTCCATTAACTTAACTACACTATCAAGGCATCGCTTTAACACCTTCTCTTCATTTTTTACTATCATAACCAGACTAATTGTAACCATTAAAACCCCTCGCTATAATATTGAATTTATGTTTATTATAGCATATAATATGTGTGTATGTGCATAGATATAATGTAAGTACGAAAAGGAGTAATTCATGGCCGAGAATAACACTAGTGCTAAGAACGATATCAATAATAGTAGTGATGTTAATAATAATAAAAAGAAGCCTCTTAGCTTAGGAGCGCGAATAGGAATTACAATTGCTGTAGTAATTCTTCTAATAGGAATCGCATGGCTAATATATTATATTGTTGATTATATGAAGGGGCAGGCTGATTATGATAAGATTAATCAGGATTATGCCAATATTAATACTGGCAAATGGTATGACATGTGCGATGTCAATATTGCTGAGCTTAAGCTTAAGAATCAGGACACAAGAGGCTGGTTGTTTTTTGAGAATGAAGAAATAAGCTATCCTATTGTACAGGGTGCAGATGATGAGAAATATCTTAATACATCATTTAACGGAGATAACCTTAGAGCTGGAAGTATCTTCCTAGAGGCCTTGAACAAAGGTGACTTTAGTGATAAGAACAGCATAATATATGGTCATAATATGAGAGACCAGTCCATGTTCGGAAGGCTGCAGCAGTATAAGTACGAGGATGGATATTATAAGGACCATCTGTATTTCCAGGTAATAACAGGTGACAAGAAGTACAGATTCAAGGTATTTTCATATAATGATGTATCAGATACAAGTGATGTATATACAATTAGCTTCGCATCTGATCGGACATTTGTTGATTTCATCAAGCAGCTTAAGCAAATCTCTCAGGTTAACATTGATGTACCTGATGTATCGGACCCTGATGCAACAGAGGATGAGAAGATTATCCAGAATTATAAGAAGCTGGCAACCTTGTCTACATGTACCAGCAGAGATGATATGAGATTTGTGGTTGTTGGAACATTAGTTGGAGAGTACGACAACGTCAACAAGCAGGTTATATATGATTCAGAAGACATATAGAAATAATTATAAAATGTGTAGTTACTGAATGGGGGTGACTACACATTTTTTACGATGAATTATCTAATGGAAAAAATGCACAAATAGAAGATATAGGGTATATTGTCTGACAATAGAAACTAAAAAGTTATCCACATATATTTTGCATAAAAGCTGTGGATAAGTCCCACGAAAAATCATTTATAAACGGACTTATCCACGTTGTCCACAAAAAATGTACAAAAACTAGTGCAATCCGAGTTGTAAAATTGCATAAAAAAATATCAAAAATTCCTTTATTTATTTGTAAAAATGTATTAAAATCATCCTATAGGTATGTGCAAAAGCATTAAAAACTATATTTGATAATTGTCAAATGTGTATACATGGGGACTAAGGAGGGGGAACATGATATCAAATCAGATACTTCAGAATACAATTGACGGTGCGAAGAACATAACTGACAAGGATTATGCCGTCTTGGATACTGATGGAATAGTGTTAGCTACCACGACTAACAGTGCGGATGATTACGTTAAGGAGACAATCGAATTCGCAGAGTCCGATATGGAGTCGCAGTTCAATGGCCCTTGTAATATGTACAAGATATTCGATGGCGGCCAGTTAGAATTCGTACTTTTGGCTTTTGGGGAAGGTCAGGACACGACAGTAGGCAGAATTGTAGCATTTCAGATATCTGAGCTTCTTGTGGCATACAAGGAGAGATTCGACAAGGACAACTTCATCAAGAATCTTATATTAGACAATATGCTTCTTGTAGACATTTACAATAGAGCCAAGAAGCTTCACATTGATATAGAGGCTCGTCGCGTAGTTATGATTGTTAAGTTCGAGGAGGACAAGGACGGTGACGAGTTAGACAGAGTCAGAAGTATATTCGGTGGAAGAAATAAGGATTTCGTTACGGCCGTTAACGAGACTAGCATCATCGTACTTAAGGATTTGGGCGAGAATGGCACCTACGAAGATGTGGAGAAGACAGCTAAGGTTATTATTGAGACCTTCAAGGATAAGAAGAATACTATTAGAGTATCTTATGGTACAATTGTAAGTGAGATTAAGGAAGTATCAAGGTCCTACAAGGAGGCTGGAATGGCTCTTGATGTAGGTAAGATTTTCTTCGGAGAGAAGGAGGTAATTGCCTACTCTGTACTTGGTATAGGAAGACTGATTTATCAGCTGCCTATTCCTCTATGTAAAATGTTCATTAAAGAGATATTCGAAGGCAAGTCTCCTAATCAGTTTGATGAAGAGACGATTATGACTATTAATAAATTCTTCGAGAATTCTCTTAATGTATCAGAGACTTCAAGACAGCTATACATTCACAGAAATACACTTGTATACAGATTAGATAAGCTTCAAAAAAGCACAGGATTAGACCTTAGGGTGTTCGAGGATGCAATAACATTTAAGATAGCCCTTATGGTTGTAAAATATATGGATTATATGGAATCACAGGAGTTTTAATTTATGATTAAGCTAGATCATGTCAGCAAAGAGTATCAGAAGGGTGTGCCTGCACTTAATGATGTTAGTCTTCACATTGAGCCAGGTGAATTTGTATTTATCACTGGAAAAAGTGGCTCAGGAAAGTCCACATTAATTAAGCTGCTACTTAAGGAATTAGAGCCTACTAAGGGAAGAATTCTAATTAATGGTAATTCAATTGCAGGTCTTAATAAGAAGCAGATTCCTAAGTTTCGAAGGAATATAGGAGTTGTGTTCCAGGACTTTAGACTGCTTCAGGATAGAAACATATACGAGAATATCGCATTTGCCCTTAAGGTGGTGGAGACACCTAGAAAGTTAATCAATGAGAAGGTAGCCAGGATGCTTTCCATGGTTGGTCTTGCTGCAAGATATCGTTCGTTCCCTAACAACTTATCAGGTGGTGAGCAACAGCGTGTTGCTATAGCAAGAGCCCTTGTTAATCAGCCTAAGATTCTCCTTGCAGATGAGCCTACTGGTAACTTAGATGAAGGCAATGCATGGGAGATTATGAACCTGCTTGATGAGATTAATCACAGAGGTACAACAGTAGTTGTTGTTACTCATAATATGGAAATTGTTAAGGCAATGCGCAAGCGTGTAATTAAGATTAAAAAGGGAGTTATTGTTAGTGACTCCAAAGGAGATTTTTAAGACATGAAATTAAGTACTCTTATGTATAACATACAACAAGGCCTGAAGAATATCTGGCGAAATAAAATGTTTAGCTTAGCCTCTATTGCGACTATGGCTGCATGTATATTTTTGCTGGGTGTGTTCTATTCTCTAGGTGTTAACTTCCAGGCGATGGTTAAGACAGCAGAGAAGGGTGTTACTGTTACAGTATTCTTCGATGAAGGAATTGACCAGGCCAAGATAGATGAGATAGGAAAACAGATATCATCTCGTGGCGAAGTGGAGAACTATGAATATATTAGTCCGGAGAAAGCATGGGAGACTTTCAAGACTTCGTATTTTGAAGGAGATGAGAATATAGCGGCAAGCTTCAATGGCGACAACCCACTTATTAATTCGGCCAACTACAAGGTTACATTAGCCGATGTTGCCAAGCAGGCCAGCTTCGTTGATTTTGCCAAGAATATTGATGGTGTAAGAGAGGTTAAGCAATCAGAGATTGCAGCTGGTGTGCTTACTGACTTTAACAGATTACTTACAGTTGTATCAGTTGCTATTGTACTTATACTTGTATTAGTAGCTATATTCCTTATTAACAACACTGTAACTGTTGGTATATCTGTCAGACGAGAAGAGATTGCTATTATGAAATTGATTGGTGCAAAGGATTCATTTGTCAGAGCACCATTCATTGTTGAAGGTATTGTAATCGGTCTTGTGGGAGCGGCGATTCCGCTGATACTATTATTCTTCATGTATCAGTCGATAATGTCATACGTGGCTAAGGAATTTAATCTCCTAAGTTCAATGCTTACATTTATTCCATTAGGTGAGATTTTCTCTGTGCTAATTCCTGTATCATTATTAATGGGAGTTGGTATTGGATATCTTGGAAGTAGATTTACATTGAAGAGACATTTGAAGGTATAACATGGATTATAATGAGAAGAATATATATCGAAAAGGATTGCTAACAGGCTTAATAATTGCGCTTACAATTGCCTGTATATTAATGACAGCTATCTTGCTATTTGTATATAGAAGCTCTGAGGTTCTTACCCCTAGGGTTAAGGCGAAGGTGGCTGCCCTTTCTAATTATATACAAAATAATTACATTGATGATGTGGATGTAAGTGCGCTGCAGGAAGGCTTGTATAAAGGATTAGTTGAGGGACTTGGAGACGAATATAGCAAGTATTATTCTCCTGAGGAAGCTGAGGAATTCAAGTCTGATGTAACAGGCGAGTTCTGCGGTATGGGAGCTGTACTTACAGTTAATGATGCGGGGGAAGTGGTTGTACTCAAAGTATACGAAGGCTCTAGTGCTCAGGAGATTGGACTTAAGAGAGGCGATATAATTGTCGCTGCTGATGACAAATTCGCATCCTCAATGGAGCTTAGTGAGTTCACTCAATTTACCAAGGGAGAAGAAGGAACAAGCTTTACCCTTACATACAGACGCGGCGACGAAACAATGCAGACTAAGGTTACTCGTAAGAAGGTAACTATTCCTTCTGTATCCCACAAGATGCTTGATGGTAATATTGGATATATTGAGATATCTGAGTTTTCTAATAACACCTATTCTGAATATATGAAGGCGGTTAACGAATTGAAGGCTCAGGGTGCAAGAGGAATGATATTCGACCTAAGATTCAACGGTGGCGGATTAGTAGATTCTGCTGTTAATATCTTAGATGAGATTCTTCCGAAATGTAAGATTGTTAGTCTTCAGATTAAGAATCGGCCAGATACTGTATATGAATCTGATGATGAGAAAAAGCTTGATATGCCAATAGCTGTTCTTGTATCAGCAAGAACTGCATCTGCTGCAGAGATATTTGCAGGAGCAATTAAGGACAATAATTATGGAACACTTATTGGTTATAAGACATTTGGAAAAGGTGTTGTACAAAGCTCAAGCACATTGAAGGACGGTTCTGTAGTAAGTGTGACAAGTGGCAAATACTATACTCCTAGCGGAGAATGTATTCATAAGAAGGGAATTGAACCTGATATCCAATTGGAGTTCGACTATCTTGGCGACAATATGGGCGAATATAACGAGATGTATGATAATCAGGTAAGAAAAGCTATAGAAGTAATTAATAGTAAACAATAACATTTACCATATAAAGAAAGAGGGTGATACTGTGGTTGAACTTGACGGATACAAGCAGACGCTTAAGTCTTACGAGACTCCTCTACAGGAAGTGAGGGATTCACTTTGACTTAGCTGGTAAGTCAAATAGAATCAGCGAATTAGAAAAAGAAATGGAAGAGCCATCCTTCTGGGATGATGCCGAAGCTTCAAGTGCCAAGATGAAGGAGCTTAAGGACCTTAAGAGTGACATTGAAGCCTTCGAGAATCTATATAGTGCTTATGAAGATATTGAAGCATATATTGAGCTTGCTAACGAGGAAGAGGATACTGACTTAGTAGAGGAGATAGATGAGCTACTTAATACATTTACCAGAGATTTCGAGGCTCTTCGAATTAAGACGTTATTTACAGAAGAATATGATAGCTGCAATGCCATTGTGACTTTGCATGCCGGCGCAGGTGGAACAGAAAGCTGCGACTGGGTTTCAATGCTATATAGAATGTATTCCCGTTGGGTATCTGACAAGGGCTTCGAATTAGAGGTTCTAGATTCCTTAGATGGGGATGAAGCAGGGATAAAATATATCACATTTCAGGTAACAGGACATAATGCCTTCGGTTATCTTAAGTCGGAGAAGGGAGTTCACAGGTTAGTTAGGATATCTCCTTTCAATGCGGCTGGTAAGAGGCAGACCAGCTTTGCTAGTTGTGATGTAATGCCTGATATTGACAAGGACCTTGATATTGAGATTAAGGATGAAGATATAAGGGTTGATACTTATCGCTCCAGTGGTGCTGGTGGACAGCATATCAATAAGACAAGCTCTGCCGTTAGAATTACACATTTTCCATCGGGAATAGTTGTGCAATGTCAGAACGAACGCTCTCAGCATATGAACAAGGAGAAGGCTATGAATATGCTGAAGTCTAAGCTATACATGTTGAAGCAGGAAGAGAATGCTAAGGACATGGAGGAGATTAGAGGAGAGGTTACAGAGATAGGCTGGGGCAATCAGATTAGGTCTTATGTTATGCAGCCTTATACAATGGTTAAGGATTTAAGAACTAACGAACAGACATCTAATGTTAATGCAGTAATGGACGGTGAAATTGATATTTTCATAAACGCATATCTAAAATGGAGGTTGTTATGACAATACAAGAGTGCTATGAGAAGTTAGGCGGCAATTATGATGATGTAATAAGCAGGCTTCGTAAGGAGGATTTTGTTAAGAAGTTTCTTAAGAAATTCCCAAGCGACCCTAGCTTTGATGAGTTGGTTACAAGTATGGAAGCTGGGGACAAGGACGTGGCATTTAGAGCGGCCCACACCCTTAAAGGCGTGTGCCAGAATCTTGGCTTAGAGAGGTTGTTTGTTCCTAGTAATGAGGCAACTGAGGCCCTTAGGGTAGGAGATATTGATAAGGCCCAGATGTTTATGCCTCAGATAAAGGAAATCTATGGGGATACCCTTGATACAATTAACGAATTTATTGAGGAAGAGGAGTAGAATTATTAATGTAATTCGAAGCGGGGAGTATGACAAGGGAAGAATTATTAAATTCTAACTTTACAGAGGATCAGCTTGCAGAAATACAGGCTGGTATTGAGGATGGAGTTGACGTGTCTTTATATGCTAGAGAGGAATTATTAGCTATACAGATGCGTCAGATTCGACTTGGGCTACTTTCTGGTGTGCAGGTATCAAGATATAATGATGCCAGCCTGGACTGGTTCCAGATGGAAGAGATTAGAATCGGTCTTGAGAATCATATTGATGTAGATAAATATGCTAAAGCATCAATTCCATATATGAAGATGAGGCAGATTAGAAAAGGTCTCATGGTTGGAATTGACCTTACCAGTCAGCTTGACCGTAAGCCTGAGATATTAAGGCAGATTCGTAAGGCAGCTGTAGCAAGAGTTGATATATCTAAGTATGTTAAGGAAGGCTATAACGCAAGCCAGTTAGCAGAGATTAGAAAAGGTCTTGAGAAGGGCCTTAATATAGGTGAATATCTTGTAATAGAATTTCGTGGAAGCTCTATAGAAGAAATCTGTCGCGGTTTAGAGTCAGGCGTTGATGTCAGCATTTATGCAGATGAAGATTATAGCTGGCGTCAGATGCGTGAGATTCGAATTGGATTAGAAAGCCAGCTTGATGTTGGTAAGTATATTAATCCTTTCTTCGAATGGCGTCAGATGAGACAGATTAGGCTGGGTCTTTCCATTGGTCTTGATGTAAGTAGTTATGCTCGTCTCTCATTTACACATCGTGAGATGGAGGCCAGGCGCAAGCACTTAGAGTCTCAGGCATTTAACCTTGGTGATGAGGGTGCCGAGGGCATTGCTGTTGGTGACATAAGCATTGTGATTAAGGATTATGGAATGACGGCGGTAATGACCTGCCCAGAGGGATGTCGATATACTAAGGATGCCATTGATGCTGCTATGGCAGAATCCAACGTTGTTGCCGGAATAGATAAGGGTGCTATTAACAGGGTGATTAACACTGCATCTAAGGGTCAGGAGATTGTAATTGCCACAGGTACTCCTCCTGTAGCAGGAGAGGATGGAAGATACGAATTCTTCTTCGATACTAATCCGTCAAGAGAGCCGAAGGAATTAGATGATGGTTATCTTGATTTTGTAAATGTTGATTGGTACGAGACTGTAGAAAAAGACCAACGCCTTGCTGTATATCATCCAGCAACCAAGGGTCAGGATGGCAAAAGTGTTACGGGAACAATTCTTAATGCCCGTAACGGTGCCGAGCTTAAGGTCTTAACTGGTAAAGGCTTTACTAAGAGTGAGGATGGTAACGAATATTTTGCCGAGTTTTCAGGTATCATTGAATATAATGAGTTAAGAGGCACAATCAATATATCAGAGACTCTTGTTGTGGATGAGGTTAATAACGCAACAGGAGCAGTTGATTTTGAAGGAAATGTTCATGTCAAGAAGGACGTGGGCATAGGTGCTTATATATGTGCCACTGGGGACGTGGTGGTAGATGGCTTCGTGGAAGCATGTTTTATAGAAGCAGGTGGTAATATTATTCTGAAGAAGGGTGCTAATGGTAAGGGTGGCAAAAACCTTATCAAAGCAACTGGAGAGATTCAGGGTAATTTCTTCGAGAGTATGAACATTGAAGCAGATGTTGGAATAGTTGCCAACTATTGCTTGAATTGTGAAATATTTACCAAGGGAACCCTTGATTTATCAAGTCGTAAGGGCTTGCTCCTTGGAGGTCATACAATAGCTGAGGAACGAATTAAGGCTAACAATATTGGTAACAGAATAGCTACGCCTACGTTAGTAGTTGTTGGAATGAATGACAGGATGCGCGAGATAGGTAAGAAGATTCAGGTTGATGCTAAGACTGTAAGAGGTGAGCTTAAGATTCTTGAGAATGCCTGTGAGCAATTCAAGGAGAAATTCTCTCCTGAAGAGCGCAACAGTATGGAGATATATCTTAAGATTGAAAATGCCATTTATACTAAGGAACTTCAGCTTGGCGAACTCAAGGAGAAGAGGCAGAAATATGTTGACAGAATTAAAGAGTTAATGAGAGCCAAGGTTGATATTAGAAATCACCTGTATGAAGGCGTGAGATTCAACATTAACGGCAAATTCTGGGATTCTGAGCCGAATTATAACATTACAATGACTGGCTCGCCTAATAATATTATTATTACCAAGAATTAGATGTGTAGGCTTTATACTACGGAGGAGAGTTATGGAGAAGACTGTACTTATTGTCGATGATGACGAGATGGAAAGACAGATGATATGTGACGTCTTGTCAGATGAATATAATATAATTGAATCAGACAGTGGTAATAATGCAATTAAGATTATTGATGATATGCACAATACAATCTCAGTAATAATTCTTGATTACATGATGACTGATGGCAATGGACTTGATGTCTTAGAGCATATGAACAAGACTAATGCTATTAACAAGATACCTGTGCTTATGCTAACTGGGGAACGTCATAATGATGTTGAGAAGAAATGCTTGGAAATGGGAGCTGTTGACTATATCAAGAAGCCGGTTGAAGCTGTTCTTGTTGAGGTGCGTACAAGAAATGCTTGTAATATATTTACCTACAAGAAGGACTTAGAGGCTAAGGTTGCCAAGCAGATGGACACCCTTCAGAAGCAGAATCGACTCTTAATGATACAGTCTGAAAGAATCAAGAAGAGTAAGGAGAAGATGGGTGATGTTCTTGGAACTATTGTTGAGTACAGAAATGTTGAGACAGGCGACCATGTCCTTCGTGTCAAAGAATTTACCAGGATTATGGCTAATTGCTATCTTAAGACATATAAGGACAGAGGCCTTACTCCTGAACGAATAGATACAATTGTATCGGCAGCAGCCCTTCACGATATAGGCAAGATAGCGATTCCTGATAGCATTCTTCTTAAGCCAGGTCGACTTACAGAAGAGGAATATGAGCTTATGAAGTCTCATACCATCAGGGGTGCAGAGATGCTAGAAAATGTTGATGGTGTATGGTCAGACGATTTCAAGAGATGCTGTGCCAACATCTGTAAATACCATCATGAAAGGTATGATGGAGATGGATATCCATATGGATTAGAAGGAGACTCTATTCCGTTAGAGGCCCAGCTTGTATCAATTGTGGATGTATATGATGCTTTAATAAGTGAGAGAATATATAAGAGGGCATATCCAATGGATAAGTCATTCCACATGATTATCAATGGAGATTGTGGGGTGTTCTCACCTAAGATTCAGGAGTGCTTCAGGCTTTGTCGTGAGAAGTTAGAGGATGTAGCTACTCGTCTCTCCACCGACACTGCAGCAGAGACAGTAGATCCTGATGCGTAGACAGGTGGGCGATGTATTCATGAAGTTGGATGTGGAGCCGGGGTGTCTGGGCGTTCATATACGATTTAATTCGAGGTTAGTATATATTAGGAAATAGTTCTC
>ONCT01000018.1 GCA_900316395.1 uncultured Lachnospiraceae bacterium | reverse complement strand
TTTTTTATGTGGTTTTGACTTTCACTATATATACACATTTAAAATGCAAAATGCGACTTTTTGTAAAAAATTTTTTCCTCCGATCGTCCGGATGTGAAAATGCAGCAAAACAAGTTTGTCAATTATTGTTTCCAAACATAATCGCAACATAAGCATCTGTATTGAATAATAGATCCATTAGTTCTATCATCTGTCCATACTTTTTCTTTCATACAGCTAAGATAATCAGCACCACAATTAGGACATTTTACCTTTGATTTTTTAAAGCATCCACCACCTGATACTGCTTCTAATTGCTCTTCAGTAAGTTCAACTCCTTCAGACTTAGCAAGAGCTATGATTTCATCTGCACTCTTGCAAGCTTCAACCTTCTTAATTTGCTCCTCTGTTAAGCCCTTTAATAATTCTTTTCTCATAATACTTACCCCCTTTACCAATATTACATTTTTACAGCTTTGATTATTATGAAACTTATCTGTCATTTATATATACACTATTAAACCACAAAATGCGACATTTTTGTATAAAATGATTACTATTTTTTAAGAATCATCAATAATTCTGAGCTTAAATGGTTACGAAGAATTGTATCTGCTTCTACTTTAGTTATATCATTTCTTATAATCTGAAAAGGCAAACTATTACCCCCTAACGCCTTATAATCTAATATTATAACCTAGCCTTACTACTGTCTTGCCTTGACGCGCCCAATTATATATCCTACGCCTATACCAATAGCCAGACCTATAATAAATGCAACAATTACGCACAGGGCTGTGTATACTCCATATAACCCCGATATGAACTTAACCACAAGAACTGCAATAATAATCGTAACTATTAGCGCAATTATTAGAATTATTATACCTTTTACCTTCTTATCATCTCTCATGCTAATCTCCTTTATAACAACTTTAGTTCATATTATACACCTTACTGGCAGGTTCTGACATACCTTTTATGTGGGAAATGCTTAATTAGGTGTATAAAGCAAAAAATTAGCACTCACCTCTTGACAGTGCTAACAATAGGGTGTATAATTACCTCAGAACAAAGGAAAAGTGTTCTAAATAAATTTTACAAAAAGGAGGAATGACCTATGTTATTACCAAGTATTTTTGAAGAGAATTTATTGAACGATTGGATGAGTTTCCCAAGAATGGAGTTTCCTGATGTTGACAAGAAGCTTTACGGCAAGAATGCCGCTCATATAATGAAGACAGATGTACATGAGAATGAGGATGGATATGAGCTAGACATTGATCTGCCAGGATTCAAGAAGGACGATATTAAGCTTACACTTGAGAATGGCTACCTATTCGTTAGCGCCAGCAAGGCTCATGAGAATGACGAGAAAAATGACAAGGGCAAAGTTATTAGAAAAGAGCGCTACTCTGGCTCAATGCAACGAAGCTTCTACATTGGAGATGCTATCGAAGAAGAAGATGTTAAAGCAAAATTCGAGGATGGAGTTCTTAAGCTTGAAGTTCCTAAGAAGGATGAAGCTAAGGTTCCAGAGAAGAAATACATTTCAATCGAAGGATAAATTCGCACCAACGCAAAAGGTGGAGTGCATCAAGCACTCCACCTTTTTCATTTACATTGTCAATTAAACTTGTGTATATAGCTTAGATACAACATCGGCTGCATTATTATATGCTCCCGTAGCCGAATAACCGCTAGCCGAAGAATTCTGGGTTGTGGAATAATAATTAAGTAGTCTCGCATTGTTCTCAATGGACGATGCATAATCTGTGAGATTCTTCTTAATTGTATCCTCGCTGGCATTGGCAAATGTGTCTTTATTAATGGACAGCTTGCCATTAGAACCAATTGATATTCCAATCTGTGCAAGTGAAGCTGCGTCCTGAGATGTCTTTTGCTGCATTGTTGCAAGATTAGATATAACTCCTGACACTCCGCTAGACTTAGCTGAGTTAAGGGTTGCATTGTAGAACTCTATGAACCTGTCTAATTCTGCCTCTACTCCACTTCTGTTGAATGTATCATTTCCAGCGGAATCCTTTGTCTTGGCATAAAGGTCTGAACCCTTAAGATTACCAATGCTTTCCATCAGATTCTTAGAGTCAGATACTGTTGATACAGTATTGGCTGTATCAATACTTGATGCGCTGGAATTAACTGCACTTGTAGATATTCTATTAAGTCGAGTTGCAACCTTAGAGCCATAACTTAAAGCAATGTTGCCATCGAAAGCATCCTTCACCTTGGACAATTCAACATCCTTAAAGCCCTTCTCATCGAACCTTAACGTACCATCACTATTAAGAGTCACGCCTAGTTCCTTAAGCGCTGCCGCATCCTCTCTTGTTGCTTCCATTGCACCAGCAACATTAGAAGTCATATTAAGGTTAGTTGACTTCTTAGCTGTTGTAACAGAATCGTTATATGCAGACACATAGGACTTTATCGCATTCTTAACCTTGTCCCTGGCCTCAGCACCGTTCTCAGTATTCTCGTAGGTCTTCTCATTCTGTAATGTAGATAAAGCGCTCTTATACGACGATATAGAACTTGCAAGCTTGGAATTAGCCGCACTAGCCTCCTTAGATATAGCAGGCTTTCTTCTATCTTCAAGAACCTTCTCTAATGTATTGTTAGAGCCCGCCTTGCTTCTAGCTGGCGACGCCCCCTGAACATCACTATAATAAGACTTCATTAACTTCTTATAGCTACCACTTCTAATAGCGCTATAATCACTTAACATACCAGATAATCCGTTATTATTTCCGAACATAGAACTTATATCATTCATAAGCTTCTCCTTAATGTTATAACCGCATTCAATCTCACTTTGATTATATCACGCATGTACTATTGTTGACAAGTGAAAAGGCCAATATAGAAACACATTACTTGTTCATTAATAATTCCGTAATATCAGGATTATCTAATGCTTTTTCGATAATTTTAGCAAGTATGCTTGTATAGCCCTTACCTAGGGACTTAGCTTTATTAACTGCGCTAGGTGATAATCTTAAAGTCACATTCTGTTTTCTTGTACTTTTTCGTTCTTCTTCTATAACATCAGATATTCTTTTAAATTGTTTAAGCTCTGATTTTGTTAATGGTGGATTGTCTTCATCAAAAGAAGGTGACATTTCTTCTGCCTTTTTTAACATATTTAATTGTTCCTCTGTTAATTCAGCATTAACATCTATACTTTTTTTAATAGTAGCCATAGTATTCATCCCTTTCGAGTTTTTCAGCTTTTCTTGCTGAAATCATTCTTATAACTTTTTCGTCATTTCTCATTGTATATGAAACAACAACAATCATTAAATGCCCATTTATCGCACCAATCACTTTATATCTATCTTCATTCTCACTATGCTCGCCATCATATTTTTCAAGCCTACACACATCGGCAAAAACATGCGCTGCTGTTGAGAAATCTATCCCATGCTTCATTAGATTCTTTTGTTCTTTTTCATCATCCCATTCAAATTCTATTCTTTCCATATTATTCTACACCCTGTATTATAATTTTGCAATGCAATTACGCATTGTCAAGCTCCTATTCCAACAATAAATTCTCTTCACGATCCCAAATTCATCTCAACCCTCTCTATAATCTGAGGTAGCGCTTTAACAGAATTAACCTTGAACCTCTCTCTTAAAGTGTCAAGAAGTTCCTTCCTATCAGACTTAGTAAGTTGCAGTGAATTACAGTAAATACATAACGCAGAATCAGCTATCTGTCTTGATGCATAGTCATTCTGAATTAGCAAACTATCTATCATAAGAGATATATTAGAGAAAGCGTCATTTCCATAAGATGTAAATGATAACTGCTGTAAGGATGTAAACACATTTACCATATCAAAATCTAAATCAGCCATATATAAATCCTCCAAATAATTATTGGCAATATCAACCAAGGCATTGTTAATATATGTATATCTCACCACAAAGCCTTCCTCGTCATACTTAGTAGCCGGAACATTAATTGGAAATGTTGATACTCCTCTTGTAATAAACAGATTAATAGTGTATGTTCCCTTCGTCTCCACATAGCTTCCTATTGACTCAGCAAATACATATACATAACTGTCTGTAGGAAATGTGCTATTCTTCTTAGCAATTCCATTCTTGTTGTTCTCATGAAATGAAACAACGACCTCCTCACCTCTTGTTGCATCCACCTTGATATACACAGATATACGATAATAGTTATCGAGAACACATATAGCATTATCGAACTTCTCCTGCGACTTAATCTCAACAATCATAAATGGCTGTATATTAGACAGATACTTCTTGATATAATCTAACTTATCAAGTCCAACATAATCTAAGTATTTGAGTAAATGTAAATTGTACTTGGATAAATGTTCGCTTTCATCAAGACGAATTCTATCTAATCTAGCAAGTCGGCGTAGCTTATGTGCTAGTTGTTTTTGATTGAGCAGCTCGTCATCTAAAGCGTAGTATTGTGTAGAAACATCATCATCAGATACTTCTCTATTAGTTATGCTATGTGACATCTTCTCTAGATAAGCAATAATGCGGCGCCTAACATCTGCCGAGGAATTACGATACAAATCAATTATCATCTTCTCTTCTTCAGATATGCAATAGTCTGTCAGGCCACACTTATCTTCTCCTAGCAATTCGCTCACAGATATACCAAGAGCAGCGGCAATTGTTGTAAGCTTCTCCGCTCCAGGAGTGTTGCCCTTTTTCTTCCAATCGCTTATGGTACTCTCAGGAATATTAGTGCGCTTAGAGAATTCCTTCTGTGTGATTTTCTTTTCTGACATTTTATTGAAGATAACATCTGAAATGCTCATAATAACCTCCTTACAACATCCGTATTTACGGATTGTGTTGGCAAAAAATAAAGCCACCACTTGACAGCTTTATTCTAATCCGTTTTTACGGATTTGTCAACACTTGGTTGACAGGGTTCTTTGTCAACCAAAGTATCTGAAGCACAAAGTTGTAATGTCGTCAAACTGCTCTGCCTTACCTACGAACTCTGATACTCTCTTTCTTACATGTGCATCAATTTCCTCCGGTGAGGCATCTGCTACTTCGTTTAGTGCAGCCACCAGTCTCTTAGAGCCAAACAATTCACCGTCAATATTACGTGCTTCTGTTACACCATCAGTGTATAAGAAAACAGTGTCATTAGGCTTTAAGTCAATTTCATTCAACTGGAACTTGGCAGTCTTAAGTGCAACTAAAACTATACTGTGCTTGTCCTTTTCTATAGTATATTTTCCATCATCCTTCTGCAAAGCAGAATAATTATGTCCTGCGTCCACAAAAGCCATATGCCCCGTAACAAGATTAACGACTCCAAGCCATACAGTTACAAACATATCCGCGTTACTGTTTTCAATAAGCTTAAGGTTTGCTGCACTTATAGCTTCAATAGCATCACCGCCACATATTATCATTTGCGATTGAATAATCTGCTTTGCCTGCGCCATAAAAAGCGCCGCCGTTATTCCTTTGCCAGACACGTCTGCTATAAGAATAACCAGATTATCATTATCGACAAAAAACATATCGTAGAAATCTCCGCCTACCTCCTTTGCAGGTGTCATAGACGCGAAGATGTCGAATTCCTTACGGTCTGGAAATGCTGGAAAAGTATTAGGCAGCATATTGTATTGTATAGATGTAGCTGCAGCAAGCTCCTTTTCCCTGGCAATCTGATTCTTACTCTGCTCAATACTTACCAAGCAGTAGGTCATTATTAGCGCTGCCATAATCACACCACATGTAACAGAAAGCCCATCAGCCGGATCTGGCAATACAGCAACAACAACCGGACCACCTAAGAATACAGAAAATGCCAATACATGATTGCGGTCAAGCTCCTTTCTGCGTTTTACAAATACCACAATCATTAGCACGACTGCTATAACAAAGTAAATATATGTGCACAGATAAAGAGGTCCTCTTGAATATACACCCTGCGAATCTATTGAAAAATAAATGCCTGTAAACACATTTATAAATATAGATAACAAATCCACAATAAGTCCAATGAGCATTACACGGTCAACTACATGCATCATCTTGTCTTTCGTCCTAAATGTGGCAGTTATATAACGATAGAAAAAATAGCACTCCATAGGAAGAACCATAAAATACACCGTGTTATCTAACAAATACAGTATTCTCCATTCAGGGACCTTCATCAGAATCCCAGAAAAGAAATCAGTAAATAAACCTACAAATGTGATATTAACAAGATATAGAAAGAAATTCCTTCTATCTCCAGGGCGATCTCTATCAATCAAAAAGCAAACAATAAGAATATATCCAGCAATCATTCCGAACAAATCAACGCCACAATTAACCAGATATGCACCCTTCATATTATCTAAGCCCTTTTCGAAAAGAGCCGTTACACATAAAGCTATGCCGGCAATATAAACAACTGTAATTATTATAATATTAATTAATTGCCTATTCTTTGCATCCTTCATATCGCTTTATAATCCTCCTTGAAAAATGCATCCTCACAAATACTAATGCCTCTGTTATACTAAACAAATATTTCAACCTTTTCATAGGCCTCAACACATTCAATCCCAATAGTCTTATGAAGCTGCGAGGCACGGAATTGATTTAACAGAGTAATTTGTTTAATCTCATAATCCATTTCCCTATGACATCTTATCAATTCAAGCTTCTTATCAAGAGCACCTGTTATATCAATATAATATCGGGGATTATGAAATGGAGCGCACACCTCATACATATAGCACTCTGCCTTATTAGCATTTTGTTTTTTTATCTGATTTTGACAGCTTTCATAAGTAGCTCTATGGTCTGGATGAAGGCTCTTACCCCATGGCAGAAACACCTTCGTATACCTCGTAAAATCAATCTGAGTCGCGAAATCAGGATTGTCCGAAACCTTCGTATCCTCAATCCCCAGCCAAAACCAATTGCGTGGCTTAACTATTGACATCTCTTCTTCGAACCACTCTCTTCTTAACTCTGCCTCATCTTCGGCACTTCTCTTAGTATTACCATAGCACCCATCAGTTACAACATAAATATCTGTCTGATCAGAAGCATTAATAAGCACTCCTGCAGTACCAATACACTCATCATCGGGGTGAGGTGCAATTATAGCAACACTATCATCACTTGTGAATCTTATCTCATCCTTCATTGCCCTTTGCGCTTCCTTATTTATTCTTCTGCGTTTTCTTCTCTATTAGCACAAATATTAACGGGAACAGGAATACAATGCAAAACATTTGTATAAAGCATCGAATTACATTTCCTGCTTCAGAAGTAGTAACGGACTTGATTAGAGGATTAATAATCAAAGTTACAATATAATAACAAAATAGTCCGACTGTAGCCCTGACAACTCTTAACTGCAATGATACATCATCTGCAAACTTAACAAATCTTCGCTCTAACACCCATCCTGCGAAAAAGCCACTGGCCCAGCCAACTGCTTTGAATGTATCCATGGCCATCTTATGTCCATCAACTAAGATCTTGCCCTCTGCATCATAATCAACTGGATACGACTTAACTGACGCATATATAGCCACTGCTATAGCAATTGCAATTCCAATGCCCGCAACTAACAAATCCATCTTAGGATGCTTCTTAATCCACTCAAGTAACTTGCCAGTAAGCAGCATCACAATCAATCCTAATACAACACCCACCAGGACATCCTGTGGAGTATGAACTCCTAAGAAAGGTCTGCTGAATATAATCAGCACCACCATAATCCACATTATAATACGAATAACCTTATGTACGCCTTTCTTCATTCCAATACCACCATAGAGTGAAGCAGCATTCATACTGTGTCCACTTGGAAATGAATATCCTGTGGCCAGCTCCTTAGCCTCGGCATTAGGAATAATACGAGGATCTCTAATCCAAGGACGATATACACATGCAGTAACTTTCAGAAACCCATTAACAATACGGTTTCCTGACCAACCCATAAGAAGATAAGTTCCAGTCTCCTTGCTTATACTCCAATAAATAATAGCAATAAGAACTATGACAATATTCATATCTCCAAACCAGGTAACCTTGTTAAGAAACTCCGTAAAGATAGAGCCTACGCCCTCTCTAAAGGTTTGTAATCCCAGTAAAATCGTAATATCCATAACGTATACCTTTCTAATTAGCCTTCAACCAGGCAATTATATCATCGCTTTCATACATAGGCTTTCCGTCAATAAACAGACAAGGAACCTGCTCTTTACCACCAACCTCAATTAAGCGCTTTCTGTCATCTTCATTCTTCCTTATATCGTGATATTCGATATCATTTCTCTTACTCATCTTAATCTCATTTATAACCTTACGGCAAAATGGACATGTCTCGAACATATATAACTCTAGCTTCATAATTACAACCTCCTATACATTCTTATGTCAACCTAGGCAACCTTAATTATCACCTTATTATCCTCAAGGTCAATATGGGACAGCTCCCCCTTGACCTTCTTAACTCCGCCAAATAAATCAGTTAGAATCACTGTATCGCCACTAACATCAATAGTCTTAGTATTCTCCATTATGAGCGATTTTGAATTCTCCTCATATGCATTAGCCAGACACATAGTATCACCCCCATCTATCATATTTATTTCTTCTTAGCCATGCCAAGATGCATCTCCTTCATTCCTTCACAAGGGAAATGCCATCTTCATCTATATAATTCTATATTATTCCAATCTTCTTAAGGGCTTCTCTTGCACCCTCGAGAATCTTCGCATCATCTGGCAAATCAAATGAACTCATGCCCTCAATGTCATTTTCAACAAGGACATCATCTGCACCAATAACAGATAAAAGCTCAATTCCATCAAGAATCTTCTCATCTAATGTCTCAGGATGAAGAATTCTGTTAAGAACGGCTCCACTTCTCTCAGCCATCACCAGCTCTTTAGACACATTATCTATTGTCTTAATAATCTCAATTCCTTTGCGAGACTGGTCAGACACCAATAACAAATGTGTAACCCTCTCCATTACACGACGATTAATCTGTTCTATTCCTGCCTCACCATCGATTACCACATAGTCGAATTCGTCAGCAAGCATGCTTATAACCTGACGAAGATATGTATTAATCGCGCAGTAACAGCCGGCCGCCTCTGGTCTTCCTATTGCAAGAAATGCAAAGCCTCTCTCCTCGTTCATTACGTCAAAAAGTCTGAACTTCGCCTCTGCAAGAATATCCTGCGTATCTGACATGCCTTCCGTTACGTCCTTAGCAACCTGAAGTCTAATGTCATCAAGTGTCTCCTTAACGCTGACTCCAAGAGCAACTGACAAACCAATTGCAGGGTCAGCATCTATAGCAAGTATCTTCTTATCCTTCTTCTCTTCAGTTAGAATACGAACGATTGCAGCACTAAGAGATGTCTTACCGACACCACCTTTTCCAGAAAGTGCAATCACTGTAGCTTTATCACCCATATATACACTCCTTATCAATTAATAACCTTATTATATTTTACACTTTTGGGAGGATTATGTGAAGATTACTCCTAAGTGTTCTAGCAATATCTTAACACCAATAAGAATGAGAATACAGCCCCCTGCGAACTGCGCCTTCTTACCCCATTTATCGCCGAACACATTGCCAATCTTCACCCCAACAAATGATAATGCAAATGTAATGACACATATAATAATTGCCTCAATAAAAATATTCGTATCAATCATGGCAGAGGACACCCCTACTGCTAACGCATCAATACTCGTTGCAATAGCAAGGGCAATCATAGTCTTAAAGTCTGTCTTGTCATTAAGCTCCTCTTCACCCTTCTTCAAGGCTTCCACTATCATAGTAATTCCAATGATAACAAGGAGACCAAATGCAATCCAATGGTCCACCTTCTCAACCAGGCCGCTGAAGGTTGAACCTACGAAATACCCTATTATAGGCATAACCCCTTGGAATATACCGAAATACAGACCAATTATTACAGCTTTATTCCACTGCATTTTTTTCATAGACAGGCCCTTGCAGATAGATACTGCAAAAGCATCCATGGCAAGTCCTATCCCTATTAGTATCATTTCTATAATATTCATAAGGAATATTATAGATTATTTTGTGCATAAAAGAAACACCTAAGCACCAAATACCTGCGACGCGATTTTCTGTATGAGCTATGTCGTAAGGAGGGACCCTCTTGTGGGAGGATTCCTTACGACCAGGCAGGTCTTTGGTGTTTAGGTGTTAAAAAAGTGTGACAAAAGGTCCCCTTGTCACACTTTAATTGGTATTTTTTATTATCCTAGCATTTCCTCAACAGCTGCTCTAACATCCTTCATGTCAACTGTAGGCTCGAATCTCTTAACAACATTTCCTTCCTTGTCAATAAGGAACTTAGTGAAATTCCACTTAATATATGCCTTCTCGCCATACTTCTTGTTGTTGGTGTTAGCAACCTTCTCGAATGCCTTGTTCTTAAGACCTTTGCCAAATCCTTCAAATGGCTTCTCTGTTGCAAGATAAGCAAATAGAGGATCAGCTGTGTCGCCGTTTACATCAATCTTAGTAAACTGTGGGAACTCTGTTCCGAACTTAAGTGTACAGAACTCATGAATCTCTTCATCATCGCCAGGCGCCTGGTTAGCAAACTGGTTGCAAGGGAAATCAAGAATCTCAAATCCCTTATCTCTTAAGTCCTTGTACATTGCTTCTAATGGATCATAATGTGGTGTAAAACCGCATCCTGTTGCTGTATTAACAATAAGCAACACCTTGCCTTCATAATCCTTAAGACTTACATCGTTACCACTTCTGTCCTTAACTGTAAAATCATATACATTAGCCATCTTCTAATCCTCCTTAATTAATTATGTCTCATTTGCTTCCATGTGCAACAGTGCTTTATATGTCAGGTTATAAAGCGTCTCGAACTCATCCATTGTAAGACCTGTACACTGAGCTATTGATGGTGGTATGCTAACTGCCTTCTCCTTAAGCTGTCTTCCTTCGTCTGTTATAGATATTAACAGCAACCTCTCATCCTCCGGCATGCGATGTCTTGTAATATAGCCAGATTTCTCAAGCCTCTTAAGTACCGGTGTCAGTGTGCCATAGTCAAGATGGGTAAACCCTGCCAGTTCTCTAGAAGAAATTGTCTCCTTCTCCCACATAACCATCATCACAATGTATTGTGTGTAGGTTAGCCCCAATTCCTTGAGATAAGGCGTGTATTGTCTTACCAATTCCTTCGAGCAGGCATAAAGCGGGAAGCAGACCTGATTATTAAGTTTCAAACAATCATACGTATTTCCCATGACGCTTTCTTTCACCTCTTTTGCTTTTGCACTAATTACTTTTACACAAGTAATTATACAACAATTAATTTATTTGTCAACTAATTATTCTCATTTTTTAATATTTCTTAATAAATGTGGGGTAAACCTATCATTTTATAGGGTAAATGTCTTGAATAATTCAATTACCTTGCTGTATAATAGGTAATCAAGGAGGGATAAGTTATGATTTCTACAAAAGGACGATACGGTCTGCGTGTCATGATTGACCTAGCAGAGCAGAATGATGATAAATATATTCCATTAAAGGACATTGCCGCAAGACAGGACATTTCCAAGAAATATCTTGAGATAATTGTAAAAGACCTTGTTAATGGCAAGCTGCTTGTTGGTGTTAGTGGAAAAGGCGGCGGATATAAGCTGTGCCGCGACCCTAAGGACATTCCAGTTGGTGAGATAATTGAATTGATGGAGGGATCACTCTCTCCTGTTGCATGCCTAATGGAGCCTAATAACATATGCCCAAGAAAAGACCAGTGTGAGACGCTGCCACTATGGACAGAGTATGAAGCATTGGTTCATGACTTCTTCTACAGCAAATCATTAAGTGACATATGCAAATAGCTTGACAGTGGGATAGTTCCCCCTGTCAACCCCGTGTCAACTTTTCTTATGGCATGAATCACTCATGGCGCAGTTAGAACAACCGCATCCGCAGGAGGATTTCCCTTTTTTCTTTTTATTTACCATAGATATAATAACTATTGTCACTACGGCAATCAGTATAAGCAATATTACTATCGTACCTATGTTGTCCATTAACCACGCCATGTTCATATCCTTTTCTATTTGCGTAAACTATTTCTAAGCAGGTAATTACTTAACCTTAACCTTCTCAGTCAATGTTGAAGGCTCCTTGTATGGTCTAAACAGCAGGTATAGGAAGGCAATTACAATTATAATTGCAACGATTAATCCTACTATGCTAAGGTCGCCTATGAATGCTCCTACAATCTGGTTAACCACAAGAGCTACAAGATAAGCAAATACACATTCATATATTATAGCAAATGCTGTCCATTTTCCATTGTTCATCTCTCTTTTTATTGCTCCCATTGCGGCGAAGCAAGGTGCGCAGAGAAGATTGAAGATTAAGAAACTCATACCTGATGCGTATGTAAATGCCTCACGAAGTGCTGCCCATGCAGGACCATCTGAGCCATATAGTACGCCCATTGTTCCTACGATGTTCTCTTTTGCAACAAGTCCTGTGATAGAAGCAACTGTTGCCTGCCAATCTCCCCATCCAAGAGGAATGAAAATCCATGATATAGCATTTCCAATAACAGCTAATATACTGTCTCCTATTGCATCCTCTTCCAGCATACCAAATGCACCATCTGTCCATCCGAATCTTGATAGGAACCAAATAACTATTGTTGATACAAGGATAATTGTGCCGGCTTTCTTAATAAAGCTCCAGCCACGCTCCCACATGCTGCGAAGTACATTTCCCAGAGTAGGAAGATGATATCCCGGTAACTCCATTACAAATGGAGCAGGCTCTCCAGAGAACATTTTTGTTTTCTTAAGTATTATACCAGAGCAGATAATTGCCGCAATACCTATGAAGTAACTTCCTGTTGAAACCCAGGCGCTACCACCGAATATTGCGCCGGCAATCATGGCAATAAAGGGAACTTTCGCACCACAAGGGATAAATGTAGTGGTCATAATTGTCATACGACGGTCTCTCTCGTTCTCAATTGTACGAGATGCCATAATTCCGGGAATACCACAGCCTGTACCAATCAAAATAGGAATAAAACTCTTTCCTGACAAACCAAAACGGCGGAAAATTCTATCTAATACAAAAGCAACTCTCGCCATATATCCACTTGCTTCTAAGAAAGCAAGTAAGAAGAATAATACTAACATCTGAGGCACGAATCCAAGTACTGCACCAACACCGGCAACAATACCGTCTAGGATTAATCCCTTGAGCCAGTCAGCACAATTAATTGCGTCTAAGCCTTGCTCAACTAGTACTGGGATACCTGGTACCCATACACCGTAGTCAGCAGGGTCAGGCTCATCCACGCCTTTATCTTCAAAATATTCAACACCTTCTAAATAGGTTGTGCCCCAATCACTTTCCTTGAGATTAGCAGGCAAATCCTTGTAATATACATTGTATTCTGTATCCTCGAGTGTCTCTTCATCAACAACAGTTGTCTTAACCTTATCCTTGTCTGGGACAAATGCTTTGAGGTTATCTACTGTTGTATCTTCCTTAATCTCCACATAGGCATTGGCTGCAACAAATGCATCGTTGTATTTCTCTGAAGCATCTTCATAATCTGAAGAACCTATGCCAAATAGATGCCATCCATCGCCAAATAGTCCATCATTAGCCCAGTCTGTTAGTGGTGCACCAACTCCAACCATTGCAATCCAATATACTACGAACATTACAGCTATGAATATTGGAAGTCCAAGCCATCTGTTAGTTACAACCTTATCAATCTTATCTGATGTGCTAAGTGTGTTAGCATCCTTTTTCTTATATACACCTTTGAGCACCTCAGCAATATATACATATCTCTCATTAGTTATGATTGACTCTGCATCGTCATCTAATTCCTTCTCAGCAGCAACAATATCCTGTTCTACGTGGTTTAACTGCTCTTTCGGTAACTGAAGCTGTTCAATTACCTTATCGTCTCTTTCGAATATCTTAATTGCGTACCATCTCTGCTGCTCTTCTGGAAGATTATGCACAATCCTCTCTTCAATATGAGCTATAGCATGCTCAACTGGCCCCGAAAATGTGTGCATTGGAATCTTCTTGTCAGACTTAGCCACCTTAATAGCAAGCTCTGCTGCCTGAAGAGTGTTATCTGACTTAAGCGCTGATATCTCAATTATCTCGCAGCCTAATCTGTTTGATAATTCCTTAGTATCAATGTTGTCCCCGTTCTTTCTTACAACATCCATCATATTAACGGCAACTACAACAGGGATGCCAAGCTCAATAAGCTGTGTTGTAAGATATAGGTTTCTCTCTAAGTTAGTACCATCAACAATATTAAGAATTGCATCAGGTCTTTCGTTAATTAAGTAATTTCTTGCAACCACTTCCTCTAATGTATATGGGGAAAGGCTATATATACCAGGAAGGTCAATTATCTGAACATCATTATTCTTCTTAAGCTTACCTTCCTTCTTCTCAACTGTTACTCCAGGCCAGTTACCAACGAATTGGTTAGAGCCTGTTAAGTCATTAAATAGTGTAGTCTTACCACTATTAGGATTTCCCGCAAGTGCAATTTTCACACTCATTACTCATTTCCTCCTTTAGTAACTTCAATCATTTCGGCGTCAGCTTTTCTTATGGAAAGCTCATATCCACGAACTGTTATTTCAACCGGATCACCAAGAGGTGCGACTTTTCTCACATAGACCTCTACGCCCTTCGTAATCCCCATGTCCATAATTCTTCGCTTAATAGCGCCTTCTCCATGAAGTTTAACTACTGTAACAGTACTGCCAACCTTCACATCTTTTAAAGTATCCATCTCTTCCTCCTAGACCATAACTTTTCTAGCCATTTCTTCACTAATTGCAACTCGAGATTCCTTGACCTTGACAATTACATTGCCTGACATCTTGCTAATAAGAACCGCTTTTGCACCTGGTGTTAAACCAAGGTCTTCTAAGTGCCTCTTAACTTCAGGATTGCCTCCTACCTTCTTGATTACGTTCTCCTCATTAGGACTTGCGTATACAATTGGCATCATCTAATAATCCTCCTTGCGCTAGTTAGTGAAAGCTAACCGACTAGCAAAATAAATGTTAGTCGTCACTAACCCTGATTCAAAAAAATAAGAGTTAAACTCAACTAACTACATATAGTTATACTAGACTAACTCCAAAATGTCAACACTATTTTCCCATTTTTTTGCAAAAATTCTTAATGCACTCATAAGTCTCATCGCTTATTATATGCTCTATCTCACAGGCTTCCTTAATGGCCTCTTCTTCATTAACACCAATTGTTATTAGAGCATTAGTTAGAAGCTTATGCTTATTATACACATTTTCTGCGATGTTTCTTCCCTCATCTGTAAAATGTATATGGCTATTACTATCTACAGTGATTAGCTCCCGACTCTTAAGCTTCTTCATGGCAATGCTCACACTTGGCTTCGATACATTAAGCTCGTTCACCACATCAATAGCTCGCACATTGCCCTTCTCCTCTTGAACAACAAGTATTGCTTCAAGATAATCTTCTGCTGACTGATCTCTTCCCATAACCATCACTCCTCTGAATAGTCCGTATCTAAGGCCATAATTATCATATAATCAGGGTATTCCTTAGATATGGCTTCGTATACCTTATTATATTCTTCACTTCTGCTAGGTGCATTGAAGCTAATTACAATATCGAATCTAATGGACTGATTCTCTCTACTGAAATAGAAGCCATGAACACCTGTAACATATTCATTACTCATGGCAATCTCTGTTACCCTCTTCCTAATAGCAACAGACTCTTCATCTGATGTATTGTAGGAGTACACGCCTATTGCCGTAAGAACAACACCATGCTCCTCATATACCTTAGTCTGAATATCTCTTATAAGCTTATCTATCTCGTTAGCAGTATAATCCTCTGGCACTTCTATATGAAGGGAGCCATGATAAGTATCAGGTCCATAATTGTGAAGGACCATATCATAAGTGCCCCTTACACCTTCAAAGCTTCTTACTGTCTTCTTAATCTCGTTGGCCTTCTCAACATCGTTGCTCTCTCCAAGAAGCTGAGAAATAGTCTCACGCAACATATCTAAGCCTGACTTAATAATAACAAGAGAAATAACAGCACCAAGATATGCCTCTGTACTTATTCCTGTAGTCACATAGAGAATAGCTGCAATTACTGTTGTTACTGATATTACTGCATCAAGAAGGGCGTCCTGACCTGAATTAACAAGGGAGTCGGACTTCACCCTTTTGCCTACTGACTTAACATATAATCCTAATACAATCTTAACTACAACGGCAACCGAAATAATTATAATAGATATCAGGCTGTAATCAGGACTTACCGGGTCAATTATCTTCTTAATAGATTCAATGAGGGCCGTAATACCCGCGTATAACACTATTACAGCTATAACCATAGCTGTAATATACTCAATCCTTCCATATCCAAAGGGATGCTTCTTGTTAGGCTCTTTGCCTGCAATCTTAGTGCCTATTATTGTAACAACAGATGCCGTAGCATCAGTTATATTGTTAACAGCATCCAGAGTAATAGCAACCGAATGACTAATAATACCTACCAAGGCTTTAAAAGCAGCCAAAAGGACATTTGCAACAATACCTAATACACTAGTCTTGACAATTGTCTTTTGTCTCTCAAGCTGTTTATTCTTAATCTCCAATTTTACTCTCCGATTCTAAGAGGAAGCTCAACAATAATCTTAGTTCCTCTTCCTCGTTTTGTATCAACACGAATATCTCCGCCAAAGCTCTCTACAATTCTCTTACATACATTAAGCTCCAGCTTAGTATTCTGTCCTTCTAAGCTCTCACTATCCTCATCTTCAATAATAAGGTCGAATATGTCTCTAGCCACACCTTCAGTCATACCTACACCAGTATCTGCAACAACCAGCCTATATAATGCATATCCATCCTTTTTAGAATCTAATTCTTCAAAAATACACTCTACAGTACCACCTGACTTAGTATATCTAAGAGCATTAGTAATGAGTATCATAGATATCTGCCTTAATCGAATCTTGTCTGCATACACTTTATAATGAGTAATAGCTTTATCCTTAATGCTTAGATTAATGTTCTTGTCCTCTGCTGCCAAAGCTATTGCCTTATCAATATCCTTAGTTATGCTTCTAATATCAACAATAGATTCGTCAAGCACTACATCCTTAGAATCAATAAGAGCCATTTTGCCAGCCTCAGTAATAATCTTGTCTAGTTCTTCAGCAGACTTCTTAGCAGCAAAAAGGTACTCTCTTACCTGCCGCTCATCACCTGTGTTCTCCATAGCAAGATTATTGTATTTTATAACATTTTCCGTATGCTCTCTTACATCATGAGATACGCTGAATAAGAAGTTAACCTTAGCCTTGCTGGCCATATTCACCATATCTAATTCTCTGACATAAGTATCTCTTTCCTTCTTAACATTTTCCAGCTTGCGAAGAAGATAGATTACATAGATAAGCATCAAAAACACTAAAATACCGTATATTACAATAACTGTAATAAGTACAGGAAGTTCGCTATTAAAGCTATCCCTGGCTTCTTTATCAATTCTGTTTACTGATACACCCCTGCATATAATCCAATTATAATCAGGATATAAAGAGGAATATGTTAATTTCTTCCTAATAAGGTCAGAATTAAGCTCTTTGAAGTTATAAGTAAAGAACACATGTCCGTCCTTCTTAATCCCTTCAAGTTCCTCCTTATAAGGCATATTGCCTTCGATATCTACGGTATTGGTAGAAAGCAACGCTCCCTCCATATTCTTAAGGTTAGGATGAATCAGCCTCTTGGCATACTTATCGCCGCCATCATAATTCTCGATTTCATGAACCCACATATATGAATCATCAGAGTATTCTAATGAATACATAAAGTCCCTAAGAGAGTCAATAACAGTGTCTTTTATCTGTTCATCCGTCCAGTCCGGATGCTGCTCCCGTAGCTGCTCTCGCATATTGTCAATATGCACCTTAGTATTCTCGACAGAATCCCTGTATACTTCCTGCTTATCTTCATATACTGTCTTATATAGACTGTCTTTAATAACAGTTATAATGACAACGGCACCAACAACAATGACTATTGCCGCTACTATCAACACAACAGCAGTTGTAATGTTATCTTGCTTATTATTAGACATTTGCAATATCTTCTCCAAATATTAAATATAGATTAAATATCAGTCTCTTGATTCGATAACAATTGCAACTCCCTCGTTAACTGTAATTCTAGCCTCGTCATCATCAATTACATTACTTACACCAAGAGATAGATTCCTCTTCATCTGCTTATTCTCAACATTGAATCTGAATCCCTCTAAAGTCACATAGGTATCATCTGTATATGGAATAATAGATACAAAGTCTCCGAATTGCTCGTTTCTTTTAATTACCATCTCATCCTTAACAAGAGTAACCTTATTATGCTCATCCATAAGAATGATATGATATCCTGATAATATACCAAGTCCTAATATAGATATGTTGCCTAGGACATGGTCGATTCTTGTTCCTGTTGCTCCAAGAAGCACAATGTCGCCTCTTAGATATCTCATTGCGAATCTGACAGCTTCTTCTGTATCAGTCTGGTCCTTATGTACATCAAGCTGTCTGATATGATATGGAAGTACATCGAATACAAATGGCTCTTCCCCTTCCTTCTTCTTAACCTTACCTCGTGGCTCTAAGCCAATTGCAACTCTTGCTTCATCTGAGACAGAGTCAAAATCACCAATAACCTCGTCAGGATTAATCTTAAGACGAAGAAGACACTCTAAACCTCTGTCAACTGCCAGAAGATATACTCCATCCTTCTTGTTTCCCTTCTTATCGCACAATAGACCTTTAACGAAGTCATCATCTACATGTCCACCTGCAATAATATAAATTCTCTCATCAGCCATAGTATTTTCCCCCTTTAATTAATAATTTGCAAATATGCTGCATATAACAATGAGACTCACCCCATTTTAGTTTTTGCTTCGCAAAAAGGGGTTCGTCGTGCAGCACATTCGCCCTGCGAATATGCTGCATATTAGATCTTACTCAGAAATGCCCTTACATTCTCTGCCGCGTCTCCGCTAAATACTGCAGAGCCTGCCACAATTATATTAGCACCAGCTTCAATAACTGAAGTAACATTGTCAAGATTAATGCCCCCATCAACCTCTATGTCAACATTAACATTTCTCTCATCTATCATCCTCTTAAGTGCCTTAATCTTGTCAAGAGAATATGGTATAAACTTCTGCCCACCGAAGCCTGGATTCACAGACATAATAAGCACCATGTCAAGCTTAGGCAAAATGTACTCTAGCACGCTTAAATCTGTAGCAGGATTAAGTGCTACTGCTGCCATTACTGACTGCGCCTTGATTAGCTCAAT
Source organism: uncultured Lachnospiraceae bacterium (assembly GCA_900316395.1). Taxonomy (GTDB): domain Bacteria; phylum Bacillota; class Clostridia; order Lachnospirales; family Lachnospiraceae; genus RUG191. The sequence continues at coordinate 17,911 of ONCT01000018.1, read as the reverse complement.
CGTTCTGTCTAAATGCTTACATGCCTCTGCGTGAACTGTGATTATATCAGCTCCAGCATTGGCAAATTCAACAATATATCTGTCAGGGTCTTCAATCATAAGATGAACGTCTAATACCTTGTCTGTATAGTTTCTAATAGACTTAACAACAGGCATTCCTATGGTTATGCTTGGCACAAACATACCATCCATAACGTCCACATGAATATAATCTGCTCCTGCCTCATCAACTACTCTTATGTCTTCACCAAGTCTTCCAAAATCACTTGATAATATTGACGGTGAAAGGCAATTACTCATAGCGTCTCCTCTCTAATACTTAGATTTAGATGCAAGCTCTTCGTATAGCTTCACATAATTATTATATCTTACCTCTGATATGCGACCTTCTTCAAGTGCCGCCTTAACCTCGCAGTCAGGCTCGTTAATATGGGCGCAGCCTGCGAATCTGCATTTGTCAGATAATTCATAAAACTCAGGGTAGCATCTATTAAGATCTTCCTTCTCAAACCCTGGAATATCCATTGTTGAGAATCCAGGTGTATCCACAATAAAGCTTGAACCCATGTCATCAATGGCAATTAGCTGGCTGTGTCTTGTGGTATGCTTACCTCTGCCAAGCTTCTTACTAATCTCTCCTGTCTCCATCATTACATCAGACTGCAAAGTATTGATAATAGACGACTTGCCAGCACCCGATGGCCCTGCAACTGTTGTGGTCTTGCCCTCTAGTACCTTGAGCAATTCATCCCTGCCTTCTAAGGTCTTAGCGCTTGTGAATAATATCTTATAGTCGGCATTAGAATATATCTTCTCAAGCCCCCTAAGATAGCTATCCTCGCACAAATCCACCTTATTAAAGCATATTACTACAGGAACCTCTTGATACTCCATCATAACAAGGAAGCGGTCTAATAGATTATAGTTAGGCTTCGGATTCTTCGCTGCAAATATTATAAGTGCCTGGTCTACATTGGCAACAGCCGGCCTGATTAGGGCATTCTTCCTCTGGGAAATGCTAATTATATTGCCTTCCTTGTCTTCCTCAGAGAGAATTTCAATATCAACTTCATCGCCAACTAATGGCTTCGTTCCTTCTAATCGGAATATGCCTTTGGCTTTACATTCATATACACCCTGTCCATTAACATAGACATAGTAAAAGCCTGCAATTCCTTTGATTATTCTTCCCTTCATTACTGCTGCGTGAAGTTAACAGCTTCAGAACCTGTTGGTGTATAAAGTGTTCCTGAGCTTGTTGTTATGTTACTTACTGAAATTGACTGTGTCTGTCCTGGTCCCACATTCCAGCTACCAAGAACACTACCATTAGCATCTTCTAATCTGTACTGTCCTTCCTTAGTTAAAGACCTGTTATATCTGTAATATACTGTCTTCTTACCAGAACTTACTGTAATAGTAACAGTTGTTCCCTTATCAACGTATTTACCAGATTCTATACTCTGAGCGATTACATTACCTGCTGCAACTGAATCTGATGTCTCAGTTGTTACCGACACATTAAGTCCTGCTGCACTTAGCGCAGATGATGCCGAAGACTGACTCTGTCCAATAACTGATGGAACCTTAGCCTTCTCCGAGCCCTGACTTACAGTAATGGTAATTGTATCACCGTTCTTAGCCTTAGAATTAGCTCCAGGATTCTGAGCAATTACCTTGCCCTGCTCTGAATCAGAGTATTTATAATCTACGGTGTATTTGAAGCCAGCGGCCTTCAGTGCATTAATGGCACTAGACTCTGTCTGTCCTACTACATTAGGAACACTGGTGTCACCCTTACCTGTACTAATCTTAATTGTAATGGTTGTATTGACTGCAACCTTCTCGCCCTTCTTAACTGACTGCTCACATACCTGGCCTTCTGGATACTGGTCTGATGCAACCTCCTCCTTCTTGTAGCCTAGGTTAAGCTCCTTAAGCTTGGCAACAGCTTCCTTCTCTGTCATACCAGTTAAGTCAACCATTGTTACCTGCTCACTTGACTGACTAGAGTCGCCGCCGAAGAACTTCCACCAGCCGAATCCGCTACCGATAAAGTATACTAATACGCCAACAACAACTACTGCTGCAATAATTGCCATAATAGTAATTGCCTTGTCCATCTTAGGATTGACTCTGCCTTCCTTAGGATTTTCATCCTCGTCTTCGTCTATCTTCTTAGGTGTTGCCTTATCGTCAATAACACCTGCTTCCTTCTTAATTGCCTCTAGCTCCTCCGCTGTAATTACACGAGTCGCCTCTGCATTGTCACCTGGGTCTGCAATAATTACGAAGTCCTCATCTGGATTAACAAGGGCCTTCTTAAGGTCAAGCAGCAAATCATCCATGTTGGCATATCTTCTGTCTGTACTCTTCATAGTACATTTTAGAATAATCTTCTCAACACTAATTGGAATATCTGGTGCATATTCTGATGGAGGTGTTATGTCAGATTGCAAATGCTGCAGTGCAATGGCAACTGTTGTATCACCATCATAAGGTACACGACCAGTAATCATTTCATACATTACGATACCAAGGGAATAGATATCAGTCTGCTGGTTAACAAGACCATTTCTAGCCTGCTCAGGTGAAGTATAGTGAACTGAGCCCATAACCTCAGCATTGATTGTATTAGAAGTAACAGCCTTAGCGATTCCGAAGTCTGTTACCTTAACCTTGCCTTCCTTGGAAATAATAACATTCTGTGGCTTGATATCTCTATGGATAATGCCTTTCTCATGAGCCGCCTGAATACCGCGACCCACCTGAATTGCAATGGATAGAACCTCCTTGAAATTAAGGCGTCCCTTCCTCTCAATGTATGACTTAAGGGTGATTCCCTCAATATATTCCATGATAATGAAGTACATACCATCCTCAGAGCCTACATCATATATATTAACAATGTTAGGATGCTCAAGTACTGCCGCAGACTGGGCTTCTCTTCTGAACTTAGTTACGAAGCTCATATCCTCGGTGAATTCCTTCTTAAGCACCTTAATTGCTACATCTCTATTAAGTACGTGATCCTTAGCCTTGTATACATCAGACATTCCGCCTGCACCTATAGTCTCAAGAATCTCATATCTGTCCTGTAGATACATTCCTTTTTGTAACATATTTATATCCTCATTTCTCTCATATCTATACTATTAAGAGTCTGTGTTATTCATCAAATGGCTCAACAACAATAACTGATATATTGTCGAGTCCTCCTTTACGATTAGCCATGCTTACAAGAACATTAGCCTTCGTCTTAGCTTCATCATTGCCTGTTAACTGAGCGAACAATTCATTGTCATCAATCATGTTGGTCAGTCCGTCAGAGCAAAGCACGAATTGCTCGAAGTTATTATTAGAAACCTCGAAAAAATCAATGTTAACATCTGGCTCAACACCAATCGCCCTGGTAATAGCATTCCTCTTAGGATGTCTCCTTGGGTCAAATGTTCCCATTCTTCCACTTCTTATCATCTCCTGAACTAAGGAGTGGTCTCTTGTAATCTGGCAAATGGTTGTATTATCGGCAATATATAGCCTAGAGTCACCAACATTAGCCACATAGAGCTTCTTGTCGCTAATGGTAGCCGCCACGAATGTTGTACCCATGCCTTGCTTGGCAGGGTCTGACGCCGCCTCCCTGTACAATACCTCATTCGCTTTTTTAATTGCTTTATCAAGAATTGCCACTGGTTTACTCTCATCAGAGTTCTCAATCTCATCAAGAGCAATACTTACTGCTCTTCTGGATGCGTAATCCCCAGCATTATGTCCTCCCATGCCATCAGCCACAATGAAAATGTTGGGAAGTATTCCCACACTGTCGCCAGAAGCATAGACATAATCTTGATTTTCCTTACGGGCAACACCCGTATCAGTCAGAGCATAATATCTCATGATAAACCTTCCTTCATATGTCTTCTTCTTAATTGTCCACAGGCCCCGTCAATATCGCGACCCATTTCTCTTCTAATAGTAACATTTATAGCGTTTTTTTCAAGTTTTTTCTTGAATCTTGACACTCCCTCGCTACTCGTAGAATCGTAATTTCTCTCTTCTATTGGGTTAACAGGTATAAGATTCACATGACACATACTGCTACCAATAAGATTAGACAGTAGTCTCGCGTCCTCATCGGTGTCATTTACCCCTGCAATAAGGGTATATTCGTAGGTAACCCTTCGCCCTGTCACCTTGCAATAATCCTTCATGGCAGCTACCACTTCTTCTATGTTGTATGTCCTCGCTACAGGCATTATCTCTTCTCTCTTCGCCTGTGTTGATGCGTGAAGTGATAGAGCGAGTGTAATTGCAAGCTTTTCCTTGGCTAACTCGTATATCTTCGGCACCAGACCGCAGGTTGATACGGTTATATTTCTCTGGGAAATGTTAAGTCCACCCTTACCTGTTATAATCTCAATAAATCTTAAGAGATTATCGTAATTATCAAGAGGTTCTCCTGTTCCCATGACAACCACATTGCTAACTCTCTCGTTAACATCCCTAGATATTGCATATATCTGGTCAAGCATCTCAGAAGGAGTCAGATTGCGAAGGAATCCGTCGATTGTAGAAGCGCAGAACCTGCAGCCCATCTTACAGCCTACCTGAGAAGATATGCACACGCTGATTCCATGCTCATAGCGCATAAGCACAGATTCAACCATATTGCCATCTGGCAGGACGAATAAATACTTTCTGGTACCGTCTTCCTTGGATATCTGTATATCTACGGGCTTAAGTGTAACTAGCTCTGATTCTTCTGACAGTTTGCTTCTAAGAGCCTTAGACAGATTCGTCATCTCATCATAGTCTCTGGCAAGATGAACATGCATCCACTCATAGAGCTGCTTAGCCCTAAATGGCTTCTCGCCCAAAGAATCCATATATTCAGTTAATTCTTCTATTGTCATTGACTTGATGTCGGTCATCTATCTAATACTCCTTGCAAGTTCAGTGGCTTTATAGGACAGCCAAGACCTCTAGTTCTTCCAAGACATCTAGGACTGCCAAGACCTTTCCGCAGACATTCTAAGTCAAGGAAAGGTACTTGGAGTCCTAGATGTCAGTATGTAGCTAGATATTTCTATGCAGTCTGGCTATATAGAAGCCATCGTGCAACTTAGAAGGCATATACTGCCTCTCCTCTTCTAATTGAAATCCTGTATTGGCATCTAGGAACTTCCTTACATTCCCTGCATTCTCAGCCATACTAATAGTACAGGTGGAATACATCAATGTCCCACCTGGCTTAACATAGTCCTTACACACATTAAGAATCTCCTGCTGTAACATAGCAAGGCTCTCTATATCTTCCTTCTTAACTCTTGATTTAATATCAGGTTTTTTGCCAATAACTCCTAGACCAGAGCAAGGCAAATCAGCAATAACAATATCAGCCTTCTCAATTAGGTCAGGATTGCTAACTCTGGCATCACCAAGGGCTGCGCTAACATTATCCAATCCAGACCTTGCAATATTCTCCCTTATTAGAGCCACCTTATTCTCGGATACATCATAAGAGTATACATGCCCCTTCTTACAATTGTCAGAGCCCTTCTCTTGACACTTAAGTAGCTCAGCCATATGGAGACTCTTGCCACCCGGCGCAGCACACACATCTATAATTGTGTCGCCAGGATTAACATTAGCCTTGGCTCCTACCATCATAGAGCTAATATCCTGAACATAGAATAAGCCCTCCTTAAAGGCCTTAACGCCCTCTAGATAATCTACATTTTCTATTGCAAATGCAAAATCTAGATTGGCAGTCTCCTTATTACCATTGCTGTCTAATATATCAGCAGCACTTACAGGATTGGCTTTGACTCCCTGCTCCTCCAGCTTGGCCCTTAGCTCGTCAGGCTCGCACTTGGCAAGGTTAGCTCTAATTGTCAGCTGATTGTCATCTAAAAACGCCTCACATATTCCCTTGGCATCACTGTATTCATCTTCGAACTTGTCATATAGCCATTTTGGCATAGAATACACTTCGTTCTCTTGTAAACGTACCTTATCAAAGTCACTTCGAATCATACTTCGAAGGATTCCATTAACAAATCCAGAAAGCCTTGAAGGTGCCTTCTTCTTGGCTAACTTAACATATTCATTACATGTGGCAGAATCAGGGATTGAGTCCATATACTTAAGCTCGTATATGGCAAGGCGAAGGATATTTCTTATATATAGATTTAATTTGTTGATTTTTGTAGAAGAATATGCAGATATACACGCATCAAGTTCTATATATCTCTCAACTGTACCTCTTAACATCCTCGATATATAGCTTCTCTTATTTTTCTCGAGATATTGATATTTACTAAGAGTATCCCCCAATACTTCGTTTAGGAACTTCTTATCCTCCATTACGAGAACAAGAGCATCAAGGCATACTCTTCGTACATTAACATTTTCAGTCATTTCAACCTAATTCCTCTCCTAAGAGCACATCATTACCCAGAAGAAATGGTGCTATCTCCATTCTCTTCTTGCCTTCTAGCTGAATCTCATCAAGGCTAAGGACACCATCACCTGTAGCGACGAATACACATTTCTTATTAACAAAGCATACCTGACCGTCCTTATAATCAGCTGCGTTGACACCATTGCTGTCTAACTCATCGGAAGAAACTACGTGACTACGCCATATCTTAAGATTCTTGCCCTTAAAGGAAGAATATGCACTTGGCCAAGGGTTAAGGCCCCTTACATATCGTTCTATCTTCTCTGCAGCATCAGACCAGTTGATACGACCCAACTCCTTATTAATCATAGATACATGGGTAGCAGCGGACTCATCCTGCTTTACAGGGGTTATGCTGCCCTGCTCAATAAGTTCAAGAGCCTCCACAACAGCCTTACCACCAAGCAAAGCCAAATCATCAAAGAGGCTTCCTCCCGTCTCAGTTCCATCAAGCATCACCTCACGAGTTAGAAGCATATCACCATCATCAAGGCCTTCACCCATCTGCATTATAGTTACACCGCTCTTCTTCTCACCATTAAGAATTGCCCACTGAATAGGAGCAGCGCCTCTGTACTTAGGAAGAAGTGACGCATGCACATTAATACAGCCGTATCTTGGCATATCAAGAATAGACTTAGGAAGAATCTGACCAAATGCTGCTACAACAGCAATGTCACATTCTATCTTGCTAAGGTAATCTACTGATTCCTCGTCTCTTATCTTCTTAGGCTGGAATACTTCTATGTCATGTTCAAGAGCCCATGATTTAACAGGAGAAGGGGCAAGCTTGCCGCTTCTGCCTCTAGGCTTATCAGGCTGAGTTACTATAAGAACAATCTCATGACCTGCCTTGTATATTTCTTCAAGAGGAACTACGGCAAAATCCGGCGTCCCCACAAATATAATCTTCATTTAATATCTCCTGATTACTGCTTGTCGTCTGATAAAGACGCATTTACTTCCTCTTCGCCTTCTTCAGGATTCTCATAAGTTACATCCATTAAGTCACCTTCCACAATCTCAGTATATACGTGACCGTCAAGATGGTCTATCTCATGAACCAAGGCTCTTGCAAGAAGCTCTTCACCTTCAATTTCGAATTCTTCCATCTTCTCATTATAGGCCTTAACCTTGACATGATTAGGGCGGGTAACAATTCCTACCTTCCCTGGAACACTAAGGCAGCCCTCCTGACCTGTCTGCTCACCATCAGCTTCAATAACCTCTGGATTCACAAGGACAATTGGTCCCTCACCCACATCAATAACAGCGATTCTTCTAAGCACTCCAACCTGTGGCGCCGCAAGGCCTACGCCATCTGCATCATACATTGTCTCAATCATGTCGTTTATTAACTCTTCCTGGCGAGGTGTGATCTCCTTAACCACCCTACATTTCTTAGTAAGAATCTCATCTCCATCTAATCTAATCTGTCTAATTGCCATCTTTACTCTCCTTATAACGTATTAACTGGATCAAAATCAAAGAACACATAAGCCTTATTGTAGCTATTATTATCTATGAGGTACTCGTCAATTATATCCTTAATATCTACAAGCACCTGATAATCCCTATTCTTAACATATATGCTCTTGCGATACACATCCTTAATCTTGGCTATCCCTGCATCCTGAGGGCCTAGCAGTCTTACATCTGGAAAATGCTTCTTAATCATCTCAGCCACTACCTTAGCCTGCCCATCTGCCTGCCTTAAGTCCTCCGACTGAATAGACATTAGTAGCATATGGGAACATGGGGGATAATCCATAAGGTCCCTATACACTATCTCTTTATCGTAGAACTCCTGATAGTTCTGATTCTTAGAAGCTATTATGCTATAGTGCTCGGTATCGTAGGTCTGTATAACTGCTGTACCAGCCAGACTTCCTCTTCCTGCTCGTCCTACTGCCTGTGTTAGCAGTTGAAATGTTCTCTCTCCACTTCGATAATCAGGCACATTTAGGGACATATCAGCAGCAAGGGCTCCCACAAGGGTTACATTGCTAAAATCATGTCCTTTGACAATCATCTGTGTTCCAACTAAGATATCCGCTTCCCTGTTAGCGAACTTCTCTAAGATTGCTTCGTGGCCACTCTTCCCCTTGGTTGTATCCATATCCATTCTAACAACATTAGCGCTTGGGAATTCCTCAGCCACCAGCTCTTCCACCTTCTCAGTTCCTATGTTGAAGCCACCTATGGCTTTAGAGCCACATTTGCCACAAACCGAAGGCTTAATAATAGTATATCCACAATAGTGACAATGCATCTTGCCATCTCTGTGAAGACTAAGAGACACATCGCAATGAGGGCACTTAAGGGTGGTACCACAGGACCTGCAGCTTAGACAGCCAAGCATACCCCGACGATTAAGGAATAACATAACCTGTTCATGACGAGACAGCCTGTCTTCTATAAGCTCATGAAGTCGCCTGCTAATAATGGAAGTATTGCCACTTCTAAGCTCTGTTCTCATATCCACCACTTCACAATCAGCCATGGAATCGGAGCTTGCTCTATTAGGAAGCTCCATTAATCTGTACTCCCCATCAAGTGCCTTCCTGTAACTGTCAACACTTGGGGTTGCAGAGCCTAATACTACACTTGCACCAGCAATTCTCGCCCTTTCAATGGCCGTTGGAACTGCGTGGTATTTCGGAACATTTTCCGACTTGTAGGAGGTCTCATGCTCCTCATCTATTACAATAAGTCCCAAGTCAGGAAATGGCGTAAATAGCGCCGAACGCGGACCTACGATAATCTTAATATCGCCCTTCTTCGCCCGTTCAAACTGATCGAACCTCTCGGCCTTACTCATCCTGGAATTAATAATGGATACCTTATCGCCAAATCTTCTGTAGAATCTCATTAGCGTCTGATAAGTTAGTGCAATCTCAGGAATTAAGACAATTGCCGACCTGCCAAGGCTTAGCACATGCTCAATCATCTCTAGGTAACATAGCGTCTTACCCGAGCCAGTTACCCCATACACAAGATAAGTGCCATAATCTCTGGCACTATACTCATCCTTGAACCTATTACATATTCTAAGCTGCTCATCGTTAAGCGTAAGCTTTTTCTCATCACCTTGCAGGTGGTTAATAGGATTCCTATATGTATTCTCTGTTCTAACCCTGACTATTCCATTCTTCTCGAAATCGCGAATTACCCCAGAGCCAACGTTGAGCTTCTTAGTAATTACCTCCCATGGAATCTCGTCATTATCCATCAGAGCCTGCATTAGCCTCTCTTTACTAATGCTGTGTCTGGCCCTTCCAACAAGTGAAGCATACTCATCCTTAAGCTCATCCTGGGAAATGTTAAGAACAACCGTCTTCTTAACAATAGCCTTGCTCTTCTCCTTAACTGGAATTACCGTCTTAAGGGCCTGGTTCATAGTCCCACCCACATTGCGCTTCATCCAGCCTGCTAATTGAATCAGCTGATTGTCGATGCTTGTTGCATCATGAACAATTCTAATAATCTCTTTCGTCTTAGCAGGGTCGAACTTCGGCTTATCAGAGAGTGCTACAACATAGCCTGTAATCACCCTGTTACCCCTGCCAAATGGTGCTTCAACCTGCATCCCTTCTAATAAATCGTCTTGCATTGCCGAAGGAATCTTATATTGAAAAGTCTTATCTAGTTTCTCGTGTGATATATCAACCACAACATCACAATACTGCATTATTCTTATTGCCCTTTATCTTGTCGAACATTTTACGATTCTTGATTATCCCCTTGGCTATGTCATCTACTACTTCACGCTCATCAAGATGGTGCTTCTCGCCCTTAATTATCTGGTAATCCTCATGGCCTTTGCCAGCAAGTACTACCAAATCACCCTTCTTAGCATTAAGCATTATGAAGCCAATAGCCTTAATTCTATCATCTATCTCTATGAATTTAGCATTCTGAAAATCTAATGTAGATACAATCTCGTCAACTTCTGCGCGAGTAAGCTCATCAACATTTTCAGCATCATCACCCTTAACACCAAGGGCATATCCAGCCAGAATATCACGGATAATCTCGTGAGGCTCCTCGTCTCTAGGATTATCTGATGTAATAATGGTGTAGTCCGCGTATCTTGCCGCCACAGAACCCATGGTATATCTTCTGCCCTTAGCTCTGTTACCGCCACATCCAAATAATACAACCAGCCTCTTAGGCTTGTATTCTCTAAGGCTTACAAGTAGTGCCTGAAGGCTCATGGCATTATGCGCATAATCAATCATAAGTGTGTAATCACCTGGCACATCAAGCATCTCAATTCTGCCCTTAACCTTAGCTTGCTCAATTGACTTAAGTGTCACATCAACATCCACACCTAGTCTATAGCATATTGCCATAGCACACAAAGAGTTATATACACTGAATTTACCAGGCATATTTACTCTTACATCATTATTTAATCTACCTTTAACTTTATATTCAACTCCAAGCAAACCACTGTCATTAACAAGCTTCATGTCAAAGGCCTGTAAATCGTTGCCCCCGTCCATACCATAGGTTAATGTCTCGCACTCTGCCGCATCCATCATATATTTGGCGTGATCGTCGTCACCGTTAATAATGGCATATCTACACTGCTTGAAGAGCATACTCTTGCATTCTAAGTAATTCTCGAAGCTACTGTGCTCATTTGGCCCAATGTGATCAGGGGAAATGTTAGTAAATACTCCTATCTCGAATGTAAATCCATCAACTCTGTTAAGCAGATAGGCTTGGGATGACACCTCCATTACACATACCTCAACCCCCATATCTACCATCTTGGCGAAATGCTCCTGCAACAAAAACGGTCCAGGTGTAGTATTAACAGAACTAATATGAACATCACCATAGGTAATCTCAATAGTTCCAATAAGGCCAACCTTCATACCAGCATTTTCTAATATAGACTTAACCATATATGTGGTGGTGGTCTTACCCTTAGTTCCTGTAACACCAATTACCTTAAGCTTGTCTGCAGGATGGTCGTGGTAGGCTGCTGCAAGCTGGGCTAAGGCTGCCTTGGAATTATCTACGGCAATAATTGTTGCCTTTATTCTCTTGTTATTACTAATAAATGATTGAAATGCCTCATTACTCTTCTCAACGACTATAACCTTGGCACCACCAGCTATAATTTCAAGAAGATGCTCGTGAGCATCATAGACTGCTCCCTTAACACATACAAAAAGGCACCCCTTAGTAACCTTTCTAGTATCCTCTACAAGCTGCGAAATGTTACCATGGGTTCTGCCGTTAATTAATTCGTAATTTAAGTTTTTAAGAAGTTTGCTTAAAATCTTAACATTTCTCATCATATTTACCCCAATCAATAATTACTAAGATAATTCAATTCATGTCTTACCTATCTCTTTCGGGAATATTTCTCTTCACAATACTGGCAACGATATAGCTTCTCTTCCTCGTCGCACAATACGAATACATGGTCTAAGCCCTGCTCTATACTGGTAATACATCTAGGATTCTTGCACTTAAGCACATTTACCACCTTCTTAGGAAGCTTAAGGATCTTCTTATCTACAATCTTGTCCTTATGAACTACATTGACAGTAATATTATGGTCTATATATCCTAGAATATCTAAGTCAATTGCATCTAGGGGACATTCTAGCTTAATAATATCCTTGCGTCCCATCTTGGCGCTCTCTACATTCATAATCATAGCGACAGTACAATCAAAATCCTCAAGGTGAAGATGATGATATATATCCATTGCCTTGCCTGCCTTAATATGATCTAATACATATCCTTCATGAATTCCACTTATGTTGAGCATATTATCCTCCTAATCTTATCCTCTTATCATATTAATATCTGCACGCTCATAGAGAAAATCGCTTAGCAGACATTAATATGATAAGCATACACATTACCTAAATAAGCTCTAACAACGTTAAGATGAGAGCCATCCTTATATACACGCCATACTGCGCCTGCCTAAAATAGGCTGCTCTTGGGTCATCGTCTACCTCTACAGATATCTCATTTACCCTAGGGAGAGGGTGAAGCACAAGCATATCCTTCTTGGCAAGCTCCATCTTCTCTTCATCTAATATGTAGAAGCCCTTCATACGAAGGTATTCCTCTTCGTTGAAGAAACGTTCCTGCTGAACTCTGGTCATATATAGAATATCAAGCTGTGGCATTGCATCCTCTAATCTCTCAACCTCTTCAAAAGGAATGTTATTCTTCTCTAACACATCCTCTCTTATATAGTCAGGAACCTTTAGCTCTCTTGGGGAAATCAGGATGAACTTAATGCCTTCATATCTAACAAGAGCATTGATAAGGGAATGAACAGTACGACCGAACTTAAGATCTCCACAGAGACCAATTGTCATATTGCCAATCTTACCATTCAAGGACCTAATTGTAAGCAAATCAGTTAATGTCTGAGTTGGATGCTGGTGACCACCATCTCCTGCGTTGATAACAGGAATTAATGATTTCTTAGATGCAACTAGTGGCGCGCCCTCCTTAGGATGACGCATAGCACAGATATCTGCATAACATGAGATAACACGAATAGTATCTGATACAGATTCTCCCTTGGCCGCCGAACTAGAATCAGCGCTGGCAAATCCTAAGACCTGCCCCCCTAAGTTAATCATAGCCGCTTCGAAGGAAAGCCTCGTTCTGGTACTTGGCTCATAGAAGCATGTAGCTAAGGTCTTGCCCTTACATTTCTCAGAATATTTGTCAGGATTAGCCTCAATATCGTTGGCCAAATCCATTAGCTTCTCTAATTCTTCAACCGATAAATCCATCGGACTCATTACATGTCGCATAGTTGTCTCCTTAATTATAATTACACCTAATCTATATTATACAATAAACTTGGTGTTTTGACACAATTAATTAGAAGGGATTGAACGCATTAGCCACTTTATATGCATTAATAGATTCAATATCCGATGCCAGAGAAGCTTTTAACTCTCTAAGCTCAATATCATTTTGAATATCAAGGAAATATTTATCTGACACACCAAAAAACTTTGCTAACCTTAATGAAGTATCAGCAGTAACTTTTCTTCTGTCGTGAATAATATCCTGTATACGTGATGTTGGAACATGTATTTCTTGCGCAAGCCTATATGCAGATAATCCATTCGGCTTCATAAATTCTTCTAACAATATCTCACCCATTGTCGGTGTTTCTATAATCTTATCCATAATAAACCTCCAATTCTATTGCTTAGTGGTAATTAACTATTTCTACGTTGTAATAATCTCTATTGTGACTGTTATTCGTGTATATGTCAAGTAGGTATATTATGATTAATTAAATTGACATAAAACACGCGAAACCTTATCATCATAAATGTTGAGCGACGCAGATACGCATCAGCTCAATAGAATCCAATTAACAGGAGTATTAACAATGAAGAATTTCATTACTAATCATAAAAAAGGTGCAATTGTAACATTTTCAATTGTGGGGGTATGCTTACTTGTCTTAATCATCCTGCTTATTATAAGGTTGGCAACAGGTGCATTCCCTTGGGAAAAGAAATCGACTAAAGAAGATACTAATGTCACAGTCAGTGATGATTACGACGATATTCGTAATTTCAAGGGGCTGGCTGTTACCATTGACAAGTCCAACAATTGGCAAAGCGACAACGATTACTTCGCCCAATTCAATGTGACCATTGAGAATCACAAGGCTCCTGAGGTCACATCATGGAAAATGTCCATCCCAAACCCAACTGCATTAGAAAAAGACAATTTCTGGAACTTAAATCTAGACATAACTAATTCCGCCCTCGATATGAGTAACGTGGATTACAACGGAACCATTCCTACTGACAACACTACTTCCGCTGGCATGATTCTTAAATCAAACAGCGCCTCTAGTCTAGATAGCATTGTAGGAACATACTTAATAGATAAAGAGTCTGGCAAGGGACGACTACTTAACAAGGAGGAACTTAAAGCATTCCGAGAAGGTCCTAAAAAAACCGAGAACAAGCAGGAAGCTGTCACTCCTGCAAAGCCAGCGCCACAAGCTGAATCAGGCACACCATTTGCTAATCATGGTGCACTTAGTGTAAATGGCGTGGACCTTGTAGATGCAAGCGGCAATAAATACCAGCTTAAAGGTGTATCTACTCATGGCCTTCAGTGGTTCCCTGAATATGTTAACGAGGGGTCATTCAAGAGTCTAAGAGATGATTTTGGCGCTAATGTGGTGCGTCTTGCCATGTATACTGATGAAAATGGATATTGTGCAGGTGGCGACAAGGCTAAGTTAGAACAGGTTATTGATGATGGTGTAAATGCTGCAACAAGCCTAGGAATGTATGTAATTATTGACTGGCATATACTACACGACAATAATCCTATGCAGCACGAAAGTGAAGCTATAGAATTCTTCGATAAGATGTCTAAGAAATATGCAAATAACGACAATGTATTATACGAGATATGTAATGAGCCTAACGGTGGAACTAACTGGGATACCATCAAGGAATATGCTGATGCTGTAATTCCTGTAATTAGAGCAAATGATGCTAACGCCATCGTACTTGTTGGTACACCAACCTGGTCACAGGATGTTGACCTTGTTACTAATAATCCACTTAGCTACAACAATGTAATGTACACATTACATTTCTATGCAGGAACACATAAAGACAATATTAGAAGCAAATTAACTAAGGCAAGAGACGCAGGCACACCAGTATTCATATCAGAATTCTCAATATGTGATGCATCTGGTAACGGCGGAATCGATTACAACTCCGCTGACACATGGAAGAGCCTGATTAACGATACTAACGTATCCTTCGTAGGCTGGTCTTTATGTAACAAGAACGAGACCTCTGCTCTACTCAAGCCTGGCTGTACCTCAGTAGACAAATTCAATGATGAAGATTTATCCGAAACTGGAAGCTACCTCAAGTCATTTATTAGAGGGGAATAATTATCCATTCCCCTCTTTACAGTTAGCTAGCATTTTTTATGATACTTCAACAACACCAGCATGGACGTTCTTACTCGAATAAACATCCCAAAAACCAGTATCATTAATCATGTATTCTAAGACATCTGAAGAATTTGCAGTCGGATTTGTGCGTATGAATTCTTCAATTATATCTTTTTTATAATCATTACCAGGCATTTTTATATAGGAAATAACAGCATGTTCAAACCCGTCATAATATCCATCTACATTCCTGAGCAAAACTCTAAAATCTTCCATATAAATTCTCCTCTCAATCCAAATCAGGCACCTTAGCTATAAATATATATTCATCAAAACCCTTATTCTCAACATAATAGATATAATACTTATTATCAAATCCAACTGATACATGAGCAATTATTCTAAGCCCACTATATTTTTTATAATTTGTATTAATCTCGTGACGTATTTTTTCTTTTTCTTTCCAGGAAATACTCAAATAATCATTCAAACTCTATACCCCTTTATTATAAATCGATAATTAATTAATATCAATAAACAATTATCCCTCCAACAAATCCTCCATCTCGCAATTAAGCGCCTGACTTAGATTATACAATGTCTCCGCCTGCGTCTTGTTAATGTCTCTCTTACGCTGTTCAAAAAGCTGTATCTGGCGCAGCGGAACCCCAGACTTACGAGAAAGCTGGGATTGAGACAACTGATAATACTTCCTTAACCGCTTCAGCCTTGTTGCCTTCATATCCTCTACCATATATGTATCAATATGCTCTACGAAGCGCATTATATCCACCTCATGATATTTCGGATACAAATCCAATATCTCCCCCAAAGTTATCTTCTTAAGTATCTCAGCAAATGTCATAGCGCTATGCCACTGATAAAATGCTAACGCCCAGCCACACCAGTATTCTCTGGACTTATCTACATACATAACATCATCTATATCTGACAGTTCAAATCCATTCTCTTCAGCTATATAGCGAAACAGCTCACATCCAGTAACACCAGCAATATATTTGCAATTGCCATTTTGAAATTGTATAACCACTTTGGAATTCAAGAACATTCTCTCAAATTCGGACAAATCAATCCCCACCGTATTTACAGCAAAATCGACAGCATCACCAAGGATTCTCTGTCCCAACCTGAGATAATCATAAGGATAAGCGCGAATCTCCATTAGCAATTCCCTCCCTCATAATATCAATCATGAATAACTCCTGTATATCCACTCCTTCATCTCGAATCTTTCTATAATCACGCCTTGCGTCACTATCCCTCTTACTTCTTTCTGGAAAATATATTTCAGAAGGCGCAACTATATTATCAATAAATGTAAGATTATCAAATGCCTTCCTGCTCTTAAGCACTATCTGCTCTCCTAGCTTTCCAAGTCGCATAGCTTTAGACAGCTTCTGAAGTGAAATAACACCACTAACAAAGTCCTGTGCAAATGAAAAATATGAATCATCAGCTCTATAACCAATTATCACATCATATTCAGATATATCTATTAGAAATACATCTCTTAAATACTTCTTTGCTTCAAATGATATACTTCCATTCTGCCAATATGTCCTATTATCAGCCAGCACTGCAAGCCAATTGAGTATATTATAAGGCTCTTCATTAAGATTAAGCACTTTCAAGTCAGAATCATCTAATTCATAACGATTAGCCCATCCGTCACGATTGTCACCACATGCCCATTCCTTCGCAAGCTCTAATTCCTTCGTACAATAAAACCCTCGACCATAATCATTATTAGTTCTACCATATCCATACTGTGGCTTCTCAACAATATTCTCAGAACCATGATAAATAATCATACGTCATCCTCCTATTGATATTATATCGCTAGAGCGATATAATATCAATAGCAATACACATAACGATGCAACAATTACTATTGCGAATATACAAAAACCACATTATAATAGAAGGAGCCCGATTATGCTTATACTTTTATCAACTATGGATTCAACGACTACCTATTTATTGACAAAAAACCAATCAATTAAGGAGATTTTTATGAAAAACATTGAAGATACATTGAGAAGCATTCCAAGAAGCTATGATGATTTTGTACAATACGTTATGTCCTGTATAAAGGATGATAGTTATGTCGAAAAAATTGTTTTAGAGCAAATATCAGAAAATCCAGCATCAAATTCTAGCGATGTACTAAAAGCAGTAACAAACTATCTTGGAATAAATACTCCACTAGAGGTTGTTCCCGCAGAAGTTCTTGATGCTGTATAATAAAACATTATCATTTCAATGTACTAAATGACGAATTGCTTCTTAAATGCAAACCTTTATCAGATTATATGACTCTAGTTAACTACGTTAAATATTACAAGAAGGAACATACAATAAAAGATGCTACCGATAAGGCAGTTACTAGATGTATTAATGAAAACATTCTTAAAGACATCCTTCTTAAGAATAGAGCGGAGGTTATGAATATGGTTATTACAGAATTTAATGAAGAA
>ONCT01000044.1 GCA_900316395.1 uncultured Lachnospiraceae bacterium | reverse complement strand
TACAAGGGTTATTATATCATATATATTATTGTAAATGTGGATTTCTTATCAGAATATATAGCAAAAAAGATACCTAAGCATAAGCCTAGGTATCTTTTGCTATGTTAGAACATAGAATCAATTATCAGATTAAATATATATGCTATAGATATATCATCACCTGTCTTAGCAGGCTTAACCTTAGTTCCTCCTGAATATGAAGAATCTTCGTCTGTGGCATTACCTGAATCACCTGGATTAATCGGATTATCTGAATCGCCTCCCGAAGGAACATCCCCAGATGGCGCAGGTGAAGGTCCTGGCACAGGTCCCGGCGGTGTTGGTCCCGGTGGCGTCGGTCCTGGTGGCGTCGGTCCCGGTGGCGTCGGTCCTGGTGGAACAGGTGGTTCTTCATTGTCCTTGCATACTAAGGCATACGTAGAGTATTTATCAGATAAGAATGACATTCTATCATTAGTCTTATCATACACAGCCTCAATAAAGGTTGTTGTTCCCTCGTGTAACCTAACCATGCCATAGCTTCTATCATCCTTGATTACAGACGCTAGAGGTCTAAAATCAACTTGAACAGGCACTACAGTTTGCTTCAATAAGTAAGAATGATCATTGCCTACCTTAGCATATACTCTAATGTCATAATATGCACCTATTTCGTATTCTCCACTTTCCCTCTTAATCTTAGCCTTCTCTTCATCAGTCAGCTTAGAAGGGTCTATTAGAATAACATATACCCACAAGTTAATTCCCTGCTCTACATCCTCTTCTTCAAAATGTAAATCATCTACATTTCCTATAGATGCATCGTTAGGATTAGTCTCGTTAGGAGCCTCATCAGTTCCTGTTATATCCCTTACAACTCCTGGCATAACAGGCACATCCTCATATGTTCCACCCGGCTGAGGCTCAGGCGGCTGAGGCTCTTCTTTACTGGATATTACAACCTGAATACATTCTGGCGGTAAGTCATCATGAGAACTATCACCAATTGCCTGGAACCATACATAATATGTTCCTTCATCTATTCCTTCAGGCAAGTCTTCTCTAAAGCTTCCACTAGATGGAGGTGTCTTATTATTATCACCCAGAGCGTACACAATCGAGTATCCATCAGGAGGATCAGCCTTAGGAGTGTTAATTAATACCTGAGAGGTACCATCTGCTATAAGCCCCTGCTTAGGAGTTGGCTTCATATTAGCATTTAGCACAGCTTCATATACAGCAACAATCTTAGTGTTTTTATCTAAATCAAAGCTGTATGTTGCATTAGGGCTTACCAGTCCCCCGTATGAGGTAACCATATCTCCTGATGTATCAAGCACTTCGTACCATCCCTTGAACTCATATCCATACTCGGAATTAGCCGTTGCAGTAATGTGTGTATTCACATTATACATATGGTCTTCCCCTGGCATAGGGTTTACGCTAGGCATAACAACAGTGGATTTACATTCCTTGTTAATTGAATAGGCTCTGAATTCACATTTCTCCTGCTCATATACTGCTGCAAGCTTGGTATCTTCTGTAATCTCGAGCTCGTGGCTTATGTCTGTTGATACCGGGTCTCCATCATAGTCTTTAACCTGACCATCAACAACTTCCGTAACCTTATACCATCCTTTAAATGTGCACCCCTTCACCTTCTGTGCTGTTAGGGCAACAGATGTTTCATTATGATATAAACCATCCGGACTTTCAGGCTCTAGCACTGGATCTGCAATAGATTTCGTACAACCCTCGTCTGTTGAGTAAACCTCTAATCCATGAAGTTGATTATCATCATCATAGTATCTGTTAAGAATTACAAAGGCACCATTATCTGTTACATCTACTGTTGTCTTGTAGTTATCTATCTCTTGTTGCTTAACAGTGTATTCTATAATATTACCAGAATCATCTACCAGAGGTTGCCCTTTAAATCTAAATGGGGTAATATCTGATTCATTTATTTCTAAATCCATCGTATCAACAGGCTCTGGCTTACCATTTGCATATAGATTTAATGTAACCTTATTATTTTCACCTATAGGTCTCTTACCATAAGAATTGCCATTATCATCCCATATGATATTGCCTTCTATTTTACTAGAAGTAGTCTTAAGAATATTGGTTATGTTATAGCCATCAACAATAGATGCATAATCCT
This sequence comes from uncultured Lachnospiraceae bacterium, assembly GCA_900316395.1. Lineage (GTDB taxonomy): Bacteria > Bacillota > Clostridia > Lachnospirales > Lachnospiraceae > RUG191. Next base: position 16,007 of record ONCT01000044.1, on the reverse strand, counting down.
TAATCTCATCAACCTTGATAATATATTCTATTTTTTCACCATTTCTATATTGTTGAACATTCTCTATCTGATATTCCCAATCTCCAGTAGAACGAGGCTGAGCATAGGCTGACTTTACAAATTTTTCCTTATCACCGTCTTTCTCATATAGATTTATTTTAAATGAATTTGGTCTTGTTGAATGCTCATTATTATCATCAATCCATTCTATGTTGCCGGTAATAGGCTTCGTGAAATTAGGAGTATGGTAAAACTTGAACACATACCCCGACATCCTATTCTTACTTAATTCATAGCGATAATTATCTGCATCATCAACTCCATCAGGTAGAGTTATTCTATCCCAATTCGGTTTTATTCCGACATTCAATCCGTCCTTTATAACACCTCTATAACTCTGTTCTTCTGAGAGAGTAACAGAATATGGTTCTTTCGTCTCATCATAAGGTGTTACGTCGAATTTAATCTTAGGATCTCTTATTCCATCAAAATTATTAGCATCGTGCCATTCAATACTAACAGGCACTTCTCCCTGCTTAAGGAACACCGGTGTAAATGTCACATTCTCATTAACAGTATAACTATCACCCGGATAATACAGATTATTATCTCCTTCTGCCTTCCAATAATTCAGATATGTATCATCAAGATTCTTATATATATTATCCGGAATTGTGATTGTTGTGCCCTTAACTACCTGACTTGTCTGTATCTCATAGCCTTGACTCTTAAGTTCATCTCCCGGATCAACGGTAACAGTACAATATTCTATAGTATCAGAAGGAAAGTTAGTCCTCCAGATTTCTCTGGCATATTCCTCTTTTGCACCATCCATAGACACCCATCCAAGATACTGCCCTGTCTTATTGGTGGGACTATTTTCACCAGAAGAGAATAATTTCTCATCTCCAAATAATTCCTTATTAACAGTTCTGGCATACTCATATGGTGCACAATCTACCCCTGGTTCAATTCTTCTAACTACATACTCAAGATCATCCTCCTGATTAGTAACGTTAAGACCAAAGCTCCACACATAATCAGAAGGAGCTCCTACATCAGTTCTAAGCTTTAGCGGATAAGTTTCTGAATGATCAAAACTATTCTGAAGGTATTTGTAATGTTCATATGTCTCAGTAACCTTCTTATCTGGTCCAATTACATAAGTCTGACCATTCCATGATTTCACACCTACACTATCTAATGTGAATCCACCTGTCTTATCGAGATATTTATTATTAGACATAATAACAACCTTTCCTCGACAATCCTTAAGCTGTGGCATCTGTGTATATGGTGACAGATATGACGCTGCATCATCTTCTTTATAGAGATAGGATTCACCTGTTGAAGGATTTATCTGTTTTGAGAATTTATTAAGAATCCTTCCAGCTCTTGCATAAGTCTCATTTGTCCATTTTTCATTCTGATAATCAATATCTAGTTCGTCGCTAAGTTCTAATATAATAGTCTCAGTCGGATTTTCCCTTAGAAAATCCGCCGACCAATCAAGTATGGTATTGAATTTCAGATAATCATCATCTGGGTCAAGAGCCATTATTGTTCCGTACTTTGTCTTACCATGACACATAAACAGATTCTCACCATCATCTTCCCAGAAATATCCTATCCATTTATATTTCTTATATACAGGGTTAAGACGAAGGTCGAATTTGCGGTATCCATCTCTCAACTGTTCATTAATATATTCTTCCTGAGTCTTGGCCAACTTATGAGAGAATCCACCTGGAACCCACGTCGTCCAGTCGAATACTTTAGACTCAATATTATTCATACTTGAATCATGCGTAGCAGGCATATTAATCTCATTAAGATATCGTTCTCCTGATATACCCGACATCCAATTACGAGAACTAAGAGAGCCAGTTTCTGTATTAATCTGACTACCAGGTTCAATAAAAGGAAGCTCTGTATCAGTTTGTCCCTGCGAATTATTACCTAGTACTGCTTCTCCATCCTCAAGATATACTCCATATCCCATTGAAGAAGAAAAATAATTTGCTGGTTCAACATTAGGATTATTGACGCTATATCCATTTGTAATCTTACCCTTTCCACCTGACCTGTCAACTACTAGCTTTGCAGCCTCAGAGAATGCTCCAGAATTAATACGTACACCTGATGCAAGATATATATCTTTACAGTTGCTTGAGAGATTATCTCTAACCTGTGGCGCACCTGATGCGTTGAATACTGAAGTCTTACCACTTCCCTCATCTGCAAATATTCCTCCACACTTATTAGAGGCTGAATTGCCACTAATTATTCCTCCTGTCAAGTTGAGCACAGCCTGATCTGCACCATCAAGAAATACAGCTCCACCTCTTTTTGACGTATTACCAGTAATCTTTCCACCAGAAATATTAAGTGTGCCCTTGTGCACATATACAGCTCCACCATCATCCTTTGCTTCATTGCCTGTTATAGTTCCAGCATTAAAGTTAACAGTCGAATTTCCATCGATATTAATAGCGCCACCATTATTAGCGGACCCACCAGTAATAATGCCACTATTGCTATTACTACTATCAATTATCGTTAGCGTTGAGCCTTCTATTACTCTAAACACATGACCTTTGCTCTTGTAAGAATGATATTTAGCCAGATTACGATTAAGAGTATAACCGTTAAGATCAACAGTAATATTCTTTCCACCAGAGACGGTTAATGCTCCATCCCCTCCCTTGGCAGTATAATTCTTGTCAATTGTGATGGTTTCATTATTATTTGCATTTTTTATTTTTTTCTCTAAATCACTCCATGACGAAGTAAAATGTACCTCTCCATCTATAAGCACCGCTTCTAAACCATTATCAGCATGAAAATATTTGCTAGGATCTTCATTATTGTACTCACTATAATCATCTGTAAAAGATGATTGATTACCAAAAGCATTTGCTATCCATATTTCACTTTCTCCAAGATTCTTTGTAATCCCTATTCCATAAGCTACACAATTATTCTTCCTTCCTTCAGCAGTATTATCCTTGATTATTATATTACTGCCAATTACTAGCCTTCTAGACCAATTATCCACATAAATGCCTCCAGCATCTTCACTAGCCACATTTTCTATTATACTTACTTTGTCTAGGACTACATGTCCCATAGTATAAATCGCTCCTCCTTCTGAAGATGTAACATTTTTCTTTAATACACATTCAGTAATATTCATCTTACCATTATCATCAAACCAACCACCTTCACTTATATAGATTGCTCCTCCATCCTTAACTGCAGTATTACTATTCACTTCACAATGGTTCTTTAGCTCTGCTTCTCCTTCTTCACTTACTTTAATAGCCCCGGCTTCTTCATAAAGCGCAGCATTATTATTAAATTTAACATTACTTGCAACAAGCTTTGTATTACTAGTAACCTTAACAGCACCAGAATCATTTTTGGATTTGTTATTACTAACAGAACTATCTGTTATATTCACCTTTCCCTGGTGAATATAGATTGCTCCTCCATCATCTCCTGATGTATTATTATCAATTATAGTATTATTAATATTTAGTTTTTTACTTTTAGCAGCGAATCTAATTGCTCCACCATAATCACCTGATATGTTATTTGTAATCTCGCAATTATTGATTGATACGTCAGCTTTTGCATGCGCATTTATTGCACCACCTGCATTATCTGAAAAATTATTTGTAATAGCTACATTTGCTAACGAAAAGCTTCCTTCATCCGTACAGTAGATAGCACCACCTGTATCATCTGCTCTATTGTCTGTAAGGGTTCCCCCTGTCATATTAAGTGTGCCCTTAACATATACGGCACCACCATCAACACCAGCATTATTGCCAGCTATGGTTCCACTTTCAATATTGAGGGTGGCTCCTTCCTGAATCATTATGGCACCACACTTTTTATCATATCCACCAGTTATTAAACCGCTCTTTTTTTCACTACTGTCCTTAATAGTGAGTGTTCCACCGCTAGAGATATTGAATACCTTTCCATCACTTTTCTTAGAAGTAAGGCCACGATCAATACTATATCCCTTAAGGTCAATAGTAACATTCTTACCCTCATCAATCTGTAGTTGCTTATCCTTCTCGCTTGCTGTGCAGTCTGTTGTTAATTCAATTAGTTGGTTATCATTAGAATTATTAATTGCTGTTTGCAAAGCCTTCCACGCCGAAGTATTTATTAAGACATACCCGTCTTTTGATTCAATGCCCATTCCCTTTGGTGGGATAAATGTAGTTTCTATTTCTACATCATTAAGCGTTTTACCACTAGTCAATACCTTTGTTCTGTCAGCTGCATCTATACTGATTCTGGAATCTGTTGAAAATCCCTCTGCTAGTGCAATTTTCTTGCCTGATTTATTAATATATACATCAGTACCTATAGACGCACTATTCCCTCGAATGTCAACTATTCCTGAAATAGTTACGTTATTTGTATCATCAACAAATATTCCACCGCCCTTAGAAGATTCATTATTTTTAATCTGATTCTTAGTAAGATCAGTACCATTTATATTTAATGTATAATCATTATATATTCCGCCACCTTCACTGCTTGATTTGTTATCAGTAATTATACAATCAGTAAGATTAAACACCCCCTGGCCACTGTCACCTTTGTCATTGAAGATTCCACCGCCCTGCTTCTTAGAAGAATTGCCAATTATACTGCAGGTTTTTAATGTTGTGGTTCCGAAATTCTTAATTGCACCAGCTTCTTCACTCTGCGCCTTATTATTATTGAAAGAGGAGTTTACTACAGTGAATTCACAATCTTCTTCTACCTTAACAGCACCACTATCATTCTCAGTCTCGTTGTTATTCACCTGAGTATATGACATGGTAATCTTGCCCTTTTCAAGATATATTCCACCACCATCATCAGAAGAATAATTACTATTAATCCTGCTGTCTGTAATCGTCAGAGTCTTACCACTTGATTTCATCAGAATAGCTCCAGCTGTATCATCAGAGTTGTTATTCATAATCTGACAATTATTTATAGTAGAATCATTATCCAGATTCAAATAAAGTGCACCACCATCATCATCATCTGTTCTGTTACCGGAGATAGTAACATTGGTAATTTGCAACTTAGAATTAGCATTGTCAGTTGTACAATGAATTCCACCACCATTGTCATCTGCCACATTATCAGCAATAACACCGCCATTCATAATTAGCGTTCCTCTATTGAATATTCCTCCGCCATCATCAGCATTATTGCCTACAATATTACCCTTCTCAATTATTACGGTAGAGCCTTCATGGATGTTTATTCCACCACCATTATTTGCATTACCACCTGTAAGCGTTCCCTTTGCACCTGAGCTTGTATCAGTTATGGTAAGAGTTTTATTATTGCTCACCTCTATAACATGACCATCTCTATCAGTTTTTGATAAATTCCTATCAAGAGTATGACCTTTAAGATCAATAGTTAAATTCTTTTTCACTTGTAATCGGTCATCATCTGATGAAGCTTTATAATCTGCATCTATTTCTACCGTACCACCATCTGGCGCATTATTTATCATCTCCTGAACATAGGCCCAACCGGAATATATCTCTACATTACTACCACTTTTCTTAACACCATATCCCTTATCACTAATGAATATAGTAGAGGCAGGGGTCTGAAGATTATAATTCGTAACCGCTGTGCCCAGCTCACTCTGCATAGTAATCCCTACTCGAGAAGACTCATCTATATTTCCTATTACTTCAAGTTTTCTATTATCTCGAAGGTATATGTTGCCAATACCACCTTCTGCATTATTATTTCTTACAGTAAGTAGTCCCTTAATCTTAACAGGGTCAGAGCCTCCGCCAACAAATAATCCTCCACCGTTTCCACTTGTGGAATTCTGCGTCATTTCAACACCATTAATTGTTAATACATCATCGGAGTAAACCGCTCCACCTTTAGTTGCTGAAGAGTTAGTAGTAAATGTGCAATCAGTAAGAGTCATCTTGCTATCATTCCATAAAGCTCCACCTTCTTTTTGGGCGGTATTGCTTGACAAGGTACAGTTAGTAAGGGTAGTTGTACCGAAATTCTTAATAGCTCCCGCTTCTTCACTTTTTGCCTGATTACAGTTAAATGTCGTACCGGTTGCCTCAAAGTTCGTATTTTCAGTTACCTTGACTGCTCCTGAATCATTATCCGATATGTTACTATTAAAGCTTCCTCCTGTCATCCTGACAGTTCCTTTTTCAAGATATATAGCACCACCATCATCATCTGAATTGTTGCCTGTAAATGATGTATTACCCATAATTGTAAGTGTCTTACCACTAGACTTCATTTTAATGGCACCTGCAATATCATCAGATGAATTATTAGAAATAACGCAGTCTCTTATATATGAATCCCTGTTTAGCAGAAGATAAATCGCACCAGAGTTTTCTTCGGCACTATTATTCTTAATAGTAACATTACTAATATCTATCTTAGAATCAGCGCTATCAGTTGTACAATGAATTGCTCCTCCCGAATCATCTGCTTTATTATCACAGATAACTCCCCCTGTCATAATAAGCGTTCCTCTATTGAAGATACCACCACCATTTGTTGCTTTATTATCCGTTATTTGACCACCGTTGATAATAACAGTCGCTTCTTTATGGATATTGAGACCGCCTCCATTCTTAGCATATCCCTTAGTAATCTTACCTAAGTTGCTAGAAGAACTGTCGTTAATTGTCAGTGTACCATCGAACACTTCTATTACATGTCCATCATTATTTTTTGATGAACGATTTCTACTTAGCGTTTTTCCATTGAGGTCAAGAACGACATTCTTATTCTTATTAACTTTAAGTCTGTCATTGCTACCTGAAGCGGTAATATCATTTTTCAGCTTTATTACCTGACCATCACTATAATTATTCAACTTCTCCTGCAAATCATTCCAATTTTCTGCTTCAATAATGTTGCCTAAAGAGGTAGCAGTAACGGATATCTCATATGGAGTATTATTAATTGTTATTGTAAATACTTCATTATTGTTAAACTCCTCATTAGCCTCAATATACCATGCGCTAGCGATCGTATTAGAAATCGTAAGTTTACTACTGTTACTTGTCACATTTGTAATAACACCACTAAGTCCGACAGCTTCCTTGATAGTATCAACGGCAACTTTACCCATGCCATTCATATTGTAGCTCTTATTAGAATAAGTAAATTGAATCTTGTAATAAGAGAAGCTGTCTGTCTCTACAACTGCAGTATTCTCATCTTTAACTACATCACGAATAAGAGTACTGTCATTAGACGCACTCTCATGAATATCATCTTCTTTTAAAACTTTCAGCTTCTCAGCCTTCAATTCTTTCTCAACATCTTGAGAATTCTTAGAGTCTGTAGCGTTAGATGTATCGGGCTCATCTGTTTTATCAACTTCAGTCACATGATACACCTCTGTATCAAGATTGACATCACTAACCTCAGGGGTAGTAAAGGACACATGAACCTTCTTAGAATCCTTAGGCTCTAGTTCTGTCTTGCCATCCTTATCTATAATCTTGATATCATAAGTATAAGACTTTACTGTCTTCCTGGTATCGTCATTAACCTTATCTATGGCATTATCAACTTCTAGCTGGGACTCATCAGATATTTTAGACACGTTAAGAGTAGCCCCTTTTGGAAATACTCCTTCAGGTGCAAACACATTAATAATTACTCCATCAATTATTATTGGTTCTGGGTTAAATTCTGGATAATTTATAGAATCAATGGTATCAGAAGAAGAGGTAGATATATCCTTATCTTCCTCATCATTGTTAGAATATTCCTGGTCAGGCTTTTCACTGTCAGATGTATCCTTATCATAAGAATCATCATCCTTAGTAGTCGCAGTTGAATTAGTTGATACAGTTGTATTAGCTTCCTTCGCTGTTACAACCGAAGAAAAGCATGTAATGACCATACATATTGTCAGAATGAATGCTAAAGTCCTCTTCATACTTCCAACCCTACCTTTTAACTATCATTTTATAATAGTTTATTCTTGTATCAACAAGGCATATTTTGGAAACCAAATGCACTCCCATGTTTATTATTCCACATTTGTCGCGCACCTGTCAACACTTGCCCGAAAACTACTCCCTATACACTAATATATACACATTATATGTATATATATCGACATTTTATATGAAATTCTTCTCTGCTTATACAAAAAAGTTGCATCTATACTTCTGTAGAGTTATAATTATAATATACTTCTGTAGAAGTATAGGAGGGTAATTAAGATGCTTCTATATCATGGTTCGGACAAAATAATACGTGCTCCTAAGATTGACGGTGGAAGAATTCACAACGACTACGGTCAAGGCTTCTATTGTACAAAACACATGGAATTAGCGAAGGAATGGGCCGTATCAAATGTCAAGGATGGATTTGTAAATTCTTACGAATTAGATGATACTAATTTGAATATCATTAACCTGAATAATGACGGCTACTCAATCCTACATTGGCTTACATTACTGTTAGATAATAGAACCTTGAAGACTAGTAATGCAATTGCTATAGACGGTCTTGAGTATCTTAAGGATAATTATTACATTGATATATCAGATTATGATGTTGTCATAGGTTATAGAGCAGATGATTCATATTTCAAATTTGCCAGAGCATTTCTATCTAATTCAATTAGCATCGCTCAACTAGAACAGTCAATGCATCTAGGGGAATTGGGCCTACAGTACTTTATTAGAAGTCAGAAAGCATTTGAGCAAATAAGATTCATTGATGCTACTGCTGTAGACCATAGAATATACTATCCTTTGAAATCAGGACGAGATACTAATGCAAGAAACGAGTATATTAGAATTACACAGAATATGCATAAGGATGGAGTGTACCTAATAGACCTTATGAGGAAGGAGTCTTAGATGTTACATTCATATAATAAGATATATTTAGATGATGCAATGAACAACCTGGCAGAAGCGTTCCATGTGGCTGTCAAAGAATATAATTATAGTTTAGATTATTTTATGGACATATTCATAGTGTCAGGAATTGCTACTCATTTCGAGATAGGCAATCCAAAATACATATCAGGCAAATCGGGAACTGAGCTGGTATATGATGTTGTAGACCTGATTGGTGAATCTAATAATAATCTTAACAATAATTCAATCTATCTAGTTCCGGGCGCTGAGTACTGGACCGGCTGGGTTTTGGCATATTATCAATGGTATAGTTCAAAGACCTTCAGAGAAATACATAACATTATTTCTATGGAGAAAATATACAATATGTATCACCCGTATCATGAAATGGATGAAGAGAAAATAATAGAATATATTAATAGTGAAGCGTCCAAGAATAAGACTGCAAGAAGACTTCAGGCCTATCGCAAGTTGCTTGGTATGTCGCAAAGCGAATTAGCTAAAGAATCTGGCATCAATCTTAGGACGCTCCAACAATATGAAATAGGTGCGAAGGACATTAAGAAGGCCTCAGCTTCAAGCGTATTAGCGCTTTCTAACGTGCTAAAATGTGACGTAAGAGACCTCTTCGACTAACTGTTATTTCCGTAGTATCTTAAGCAAAGGGATGTAATATCATCAAACTGCTCTGCATCTCCTACGAACTCATCTACTTTTTCTCTAACAACCTTGTCAAGCTCCTCAGGTGACAGAGAAGGATTAATATTTAATGCATCAAGCATTCTTTCCTTCTTAAACAGGTCACCATTTATATCCTTTGCTTCAACAATTCCATCTGTAAATAGATAGATTGTATCTCCACTTTGCAATTGCACCTCATTTAAGAAGAATTCTACTCTGTCTATCATACCCATCACAATAGAGTGATTATCCTTCTCTACAGTAAATTCCTCACCCTTCTTGCTTACTGCAGCCAATTCGTGACCAGCGTCGACGAATCTAAGCTCACCAGTATCAAGAGTAAGAACTCCAACCCATGCAGTTACGAATAGGTGTGCTGCATTATCCCTAATAAGAAGCTTATTAGCTTCAGTTACAGCAGCAACAACATCATTTCCATAGGTCATTAACTGATTCTGAATTGTATTCTTAGCAAGCACCATAAATAAGGCTGCAGAAATACCTTTTCCAGATACATCACCCACAACAATTCCTAAGTGATTATCATCAATTAGGAAGAAATCATACAAATCTCCTCCAACATGCTTCGCAGGAACCATATGGGCGTAGATGTCGAATTCCTCCCGGGAGGTTATTGACTCTGACAGGCTAGGAAGCATTGCAAGCTGGATTCTGCTCGCTGCATCTATCTCAGCATTCATCCTCTCTTCCTCTGCCGTCCGCTTAAGGATCTCATTAAGAGAGGATTGCAATCTTACAGACATATCAGAGAAGGCCTCAGCAAGAACTACAATCTCATTATCTGTCATATATTCTTCCTTCATCTCGAATACCATGTGGTCGCCATCCATCTTATAGACTTCTTCTGTCAATGAACTAATAGGCTTAAGAGCTTTCTTAGTTCTTACGCTTATTACATGGGCTATAACAAGCACAACAATGAATAATCCTATAAGAAGCGCTGCAGCATTGATCTTAACATACTTGTCAAATTCATCTAATGTATTATCAGAAGCAGCAGACAATTTGCCCTGCAATGCTATACTATCCCTTTCTAACTCTCCTTGAGATATGAACATCATAAGAGTCCACCCTACTGAATCAACTGGCGCATACGCTACATAGTAATCTACGCCATCTAATGTGACAGGCGAAAAACCCGTCTCCTGATTTACCGCTTTAGTCACAACAGCAGCAAGGCTTGGATTAGCAGTTACTCTAATGTCATGAGTATTATCATCGTCCTGTGCCAATTCACCTCCTGCTTTTGGAGAATAAACTATATGACCTTTGTCACTTATGAGAACGGAGAAGCCCGTTTCACCAATAATTCTTTCATTAAGCTTCTTTTCAAGTGCTTTCATAGGAGATGAACCATTAAGAACTACCGCAAGTTCTCCATCAACATATACAGGTAGTCCCCATGTAAGTTCCCTTAGCTTATAGAAATGACTCATCATATCTTCTGAAAAATATATATCACCCTTCTCAACTGCTCCCTTGTACCAGTCACGAGTAGTAGCATCATATGTCTTTACGTTTCCATTCTCGTCAAACTTTCCACCAGACAAATTATCTTCTGCAAGTGCAGCACCATCAGGAAGCGCAACGAAGCAGTCCATTGTATAACCATCATTTCCATGGACAATTTCTCTCATCATAGGCTCTAGATTAGCGATTCTAGCAAGCTTCTCTGTAACACCAGGATTATTCTTATCATAATTCTCAGGGCATACGAACTGCAGCACATATTTCCCTTCGTTCTCCTTGCGAGGCGGCTCTAATGTCTTAGCAGGATATTTGGAAGGATTCTTAAGCACATCCTCAATCTGCTCCCTTAGTACATAGTAGTCGTGACTCATAATCCAGAATTCATCATCAATCTGGTCAGCAGCCCATGTAATAGTTTGCACAAAACTATCATAGGTTGTATTCATCAAGGCTTCCTTTGCACTATCCTCTACAATTTCACTCTCTTCCACAGCAACATTTTCTATTGTATTATGAAGAGCATGTAACAGAGTAAGGGTAACGCCCACGAATAATACAACCATAATTCCAGACAGTATTAATACTATCTTCATTATCTTGCCATGAAGCCCCATAAAATATTTTTCTTTGATTTTCTCAAAAAAATTCTTCAATATAATTAACTCCTTAAAGAAAGATTACCTTCTTTATCACAAAATCATAACTATATCTCAGTCTAGAACTGAAGCAAAGTATAATTCATATCAAGCACGTATTGATATTTTAACTTCTTAGAGAGTCGTTTGAGAAGCTTGTAATTATCAATCATATATGATGTCTCTTCCTCATCATTATTAAATGGAATACATTCTCCATCATCTAACATCATAAAGCGAATCCCCTTATCAGAGAAGTGGAAAACTATCTGATTCCTAACCCTTATAGCCTTAGAAGCCTTGACAGAATATGCTACCATTTCCTCCATACATAGCCTTGCACGTTTGGCAATCTTCTCACTGTATCCCATATCTATAGCATATTCCTGAACCATTGTAGCTGCTTCATATGCTTCTTCTGGCTTTACCGACAGATATATTGCATCCTCACTATCAGTTTCCCTTTTCTTCTCTATAAGCGCCATCCTTATATAACGAATTAGATTAACGATTAATATAAGAGACTCTACAATAAGGTAAGCTAACCAGATGTATGGTGGCGCGAAAAACCTTCCAAGCAAATAAGCCACACCTGGAACAAGGGCATTACCTGCAAGAGTCAGAATCGTAGAGAATCTAGGATTACCAGCACTTGCAAAATACATCCTAAAGAGTGAATCTATTGTGGTAAATACAAAATAAAAGGCGTAAAACCTTACTGATAGTATTCCACCTTCAGGTATATCCTTCACACCTTGAATTGAATAAAACCACTCAGGGAAAAGGCAGAATATCAGGGAAAGCAGTCCAACAAATATCAGGCTAAGATTTACTCCCTGTTGTATCAGAACAATTATTCCTCTCCTGTCCTTGATTCCATTAAGAAGTCCTACAAGAGGACGAGTCGACCCCTGAATAGAACTAGATATTACGAACACAATGGAGTACAAAAATGACAATACACCCTTAATTACACCACCATCCTGGCCAAAATACAATATAATAATATGTGCCATAACATAAGTAATAGTAGCGTTAATGAATATACTTGATGCGTCAGGTAAACCTTTTTTTATTAATTCCTTAAGGTCGGATTTGGTCCAGTGTGCATCTCTAAAGGAATACATGTCTGTCTTCTTAAATAAATAAATAAGAGTACAAGCACAGCGCACAATATTAGCACAGGCTGTACCGAAGCCAGTACCTGCAACTCCCAAATCTAACACTCCAACGAAGAACACGTTAAGACCCAGATTGGTAAGACCTTCTATAATGGCCAAAGCCATCAACACCCTCATCTTGCCCATAACCTGCAGCTGGTATGTTCCTATGGTTGATATCATGCCAAAGGGGGTTGCAATCATCATTCCAATGGCATAGCTTTTCATCATGGAAATCATTTCAGGTGACAAATCATATGTATTAATTATAAAAAACACTATTGGAATCTGAAGTAAAGATACAATGATAGCCGCTATTACAGATATATTAGCAATAAGCTTCTTGGTTCTTAGAATTCCGTCAGAATCAACATCCCCCACACGAAGAGATAATAGTGTGGCCGAACCTGTTGATATAATGGCAGTAATGGCGCCTATGATATTAGATACTGGCGAATAGAAACTGATTGATGCAAGAGCATCTGCACTGATCATATTACCAGCCACAAGACTGTCTACACTAATTAGAAGCGCAGTTGATATATTAGTCAAAATAAGAGCAGGAAGAAAGCTAAATAGCTTCTTCCTTGTCAAATCTCCACTTAGGAAATACTTCTTCTCTATCTCGGATTTATGCTCATGTCTAAAAAGGTCAATTTTAGAAAGTGCATACATATTAAACCACCTCTACTCAATATCCACCCTCTGCCTTTCAACTAGCTCTGCGAATTTGCCATCATACTTGATTAACTCATCGTATGTTCCGTCCTCTATGATATGGCCACCCTCAAGCATTATAATACGGTCTGCATTCTGAATAGTTGATAATCTGTGGGCTATAACAATTCTTGTACACTCAAGCTTGCCAATTGATTCAGATATACTCTTCTGAGTCACATTATCAAGAGCACTTGTAGCCTCATCAAAAATCAGAATTCTAGGTTTGTGAACAATAGCTCTTGCTATCATAATACGTTGCTTCTGACCACCAGAAATACTTCCCTGTCCTTCTGAAATAACTGTCTTCATTCCCATTGGCATATCTCTAATATCATCAGCAATATTGGCTATCTCAGCAGCCACCCATGCTTCATCTACTGTCAGATTCGGGGCAGAAATGATTATATTAGAGAATATATCTGCGTGGAACAAAGTACCGTTCTGTGTAACTGTACCAATATTTCTACGAAGAGAGGTAAGGTCGATTTCATCCATATCGTTCTCATCATAGTATATCTTACCACTCTTAGGCTTCTCAAAGCCTAGAAGGAGTCTGACAAGTGTTGACTTACCACATCCCGTCTTACCAACAATTGCAACATAGTCACCACTATGAATATCAACGCTAATATCATCAAGTACGTTAGGCAAATCCTCACCGTAGCTAAATGATATATGGTCTAGCTTAATATTACCATTAACCTCATCAAGCACCCTCTTCTTCTCTTCTTCTTCAGGTGTCTCTTCTAAGATTGGGCTAGCCATATTAAGTACAGGTGGTACGGATGCCATAGAAGATACAACCTGTGTTAAGGATGCAAATGCTGCAGCTAAGACACCGTAGCTTGTCTGAAATGCCATATAATCTCCCACATCAACTCCTGACTTAACGGCTACAAAATATATAACAATATCACCAATCAGAGAAATAAGTGCAGATATAGCAGCGCTTAGCCTAATAATTAAAGGTGGATTATATAATAATCTTGCGGCTCTGGCATAGACCTCAGCCCACTTTACGAATACTCTCTTCTCAGAACCTGAGAGACGAATCTTCTGAATACCATTAATAGTCTCATAAGTAAGACCTGACTTCTTAGATGACATAAGCATCTGAACCTTACTTACTCTGGCCTGAACAAAGGATACTAAAATACTAAATCCAGTTGTCAGAATAAGAATAATTACAGTAGGTAATATGAGTGATGGAGCAAACTGAGTAAGCTGCACGAGATATGCCATAGACATAATTGCAGATACAAGGGACATAACCACACCATTCATAAGTATTGATGACAGATTAATTGTACTTGCAAACCTCTGGGACAATTCACCAGTGTTATACTTCTTGAAAAAACTGGCAGGAAGATTAAGAAGTCTTGCCATTGTTTTTCTTGTAACCTGTTGTTCTAACTTAATATTAATTCTTGTACTAACAAAGCCTTGAATGGCGCTAATCAAAAGCCCACCGATTGCTGCTGCCACAACATATATAGAAACAGATACAAATAGATTAAAATCCTTAACCTGAACTACTTCTCCTGTCAAAATCTGTGTAAAATAAGGAAGTAGCATTCCAACACCAGTTGCCACTAAAGAAAATATTCCTGCAACAACAATATTACCAACCGGAATAGCATCCTTAATAAAGCGAATATAATCTCTTATAGTCGCTTTACCTTCGTGGTCTAACTTAGATGTCTTGTACGATTCTTCTTTTATTTTCTTATATTCGTCGTCATCAACATTAATACCAGCGAGTGAAAGAAATGAATCTCCAAAAGCAATATCATCATTTAACAGAAAATGATAGGTTTTTTTCTGTTTTACCATTACATCATACATACGAATCTACTATAGGATTTCTATTACCAATGGCAGTAGGAGCATCTATTGCTGTATGCCAAGGTTTAAAACATATAGTGCCAGATATGCAAGAAACAAAGCCAACAGCACTTCTTGCAGTACCACTATTAATAGAAAGCCTATATAAAAAAATAAATAAAAGTATAGAAAAAGGTGGAAAAGCAGCTGTTGTAAAATCAATGTTACATGTAACAAATGTACTTAAAAGCGTTGGAATAGATGTAAAGAGAAAAGTTTTTTCAGAAATATATGAAAATTTAGGCGGAAATTTAAAATACATAGTATCTGCTGCAGCACCAATAGATGCAAAAGTTGGAAAATGGGTACAAGACATTGGAATAATATTTTTACAGGGGTATGGCTTAACAGAAACTGCTCCAATATCTGCATTAACACCGGAATATGAACCAAAAGTTGGATCGGCTGGAAAAGCAGTTATATGTGCAGAAATTAAAATTGATAATCCAAACGAAAATGGCGAAGGAGAAGTTTGGATAAAAAGTAAAACATTAATGCTTGGATATTATGAAGATGAAGAA
>ONCT01000022.1 GCA_900316395.1 uncultured Lachnospiraceae bacterium | reverse complement strand
GCAATGGATGGAATGAAGGTCGCTGAAGCTATAATTGATAAATATAATAGCGACTGTTAATAGTAAGAAAGGATTAGTATTATGGGTGAGCTTACACCAATGATGCAACATTATATAGATACTAAGAACGAGCATAAGGATTGTATTATATTCTATCGACTTGGGGACTTCTATGAGATGTTCTATGATGATGCGAAGGTTGTATCAAGAGAATTAGAGATTGCTCTTACAGCTAAAGCATGCGGCTTAGAGGAAAAAGCCCCAATGTGTGGTGTTCCATATCATTCCGCAGAAGGCTATCTTACCAAATTAGTAAAAAAAGGCTATAAAGTAGCAATATGCGAACAGGTTGAAGATCCAAAAGAAGCGAAGGGTATGGTCAAAAGAGAGGTTGTCAGAATTGTAACCCCTGGAACCAACATTGATTCTAATTCATTAGACGAGACTAAGAATAATTATATTATGAGTATAGTTAATATGGATAATCAATTTGGTCTTTCAGCCTGTGATGTTACTACTGGTGATTTTTTTGTAACTGAGGTTGATGAGAAAAGAAGCTTAATTGATGAAATTAACAAGTTTTCTCCTAGTGAACTTGTATGTAATGAGGCTTTTTTGCTATGCAATGATGAGATTGAAAATATTAAATATAACTTTAATACTTCTGTTTCTGCCTTAAATAATCATTATTATGAAGAACATTCATCCACTGAAGTTCTAAAAGAACATTTTAAGGTCGAAAATATTGGTGCATTAGGCCTTAAGGACTTCGAAGTAGGAAGTGTTAGTGCTGGCGGACTGTTGTCATACTTAATTGAGACACAAAAGTCCAGCTTAAAGCAGCTTAATAATATTAAAACATACGTATGTGGCAATTATATGCTTCTTGATGCTTCAACAAGAAGGAATCTTGAACTTAGTGAAACTTTAAGGGATAAAGAAAAGAAGGGATCTCTTCTGTGGGTTCTTGATAAGACAAGGACTGCTATGGGTGCAAGAACATTAAGGCAGATGGTTGAACAGCCCCTTGTTAATCCAAGAGATATTAATAATCGCTTAGATGTAATAGAAGAATTGTGTAATGATGTATATAACCGTGAAGAGATTCGTGAATACTTAGGTGCTGTATATGATTTGGAGCGATTAATTACAAGGGTATCATACGAAACCGCTAATCCAAGGGATTTGATTGCCCTTAAGAATACTATAGGCACAATTCCTCATATTAAATCATTAATTAAGGATTATAAGTCTGAATTATTCGTAACAATGAATAAGGAAATTGATGAATTAAGGGACATTTACACTCTAATTGATGAGACTATTGATGAAGATGAACCTCCTATATCTATTAAGGATGGCGGTATAATTAAAAGTGGATATAACAAAGATGTTGATAGGTTCCGAGTAGCAAAAACAGAAGGAAAGCAGTGGATTGCTGATTTACAGGAGAATGAACGCGAAAAAACGGGAATAAAGAACCTGAAAATCAAGAATAATAATGTATTTGGTTATTTTATTGATGTAACTAATTCTTATCTTGATATGGTTCCTGATTATTATATTAGAAAGCAAACACTAACTAATAGTGAGCGATTCTTCACAACTGAGCTTAAGGATATGGAGAATACAATAATTAATTCACACGATAAGCTCGTGTCCTTAGAGCATGAAATATACAAAAATGTCATTAATACAATTAATAATAATATTGTAAGAATACAGAATTCTGCCAAAATTCTTGCTTACATTGACGTATTTACATCACTTTCTCATATATCAGAGAAGAATCATTATGTAAGACCTATTCTTAATAGTAAAGGTATTATAGAAATCAAGGCTGGCCGTCATCCTGTAGTTGAGAAGATGATGAGGGATTCAATATTCGTAGATAACGACACATATCTAGATCTCAAGAATAACAGAGTCTCTATTATAACAGGACCTAATATGGCTGGAAAATCTACTTATATGAGGCAGGTTGCGCTTATAACTCTAATGGCTCAGATTGGATGCTTCGTACCTGCTGATTATGCTAGTATTAGTATTGTTGACAGGATATTTACAAGAGTTGGAGCATCTGATGATTTGGCATCAGGTCAGTCGACCTTCATGGTTGAGATGAATGAGGTTGCTAATATCCTACGAAATGCTACTTCTTCGTCCTTATTAATTCTTGATGAGATTGGAAGAGGAACATCAACATTTGACGGGCTTTCAATTGCCTGGGCTGTGGTTGAACATATTGCTAATCCTAAGTTAATTGGTGCTAAGACATTATTTGCTACTCATTATCATGAATTAACTGAGTTAGAAGGCAAAATTAATGGGGTTAATAATTATTGTATTGCAGTCAAGGAAAATGGCGATGATATTGTATTTATAAGAAAAATCGTTCCAGGCGGTGCTGATAAGAGCTATGGAATACAGGTTGCCAAGCTGGCGGGTGTTCCTGAAAGTGTAATAAACAGGGCGAAAGAGATTATTAATGAATTAATTGAAAATGATATTGCTGACATTGCGAAATCTATTACTGTAAAGACCAAGGCGCCTAAAGCACAAAAACTTGACGATGTAGATATGTCGCAAATGTCACTATTTGACACTATTAAGGATGAGGATATAATTAGAGAGCTTCGAGAGGTTGATGTTAATAATCTTACTCCTGTAGAAGCCATGAATAAGCTTAATGAATTATCTAATAAAGTAAGGAACAGATGGTAATATGCCAAGTATTGAGTTATTAAGTCAGGATACAATTGATAAGATATCTGCAGGTGAGGTGGTTGAAAGACCTGCTTCAGTTGTTAAAGAGCTAGTTGAGAACGCAATTGACGCTGGTGCAACCATAATAACTGTAGATATAGATAAAGGAGGCTTGTCTAAGATTAGAGTCTCTGATAATGGCTGCGGAATTGAGAAAAAACAGGTTCCATTAGCATTTCTTAGATATTCCACTAGTAAAATTAGGAAAGCAGAGGATTTGTCCTTTGTTACATCCTTAGGCTTTAGAGGTGAAGCATTATCTAGTATTGCTGCAGTAAGCCAGGTTGAGCTTATTACGAAGACGAAGGATGAACTTCTTGGAACGCGATACGTTATTGAAGGGGCTCTTGAGAAAAAACTTGAGGAAATAGGAGCGCCTAATGGAACGACATTTATAGTAAGAAATCTGTTCTATAACACGCCTCCACGCCAGAAATTCCTAAAAAGTGCAAAAACAGAAGGAAATTATATTACAGAAATTGTTGAAAGGCTGTCGTTATCTCATCCAGATATAGCATTTCAGTTGATTGTAGATGGTAAATCCAAGATATCTACTGTTGGAGGTGGCAAATTAAAGGACTGTATATATCAGATTTATGGTCGCTCAATTACCCAAAATGTAATTGAGATTAATGAAAGCTCTGATAATATGACAGTAAGAGGCTATATTGGTAATTCCACAATATCTCGAGGTAATCGTGCTTATGAAAATGTGTATATTAACGGTCGCTATGTAAAAAGCAAGCTATTATCTAGTGCTATAGAGGAGGGCTTCGTAGGATATCTTATGCAGCATCAATATCCTTTCTGCGTGTTTTTTATAGAAACGGACACAGAAACTGTTGATGTAAATGTTCATCCTACAAAGTTAGAAGTCAGGATAGATAATGCTATATTGCTTACTGACCTTATTACTAAGAGTATTCATAATGCCTTGCACAGTCTTGAGGATATTCGTACAGAAGAAATTGATTATAATGTTAAGGATGAAGTTGATGTTGAAATAGAAACTAATCTGTATGATAACAGGATTGATGTTAATACTGATGATTTGTCTGATGATTTATCAGAAAAAACAATATTAGAAGAGGAATTAGAAAAAAACAACATTGTAGTAGATAATAATGAATATGGTTTAGGTACGACTAATGTAGAAAAGCAAAGCAGTAAAATTATTGAACCGTATGAAAACAATAAGTTAAATAAGATAAAAACTGAAACTTCATCGATTATTAAAGATGAACTTAATAATTCTGAAGAAGATATTGGTCAACAATTATCATTTTTATCTGAGGATTCAGTGAAAAAGCACAAGATAATCGGCCAGCTATTTGACACATACTGGCTTGTTGAATTAGAAGATGAATTATATATTATTGACCAGCATGCTGCACACGAGAAGGTCTTGTATGAGAAGACTCTTAGCTCTTTGGCTGATAAGAGCATGACAACTCAATTAATATCTCCACCAATTATTGTTACATTATCTGACAGAGAATTAAACTTTCTTGAAGAAAACATAGATGCCTTCGACTCTCTAGGCTATAGACTAGAGCCATTTGGTGGTAAAGAATATGCAATTAATGGGATTCCTGATAATATATATGGAATTGATCCTAAGGAATTGTTTATGGATATGATTGGCGAATGTACTGAAATAAATATAAACAGTAACAGCAATCTCATATTAGAAAAAATAGCTTCCATGTCTTGTAAGGCCGCTGTAAAGGGAAATGACATATTATCCATAGAAGAATCGAAGAAATTAATTGACGATTTAATTAGTCTGGATAATCCTTTTCATTGCCCGCACGGAAGACCAACAATAATCAAGATGACTAAGAAGGAAATAGAAAAGAAGTTCAGAAGAACGCTGTAAGAGAAATAAGCTATGGACAAATTAATAATATTAACAGGACCTACAGCCGTAGGAAAAAGCGAACTCTCCATTAAATTAGCCAAGGCTATTAATGGAGAGATTATATCTGCGGACTCAATTCAGGTCTATAAAGAACTTAATATTGGAAGCGCTAAGATAATGCCAGAAGAAATGCAGGGAATTAGGCATTATTTGATAGATGTACTTGAACCAACAGAGGATTTTAATGTATTTATCTTCAAAAAGATGGCTAAAGAAGCAATTGAAGATATTATTTTCCAGGGCAAGATACCTATTATTGTAGGCGGAACGGGCTTCTATATTCAATCAATTATATATGATATTGATTTTGATGAAGAGGATAATTCCAAGATTAGATTGGAATTAGAAGAATTGGCCAGAGAAAAGGGGAATGATTATATACATGGTGAGTTAGCCAAGGTTGATAAAGCTTCTGCCATGAAGATTCATCCTAACAATACTAAACGAGTCATTAGAGCTTTAGAGTATTATAGATTGAACAACAAGCCTATTTCTCTTCATAATGAAACTGAACGTGCCAAGGAAGCCGTATTTGATGCCAAATACTTTGTGCTCAATGATAAGAGGGAATTGCTTTATGAAAGAATCAACAAACGAGTTGATAAAATGATACAATTAGGCCTTGTTGAAGAGGTTAGTAGCCTCTTAGATAAGGGGCTTGATTCTTCTTATAATTCAATGCAGGGTATTGGATATAAAGAGATAGTTGAGTATCTTGATGGCAAATGCTCATTAGATGAAGCAGTTGACAATATCAAGAAGAATACAAGACATTTTGCAAAACGACAGTTAACATGGTTTCGCCGTGAAGAAAAAGTTAATTGGATAGAAAAATATGAGTATAAATATGATGACGAAAGGATTCTGTCTAAAATGACAGAGATAATTGGTGAATTATAAAATGATTGATTTGTTCGAACAATACAAAGAATTTGGAATCTCGCCTAAAGTATATAAATACTGTGAAAATGTGCTAGGTGGACTTAAAGACAGGTTTGAAGCTATTGATTCCATGGCTGAATTTAATCAGCTTAAGGTCCTTAAAGCCATGCAGGAGGCCAAGGTATCGGTAGAATGCTTCAATAAATCCACAGGATATGGTTATGGAGATGTGGGACGAGACACATTAGAGGAAGTATATAAAAACGTATTCAAAGGAGAGGATGCCCTAGTCAGACCGCAGATTACATGTGGAACTCATGCCTTAGCCCTTGCTTTAATGAGTAATCTACGGCCAGGAGATGAATTACTTTCCCCAGTAGGTAAGCCTTATGACACGCTAGAAGAGGTTATAGGTATTCGTGAGTCCAAAGGCTCTTTGGCTGAATATAACATTTCTTATAGACAGGTTGACCTTATTGATAATAAGAAGTTCGACTATGAGGGAATCGAGGCTGCTATTAACGATAAGACAAAGCTTGTTACTATACAGAGAAGCAGAGGATATGATACAAGACCAAGCTTCGGTGTAGACGAAATAGGGGAATTAATAAGTTTCATCAAGAAATTAAAACCTGATGTAATAATAATGGTAGATAATTGCTATGGTGAATTTGTGGAAGAGAAGGAGCCTCTTGAAGTAGGTGCAGACATGATTGTAGGTTCCCTAATTAAGAATCCAGGCGGTGGCCTTGCTCCAATTGGAGGATATATAGTAGGTAAGAAGGAATGCATTGAAAATGCTTCATATCGCCTTACATCTCCTGGACTTGGCAAGGAGGTTGGTGCTTCCCTTGATGTGATTTCTTCAATGTATCAGGGTCTTTTTATGGCGCCTACTGTTACAGCTAGCGCTCTTAAGGGTGCTATTTTTGCGGCAAATGTATACGAGGGCCTTGGTTTTAGCGCATTTCCAAGGGGTAAAGATAAGCGCCACGATATAATTCAGGCTATAGAATTAAGAGAAGAGAAGGCTTTAATTGAATTTTGCAAAGGAATTCAGTATGCTGCCCCAGTTGATAGCTATGTAACTCCAGAGCCTTGGGATATGCCAGGATATGATTCCAAAGTAATTATGGCTGCAGGCGCTTTTATATCAGGTTCCTCTATTGAATTAAGTGCTGATGGACCGTTGAAAGAGCCTTATAATGTGTATTTCCAAGGCGGATTGACCTGGCCACATGTTAGATTTGGTATTATTAATTCTTTGCAAAAACTTTATGACGCTAAACTTGTTATAGACAGTATGTTATGATACAATTTAACATAGTTTTGTGTGCTTTTCTACAAGAAGGGAGATTTAAATAAAATGGGCAATGCTTATGGTATTGATTTTGGAACAAGCAATCTGAAAATATATGATAATTCGTCAGATACGATTCTTAATATAAGTAATACAATAGCTGTAGTTGACGGTGATCAGATGTACTCTTATGGTGATGACGCATACTCAATGTATGAGAAGGCACCAGATAATATTGAAGTATCATTTCCTGTTTCCTGCGGCGTGATAGCTGATTTTGACAATATGCAGACGATGGTGCTTAAGATACTTGAGACTGACCTTGGTGCCCGCCTTAAAAATTCTGATATAACTGTTGCAGTTCCAACAGATATTACAGAGGTAGAGAAGAAGGCATTTCAAGATTTGTTCTTAAAATCTAAGGTTAAATTCAAAAATGTAAAGCTCTGCGAGAAGCCAATTGCTGATGCTCTTGGTATTGGGCTGGATGTTACAGAGCCTACAGGTGTTATGATTGTTGATATTGGTGGAGATACTACCGAGATTTCTGTTATATCTCTAGGTGGTCTTGTTCAGACACAGTTATTAGAATTCGGTGGCAATCTGTTAGATGAGTCTATCGTTACTCATATGAAGAGAAAGTTTAATCTTCTAATTGGTAAGAAGACAGCCAGGACATTGAAGGAAGAGATTGGTACTGCCAAAGAAGGTGGCGAGGGCAAGATGACAATTGTTGGTCGCAATGTAGTAAGTGGCCTTCCAATTGAATTCGAAGTAGATTCAGCAACTATATTTGATGCCATTAAGATGGATTTATCTAATATATGTTCTGAAGTAAAGAGAGCTCTTGAGAAGGTTCCACCAGAGCTTGCCAAGGACATTGTTCATTCTGGCATCTATCTTACAGGTGGCGGCTCTAACCTTAAGGATTTGGCGGATTTCTTCAATGAAGAGACCAATATTGATGTTATTGTATGTGAAGACAGTTCTGAAACTGTTGCAAAGGGACTTAATGCTGTTAATTCAGATCCAAAATATGCAAAATTCGGATTTGAGATGCACACAAGAATATTTGGGTAAGGTAAATATAATCTATGAGAAGAAAAAATCGTAATAAAATACCCAGCAGATTAATATTAGGTATCATGGTACTTGTATGTATTATCCTGTTATTCACAAGTTATGTTGTGAATTTTACATCTGGACCAATACATTCACTTGCTAATTACCTCTTTGTGCCTATGCAGAAGGGTATTGATTATGTAGGAAACACAATTTTTCTTAATTCTGAGGAGAGTAAGACCAAGGAGACCTTGCTTGCCGAAAATGAAGAATTAAGGAATAAGGTTAATGAATTGACGGACCAGGTCAATAATATGGAGCTTCAGCAAAATGAATTAGAGCAGCTTCAGGCGTTATATAAGCTTGACCAGTTCTATGGCAACTATGAGAAGACTGGTGCCCGTATTATTGCCAAGAATACAAGTAATTGGTTCAATTCATTTACTATAAATAAGGGAAGTGCCGATGGAATTGAGGTTGACATGAATGTTATAGCAGGCTCTGGGCTTGTTGGAATAGTCACTGATGTTGGAACACACTATTCTATAGTTCGTGCAATCATTGATGATACGTCCTCTGTGTCTGCTATGGTTACATCATCTAATGATAATTGTATTGTATCAGGCTCCCTTAAGGATATGACCAATGACAATATGATTTTATTAAGCAATCTTGAGGACAAGCAGAACGTCGTTAAAGCCGGTGATTCTGTTGTGACCTCTAATATCTCTGATAAATATATGCCAGGACTATTAATAGGATATGTAACCAGCATATCTGAAGATGATAATCATCTTACCAAGTCAGGCAAGATAACACCTGTTGTTGATTTTAAGCATTTACAGGATGTACTTGTTATTACTACTAAGAAGGAGACTAGCGATGGTGGAAGCGAAACCACTAATTAAAAAAATAATAGTCATTGCACTTACGATTATAGTGTGTTATTTGCTTCAGACTAGCGTGTTCTCACATCTTAAGCTTGCAAATGTTACACCTAATCTGTTGATTATTGTCACATCTGCCTTTGGCTTCATGAGAGGCAGAATTGACGGTATGTTTGTGGGCTTTTTTAGTGGATTATTGCTTGATTTAAGCGCAGGTTCTTATTTTGGAATGTATGCGCTAATGTTTTTGTTAATTGGTTATCTAAATGGTTTGTTCGCTAAATATTTCTTTGGTGATGACATTAGACTTCCAATAATATTAATAGCTATAAGTGATTTGTTATATTCGTTAGTTGTATATATTGTACTTTTCCTTGTAAAAGGCAAATTCGACTTCCTGTTTTATCTAAAGTCAATCATTTTGCCAGAGGTTGTGTATACAATACTAGTGAGTATTTTCCTATATTTTATATTATTTAAGTTGAATTCGTTTATTGACAAGAAGGAAAAAAGGAGCCGTAGAAGGTTTGTTTGATTGGTTAGTTGACTTAAAAAATAGAATATTTTCCAGCAGAACCAATATTATTGTGGCTTTATTCGTATTATTTACTGTAATTCTATTAATACGTCTTTTTGTGCTACAAATCATTATGGGCTCAAGCTATCAGGACAACTATAACCTTAAGGTTGAGAAGACACAGTCTATTGATGGTACAAGAGGTAATATCTACGATAGAAACGGTAATCTGCTTGCCTATAACGAGCTATCTTATGCTGTTACAATTCAGGATATTGGTGAATACGAGACAAGCAAACAGAAGAATAGTGTCCTTAACTCTACTGCTGAGAAGCTTGTTACTAATATTGAGAAAAATGGTGATTCTGTTATTAATGATTTTGGAATAGCCCTTGATAATAATGGTAATTATCAGTTTGTTAATCCAGAAGGCACGAGGCTTCAACGCTTTAGAGCGGATGTGTTCGGTTATTCTGATCCTAGTGATTTGACATTTAATAAGAAGATGAACTTTGATGAGGCTACAGCTACACCTGATGAGATTATGGATTATCTGTGTAATTACAGATATGACATTTCTTCTGACTATCCGAAGGAAATGCAATATAAGATTGCTCTTGTCAGATACAATATGGGGCTTAATTCTTATCAAAAATATATATCTACAACTATAGCAAGTGATGTTAATGAGAAGACAGTTGCTTACGTTGAGGAGAATAAGAACGAGCTTCCTGGTGTAGCCATTGAAGAGAAGGCTATTAGAAAATATGATGAGGCTGAAGCATTTTCTTCCATTGTAGGTTACACAGGAAAGGTATCAACTGATGAATTAGAGCAGCTAAAAGAAGAATTTGGTGATGCTGAGCTTAATGATTCTACTGGTAAGGTTGGAATTGAAAAGGTTATGAATACATATCTTACTGGTACAAAAGGCTCTGAAACTATATACGTTGATTCGCTTGGTAATCCGATTTCATCAACCAAGACGAAGGAGCCTGAATCAGGAAAGGATGTATATCTGTCCATTGATAAGAACTTACAAATTAGTGCTTATAAGCTTCTAGAGCAGGAAATTGCTGGTATTCTGGTATCTAAGATAGCTAATATTAAGGATTTTCCGACAGATGAGAACACTAATGGTTCGGAGATTCTAATTCCTATATATGATGTATATTATGCTTTGATAGCTAATAATCTTGTTGACAGGACGAAGCTTAATGATAGTGATGCCAGCGATTGTGAGAGATCCATTTATAATGCTTATCTTGCCAAGAATGAGGAAGTGCAAAGCTCACTTAGAAATATCCTCTTAGATGATAATTCTCCGGCATTTAAGGATTTACCAGAGGAATATCAGAATTATATTACATTTATTATTAACTTCATGAAATCCCAGAATATCCTTAAGACAGATAAGATAGATAAGGATGATAAGACATATCTAAAATGGGCTGCTGGTGAGATTAGTGTAAATGAGTATTTAAAATATGCAATAGAAGAGAATTGGATTGATATATCAGTTCTTTCTTCATCTACAAAATACTCTGATACAGATGAGTTATATAATTCTCTTGTTGATTATATACTACAGGCAGTTTATAAAGATAATGATTTCACAAAATCTATATATAAATATGCTATATTAGATGATTATATAGCACCTAACGATTTATGTGCTGCTTTATATGATCAGGGCTTTTTGCCAGAGGATACAGCTACAAGAAATGCTTTGGCAAATGGAAGAGCATCCTCTTATGAT
Source organism: uncultured Lachnospiraceae bacterium (assembly GCA_900316395.1). Lineage (GTDB taxonomy): Bacteria > Bacillota > Clostridia > Lachnospirales > Lachnospiraceae > RUG191. The sequence goes on along the minus strand of ONCT01000022.1, from coordinate 22,243 downwards.
TTCCTATTATCTAAGATTAGGACATTAGAGATTACACCTGGTCAGTTAGGACTTGATTTATGCTCAGGTTCTTCAATTGTTATGAATTCTAAGACAGGAGAGATATTAGCCTGTGTATCATATCCTGGATATGATAGTAATAAGCTGGCTAATCCTAAGGATTCATCTTATTACAGCTTTATAAGCCTTAACAATTCAAGGCCTATGTATAATTATGCTACACAGCAAAAGACAGCACCAGGTTCAACATTTAAGATAGTTAGTTCCACAGCAGGTCTTGCTGAGGGTGTTATTGATACTGGTACAAGAATTACAGACCTGGGAATCTATGACAAGGTTTCTAATAAGCCTAAATGCTGGATTTATCCGGGATCTCATGGATCAATTGCAGTTGCAGAAGCAATTAGAGATTCTTGTAACTACTTCTTCTATGAAGTTGGTTACAGGCTTGCTGGTTCTGAGAATTATAATGATGCTAATGGTATTAAGAGATTATCGAAATATGCTAGTTTATATGGGCTTGATCAAAAAACAGGAGTAGAAGTGGAAGAGAGCACATCAACACTTGCTACAGAATTCCCTGTAATGGCGGCTATTGGTCAGTCTAACCACAATATTACAACAATTGCCCTTGCAAGATATGTTACTGCCATTGCAAGCTCAGGTAATATATACGACCTGACATTATTAGATCACGTAGCTGATACTAATGGAAATGTTATTGAATCATATAGACCAGACTTAAAGGACCAGGTTGGAGTTCTTGATGCAAGTCAATGGGGTGCAATTCATTCCGGAATGAGAATGATGGTAGAGTCTTATGAAGGATTTGCGGGATTCCCTGTACCAGTAGCAGGTAAGACAGGTACAGCCCAGCAATCATATGATAAACCTAACCACGCTTTGTTTATTGGATATGCGCCATATGATAATCCTGATATCACTATTGCTACAAGAATTGCATTTGGATATACATCTCATAACGCGGCTGATGTATCTAAGGCGATTATTGGATGCTATTATAATATGCCTGAATACTTGCAAATGATTAACGGAGAGGCATCTGTTGCTTCAGCTACGACAACGCGTACTGATTAATATTTAAGGATTATGGAATAGATATTTTATTATGAAGAATAGCTCTGTTATTATAAAATCAACTAAATACGGTATTACCTTAATTCTTGATGAGTTAGTAAGCTTTGAAGAGCTTGTTAAGGACATTTGCTATAAGTTTGCTCAGTCACGCAAGTTCTGGGGCAATTCTGAACTGATAATAACCTTACAGGGAAGAGAATTGTCGCCAGAAGAGACTACTTGCATAGTAGAGGCTATTGAACTTAATTCTGATGTTAAGGTCATTTTGATAGAAGACAAAAATGTAATTCGTGACATTAGAATGAAGGATAAGATTGACAAGTATTATGCTGATGATATCTATGTTAATGCTAAAATAATTAAAGGTAGCATTAAGAATAAGTCTAAGATTACATCTGATAGTAGTATCGTTATACTAGGCGATGTAAAAAAGGGTGCCAAGGTTGAGGCAAAAGGCAATATTATAATTATTGGTACATTAGAAGGAGAGGTATATGCAGGATATCCTGATGATAAGACCATGTATGTGGTTGCACAGGAATTCCTGACAGACGTTGTGACAATAGGCGGCATTACCAAGGAGCCTAAGATGCATAAGAAATGGTATCAAAGGACTTCAAAGCGTGAATCAGAGCCTCTTGGCGTAATTGTATGGAATGGCAATGAACTGCTAATAGAGCCATTAAAGTCAGGAATACTTAAGCATATCAAATAGGAGATAATATGTTATCCTTTTTTAGAAACTATAAACTGAAAAATTACAGATTTAAGCTTATAATATATGTAGTGGTACTTACTATTATTGGAATTCTTGTAATTGGTTCTGCCCAGCAGGATTACCAGTCAAAGCAAATCATTGGATTTGTTATTGGAATTGTTGTAATGGTTGTTGTATCCTTAATAGATTATGATTTTATACTTAATTTCCATTGGGTATATTATGGTATTACCTGTGTGCTGCTTGTTCTTGTATTAATATTTGGTACAACAGTAGGTGGTGCCACAAGATGGATTGATTTCGGTATTAGATTTCAGCCCTCTGAGCTATGTAAGATACTATTAATATTGTTTTTCGCAAGATATCTTATGATATATGAAGATGATATTAATAAGCCTAAGAGACTGCTTATAACTGTTGGTCTTGCGGCAGTTCCTTTATTCTTAATAATAAGGGAGCCTGATTTATCAACAACTATTGTTACATTTGCAATTATTTTTACTCTTATGTTCTTAGCAGGACTAAGTGCTAAGATTGTTGCAATATTTTTTGGAGTTACAATTCCAGCAATAGGAGTATTGTTGCTCCTTATAATGAGGAAAGGACAGACTATCCTAAGTGAATACCAGGGACTTCGTATCTTAGCATGGTTAAGACCTGAGGATTATCCTGAAAGCTCTTATCAACAGCAGAACTCCATTATGGCTATAGGTTCGGGACAATTCCTCGGAAAAGGCTTATATAACAACAGTGTTGACTCAGTTAAGAATGGAAATTATATATCGGAACCACAGACTGACTTCATATTTGCCGTATCTGGTGAAGAATTAGGTTTCATTGGCTCCGTAATTATAGTAATATTATTATTAGCAATTGTTTTAGAATGTATTGCAATTGGACGTAAGGCTAAAGATTTATCTGGCAAGCTAATATGTATGGGGATGGCTTGCTTTGTTGGATATCAAAGCTTTGTAAATATATGCGTTGTAACTGGTCTAATGCCTAATACAGGCTTGCCACTTCCATTTTTAAGCTATGGACTTACAAGTCTTGTTACGCTATATATTGGAATTGGACTGGTACTAAATGTAGGATTACAAAGCAAGAAGTACTGAGGAGGTATTAACTATGAATATAGGGTTTGTAGCTCATGATTCTAAGAAAAAGCTTATGCAAAATTTCTGTATAGCTTATAGGGGTATTCTTAGTAAGAACGAATTATTTGCAACAGGCACTACTGGTCGTCTTATTGAAGAGGCTACCAATCTATCTGTTCATAAGTACCTTGCTGGTCATCTGGGGGGAACACAGCAATTAGGAGCACAGATAGAACATAATGAGATGGATTTGATTATTTTCTTAAGAGATCCGTTGACCGCAAAATCTCATGAGCCTGATGTTAATAACATAGTAAAAATATGTGATGCTAACAATATTCCTTTAGCAACTAATCTTGCTACTGCAGAATTACTTATCAAATCATTAGACAGAGGAGATCTTGAGTGGCGTGACATGTATAAATAAGAAGATTAAATCATTATTAAGCATTTGCCTTATTGTTGTAATTGCATTTTCCATGACAGGCTGTGACGATGGGGCTTCACCTTATGAGGATGATATTACATATGATATCTATGAAAGCTCTAAGGGATATAACCTGATATCAGGTTCGGCTAATTCAGATAATAACCTATTTGCCAAGGATTTAGGTGTTACAACCGGTGCCGATAAGGGTGTTGAAAATGTCGATGCAGCATGCTCAGAAGGTGGAATATTAGTTAATCGTGATACTAATCAGGTTAAATATTCTAAAAATATATTTGGCAAAATGTATCCTGCAAGTACAACAAAGCTTCTTACAGCTTTAGTATGTGTTAAATATGCTAATCTTGATGATTTAGTTACTGTATCCGAATATGCCTGCAAGCAAACTAGCGACTCATCTGTATGTGGATTGCAGCCTGGTGACCGTATATCCTACAGAAACCTGTTGTATGGACTATTACTTCGTAGTGGAAATGATGCAGCCATTGCAATAGCAGAGGGTATGAGTGGTACTGTTGAAGAATTTGCTGTGCTTATGAATAAGGAAGCTAATCTGTGCGGCGCCACACATTCACATTTTGTAAATGCTAATGGACTTCATAATGAAGATCATTATACTACTGTATATGATATGTATCTAATATTTGACAAGGTATTAGATTATAAGCTGTTATATGACATTATTACAACTACGGAATATGATGCTGCATATACTAACAGTGCAGGAGCGCCTGTTCAGCAAAAATGGGCTAATACTAATCTGTATCTGACTAATCAGGTAAGAAAGCCTAGAGAAGTTGTTGTTCTTGGCGGCAAGACTGGTACTACCAATCCTGCTGGGTATTGTCTTGTGCTACTAAGCAGGAATAATAAGAATGAAGAGATTGTCTCTATTGTATTCAAGGCTGATTCAAGAAATAACCTATATTATGTAATGAATCAGTTGTTAGAAACATTTGGCTCATAATATAGTTGTTATTTTTTATAGGGTATAATATAATTTATATATAAATCTTAATGATTAAGGGGGATTATTTATGATCGAGATTGTAGCTGGAGATAAGGGTAAGGGCAAGACTAAGGTTCTGCTTGAAAGAAGTAATGAAGATATTAAGAGCATTAATGGAAGCATTATTTTTGTAGACAAAAGTTCGAAGCATATGTATGACTTGGATTCTAAGGTGAGATTGATTAATATTACTGAGTTTCCAATCAGCACAACTGGAGAATTTCTAGGTTTTTTAAGTGGAGTTATATCACAGAATAATGATATTGAAGAGATTTTCTTAGATTCATTTTTGACAATTGCATTTATTGATACTAATAATGGCTTATTGTCATCATTAGAGGAACTAGAGAAGATTTCTGATTGCTTTGGTGTCAAATTCATTGTTAGTATATCTCAAGTAAAGGAAGATCTCCCAAGCGAAGTTCAAGACAAAGTAATTGTTTCTTTGTAATACTAGATATTATTGAAGAGTTCGCACTTGCGGACTCTTTTTGTGTGAGAGGGATGTTTTGAGAAGGAATAAGAGTAATAACACAATTAAATTTCAAAAGGATTATAAATTTAATATTGGTATTGTAATTGTAATTATTATTTTTATCTATGTGTTGTTCCATGTGTTTTCATATCTTACTGATAAGAATATTAAGGTCTATGAGGTTAAAGAAGGAACAATTAGCGATTCTATTAGAAAGGACGCGCTGGTTCTTCGTAATGAAGAAGTATATAACGCTGATTCTAATGGTACTATTAAGTATTTCAAGCAAGATTCTTCCAGGGTTGGAATGAAATCTATTATTTACTCAATAGATACAACTGGTGAGATTACTAATAAGATTAATAGTATTAACACTGATATTAATAAATTGCCTGATTCAGTGCTTAATCCAATATATAATGAAATTGATTCCTTTGTAGAGGGTTATTCTAATAGTAATTTCATAAGAAGTAGCATACTTAAGAATAATTTATCCTCGAGTCTTGATCAGATTCATACAAGTACTGCACTTGATTCCTTAGAGCAGGATATTAGGACTGCCCATGATAATGGTACATACAGTCTGTATCCTTCACCAAAGGCTGGGCTATTTATGCTAACCCTTGATGGATTTGAAGAATATAACATGGATAATTTCGATATGGACAGCTTCGATGTAGATAAGCTTAATAAAACAACCCTTACTAGTAATTCAGTAGTTAAAGAAGGAGATAAGATATTTAAGCTTATTATTGGTGATAAATGGAATCTTGTATTTCCATTGAGTGACAGTGAGAAAGAACGTCTCAAGGACGAAGAATACATTAATGTACGTTTTAAGCAGGATGATTATACTACATACGCTGCAGCTGATATTATTAAGCAAGGCTCGAAAGAATATATGAGTCTTGAATTTGATGATTCAATTGAGAGATACTCTGACAACAGATTTTTAACAATTGAAATGTTACTTAATAATAAAAGCGGATTGAAGATACCTAATTCTGCCATAACTAAGAAGGAATTCTACGTTATTCCGAAGAATTATTTTATGAAGGGTAATGATTCTGATTCTGAAGGAATAATGGTTAAAAGAAATGGCGGAAATGAATTCGTAAGTCCTACAATCTATTATGAGACTGATGATGCATATTATATTGATGATGAAAAGGTTGAAGCAAAAGACTATATTTTAAGACCTAACTCTAGTGAAGAATACAGAATTGATACAAAAACTGATGAGCTTCAGGGAGTATATAACGTCAACAAAGGATATGCTGTATTTAAGCAAATAGTAATCCTTAATCAAAACAAAGAATATGCTATTGTTGATAAGAATACAAGTTATGGTATATCGTTATATGATAGAATTGCATTAGATGGTTCTTCCGTTAAGGAGAATGATTTACTATAGGAGGCATGATGGAAGATTTTAAGAAGAATCTGGAAATAATAGAAGAGAATATATGTGAGGCTTGTAAGAAGGTAGGTAGGGAGCGAAGTGAAGTTACTCTAATTGCTGTAAGCAAAACAAAGCCTTTAGAGGACTTACAAGCCGTATATGACCTTAATATAAGAGATTTCGGTGAGAATAAGGTACAAGAGCTTACTGGCAAGATAGAATCTATGCCTGATGATATTAAATGGCATATGATAGGACATTTGCAGAGAAACAAGGTCAAATATATCGTAGATAAGGTAGAATTGATTCATTCTGTTGATTCGCTTCGATTGGCCGAAGAGATTAGCAAGCAGGCTATTAAGAAGAATGTAAATGTTAATATACTAGTTGAGATTAATATAGGAGACGAGGAATCCAAATTCGGAATTAGCGCCGATGAAGTAAAAGTATTAGTTAGAGATATAGCAAAACTTGACAATATAAAGGTCCAGGGATTAATGTGCGTAGCCCCATATGTTGTGGATTCTGAAGAAAATCGAGCATTTTTTCACAAAATAAAGGATTTATCTGTTGACATTATGAAGGAAAACATAGATAATGTTAGTATGAATGTTTTATCAATGGGTATGTCTAATGATTATCAGGTTGCCATTGAAGAAGGTGCAACAATGGTAAGGATTGGTTCTAATCTATTTGGTAAAAGAGATTATTCAAATCATTAATCAGATAGGAGATTAACATGAGTTTTTTTGATAAAATTCTTGGTTTAGACGAAGAAGAAGATTTCTATGATGATGACGATCTATATGAAGAGGAATACGATGAAGAGCCTAAGAAGAAGAAATCCCTCTTTAAGAAAAAGGATAATGATGATGTAGATTCGCAGCCAAGTGAGCCTAAACGCCCTGCGAAGTTTACACCAATTAGAAATAACAATAAAAAAGGAAGTGCTGCTCCAATGGAAGTATGTATTATTAAACCTACTAGTTTTGAAGACTCAAAAGATGTCGTAAGTACAATTTTATCCGAAAGAACTGTTCTTTTGAATATTGAAGGACTTGATATAGGAATTGCTCAGAGGATTATTGACTTTACTTCTGGTGCCTGCTTTGCTGTAGGTGGTACGCTGCAGAAGGTTAGCAATTATATCTTTGTTGTAACGCCATCTTCAGTTGATATATCAGGTGATTTGGCGGGAATCATTGACGCATTTGATTACTCTGGAGTTCAGACAGGCTTCAAAACTCAATAAAATCTATATAACCTGTGATTAATTCACAGGTTTATTTTTTTAATTAAAGGTAAATATAACATGAATGAGACATTAATAGTTAATAAAAATGATGCAAATAACAGATATGACATTTCATTGAATACAGATTTTGTTAAATTAAGAGATTATTTTTCTGATTTACTCGAGAAAAAATATGCTAAAATTTGTATCGTGACAGATGATAAAGTGGCAAAATTTTATTTGAATAAGGTAAAAAGTGTATTATCAACTCTGGATTCTAAGATTTTTTCATATATTTTCCCTTCTGGAGAAGCATCAAAGAACTGTAATACCCTCAATAAATTATATGAAGATTTAATAATTAACCATTTTGACCGAAATGACTTACTTATAGCCCTTGGTGGTGGTGTTGTTGGCGATTTAACGGGGTATTGTGCCGCAACATATCTTCGCGGAATTGATTATATACAGGTCCCAACGACGCTTTTATCCCAGGTAGATTCAAGCATTGGTGGTAAGACGGCCATCGATTTTATGCAGTATAAGAACATGGTTGGGGCATTCTATATGCCTAAGCTTGTATATATTAACGTTAATACGCTTAAAACACTAGATAAGGCTCAGTTCGATTCGGGAATGGGTGAAATAATCAAGCATGGACTTATTCAGGATAGTGAATATTATGATTTTATAGATAATAACAAGGCTGATATAGCCGAATTTCGCCTTGAGACCCTCATAGAGCTAATTTTAAGAAGCTGCGCTATAAAGTGTAGGGTAGTAGAGATAGACCCCAAGGAAAAGGGAATTAGAGCCTATCTTAACTTCGGCCATACAATTGGTCATGCAATTGAGAAGCTAAGTGATTATAAGCTATACCATGGACAATGTGTTGCAATAGGAATGGTTAGCGCCTTATATATCTCGTGCAAGCTTGGAGGCATTAGTAAAGACGAGATGGATAAAGCTATTGAGTTAATCGAATATTTCGATTTGCCAACATGCGTAGAGGGCAGTGAATATGACGCTCAGACCATTCTCGAAGCGACCAAATCCGATAAAAAGATGGAGAATAACGCCATTAAATTCGTTGTACTAAATAGCATTGGAGAAGCCCAAATCAATAAAGAAATAGACGATGATTTGCTTCTTGAAGCTATTAATTACATCATTAAATAACTAATAACGAGGCTGATTATGAAGGATAAAATCATTAAAGCTCGTCCCTTGATATCTATTCTTATAATTCTTGTCTGCGTTGGAATAGATCAGTTGACGAAGCTTCTTGCGATTAACAATTTAAGAGATTTAGCAGATGAAATTCCCGTAATTAACAAGGTTTTTGGTTTGTATTATGTTGAAAACAAAGGAATTTCTTTTTCTATGCTTAGCTCTAAGATGGCATTAATAATTATTATTACTAGTATTATTATGCTAATTCTAATCTATGTAATGATTAGAACGCCAAAAACTAAGTATTTTATGCCATTTTCTATTGTGCTGTCTGTGATTGTTGGCGGTGCTGCAGGCAATATGATTGACAGAATATTTAGAGGATTCGTTATTGACTTTATAATGCTTGACTTTATCAATTTCCCGATATTTAACGTTGCAGATATATTCGTATGTGTAGGACTGTTTATACTTGTGATCCTTATAATATTCAAGTATAAGGACAAAGATTTTGACTTTATAATTCCAAAAAAGGGAGAGAAGGTTGGATAAGATAACAATTAATAACGACCAGTCTGGCGTTAGAATAGATAAATTTCTATGTGAATATTATGAGGATTTGTCCAGAAGTCATATAAAGAATTGCCTTATAAATGGTGATATCCTTGTTAATGATAGCAAAATTAAAGCAGGATATAACTTAAAGGTGGGAGATGTTATAACTGTTAACGATATAGCCCCTCAGGAAATAGATATAAAGGCGCAGGATATTCCCTTAGATATCTTATATGAAGATGAGGATTTATTGGTTGTAAATAAGCCCAAAGATATGGTTGTACACCCAGCTCCTGGACATTACGAAAATACATTAGTTAACGCTATTATGTATTACTGTAAGGACGAATTATCAGGAATAAATGGAGAAATCAGGCCTGGAATAGTTCATAGAATCGATAAGGATACTACAGGCTCTCTTATTGTATGCAAGAACGACAAAGCTCATAATTATATTGCTAAGCAGATTAAAGAACATAGCGTAAATAGGCGCTATATTGGCATTGTATGGGGAGAATTCAAGGATTTAGAAGGTTTTATTGATAAACCAATAGGAAGATCCACGAAAGATCGCAAAAAAATGTGTGTAACAGACAAAAATAGCAAGGAAGCACGTACAAAATACAGAGTTTTATCACAAAACGACAAATACTCACTTGTCGAATTTTGTCTAGAAACTGGGCGCACTCATCAGATAAGAGTTCACATGTCCAGCATCAATCATCCCCTTCTTGGAGACGAAGTTTATGGTGGAAGCAAACATTTTAGTACGCCTAAGGGAGTAGATGTTATGGGGCAATGCCTTCACGCTAAAACAATCGGTTTCCATCGACCAAGTGACGGAAAGTATATTGAGATCAATGCACCTATTCCTGAATATATGGAAACTCTAATTAAAGAATTGAATTTATCCATGGAGAAAACTGATGAATAGTAGTAGCAAAAAGTATTTAATAATTGCATCAGTAATAGCAGGTGTGTTAATTGCCGCTTTATTAGTTTATTATTTTGTCTTTGTTACAAACAATAATTCTGGGAACGAGAATATGAGTGATAATACGATATCCCAGGCAAACTATGAGCCCAAAGAAGAGGCTACCTATAAAAGCGAGATGACTAATAAAATAAATAACGAAAATCTTGTTGATTCAAGCACCAACGAGCAAATAGCCGGTAAAATACGTGGTTCTGTTGATTTGCTTGAAAATGTTACTATAAGTAATGTTAAGGTATACCAACATAATCCTGAGATTATAGCATTGAAAGGGAATCAAGCATCAACTAATTTTGATGAAACAGGAATCAACAACCAGGGCACAAATCAAAATGGTTCGGGCAGTGCTGTGCCTTCAGCTCCAGGACAAGCAAATGATATAGATGTAGTACTTAATCTTAATATCAATCCAGAGTCTAAGAATGCTGATGAGATTAATCGTGAGATGGAAACTACATCTAATTATCTGTCTGAATCAATTGCACAACAGATGCCTGATATTAATGTATTAGTTATCAATTATTACGTTAATAAATCAGATAATATTAGAGCAGAGTTTACTTATGTTAGAAGTGGTAGCAACTTATTTTTGCAAGAATTTACGATTTCTTGATTAATTATATGAAGATTTAACTGTATTTTATAGGAAGGTTTATTATGAAATTTGTAGTACAAAGAGTTATTAATGCAAGCTGCAATATTGATGGAGAATGCGTATCTAGTATAAATCAGGGATATGTTGTATTAATTGGCATATCTAATGAGGATAACGAAGAAATAGCTGACAGAATGATTAAGAAGCTAATAAACCTTCGTATATTTGAAGATGAGAATGGAAAAACCAATCTGTCTATTGATAAAGTAGGTGGTGAGATGATGTTAATTTCACAATTTACATTATATGCTAATTGTAAGAAAGGCAATCGACCATCATTTATTGAAGCCGGTGCACCTAATGAAGCAAACCAACTATATGAATATATAATTAAAGAAGTTCGTTCTAATAATATCAAAGTAGCTACAGGAAAGTTTGGGGCTGATATGAAAATTAGCTTAATTAATGATGGACCATTTACAATTTGCTTAGATTCTAATGAATTATTTTGACAAAAGAGAAGTAATGGTCTAATATATATCTATGTGATAAATATCAGTTTATCATATAGATAGTATGTAAATTTCACAATATGTGGTATAAACTTTATTTGCATCCACAATTGTTCATCTTACACTAATTTTGATATATGAACTAATTAAGGAGTTTTTATGGGTAAAGATTCAGAATTTTATAAAAACAAGAATAAAAACAAGAAAATCAAACTACGTTCTCTTATTAATGAGCTTCCAGGCTTTGCTAAGGATTATATTTACAGCAAGGAAGTCACGGCTCAGACAAGCACTCTTATTAGCTATTGTTATGACCTTCTAACGTTTTTTAGATTCCTTCAAAGCAATAATCCTGCCCTTAAGAACACTGAAATCGTCAATTTCGATTTCAAATTGCTTGAATCAATCACTGCTGAAGACATTATCGAATATCAGAGATACTTAGAGTTAAATGTTGATGGTGAGCTTCATGAAAACGGCAAAAAGGCAATTGCTCGTAAAATGACAAGTCTTCGCGGCCTATATGAATATCACTATATGCATAAGAATATTTCAGATAATCCAATGCTTCTTGTGCCTTTACCACATATTAAAAAGGACAAAAACATCGTTAGAATGAATAATTACGAGGTACAGTCCATATTACAGGCTATTGAGCTTGGTAATGCTCAAATGACCGAAAGACAGCGAAAATATGTGAAAAAAACGCAAAAAAGAGACCTTGCCATACTCACATTGATGCTTAATACAGGTATTCGTGTAAGCGAATGTAACGGATTAGATTTAACTGATGTAGATTTTATTGTTAATTCTTTGACAATCGTTAGAAAAGGTGGCGGTCAAGATGTAATCTACTTCGGAAATGACGTACATAACGCCTTATCAGACTATGTTGAAACTGAAAGAAAGCTTATTACGCCTGTTGAGGGCCACGAAAAAGCTTTATTCTATTCACTCCAGGGAAAACGAATTAGCGTCAATGCTATAGAGAATCTTGTTAAGAAATATGCTCGTATGGCCGTTCCTAACAAGAAAATAACGCCACATAAGCTTAGAAGTACCTATGGTACTGCCCTATATCGTGAAACAGGAGATATTCGCCTTGTGGCAGATGTTCTTGGCCATGAGAATGTTAATACTACTATTGACTACTATGCAGCTATTGAAGATGAACATAAGCGTCAGGCTGCTAATGCAGTTGATTTCCAACGTAGGGATAACATATAAGATTAGCTTAAACAACTCTACGCTCATGAAGAAAATCGCTTTAGAGTTGTTTAAGCTAATCTTTTAGTATAATCTACGCTCATAGAGAGAATTAATTGCTATTGTTCCACGCCGAATTCTGCCATCTTAGCTATGATGCGGGATTTAACTTCCTCTGCTAGCTGTGTTGTGTTCATATCAGCATATTCCTCTGGCATAATTGGCTCTAAGAATATTACTTTATTCTTTACCGGCTTAATAGATAGTGAATTAAAAGGCTTATATGTATCAATAAGACATACTGGAACAACTGGAACTTTAGCCTTCGTTGCGCTTTTAAAGCTTCCAGGCTTAAAATCCTGTAATGTATTATGATTATTAGTATATCCACCTTCAGGGAATATAATATAACGCTTGCCAGCCTTAACCTCACGGACAAGATCATTAATTACTGTAAGAGCCTGACGCACATTGTCAATTTCCATGCGCTTTGCATCCATAAGATTAACAAGTTCTCTTACCATGAACATATAAGACTTCTTCTTATCCATTACGAAGGAACATGGCTTATCATGTCCACATACAATAGCTAGCACATCGTATTTTCCCTGATGATTAGGAAACATCATATAACCGCCTTCTTTAGGCAGATTCTCCATACCATAGCATTCAGTCTTAATATGGCCAGACTCTCTAATGTATTTGAAGGTCTTTCTCGCCATAAGATAACGCATTTCAGCAGAATATTTATCAGGGTTTGCAGCCATTCTTCTTAATTTAGTTACAAGATATGGCGCCCTAAACATATTGGCAAAAATAACATATATGAATCTAAACATTGTATCCCCACTTAATACACAAAATAATCCTTTAAGAAAATTATAATATTATATTGTATACATTTCAAGGATAAGCCCATATAAATGCTAGAAGAACCTCATAACGCCAAATACTTTGCCAAGAATAAGACAATCTTCAACAATAATAGGATCCATATTGTCATTCTCAGGCTGCAATCTGATATGTCCATCTTCCTTATAAAATGTCTTAACTGTGGCAGAATCTTCCACAAGGGCCACAACAATATCACCGTTCTTAGCAGTTTTTTGTTGTTGAACTATAATTGTATCACCATCAAATATTCCTATATTAATCATGCTGTCGCCCTTAACTCTAAGCATAAAGCTCTGAGCATTAGGCATGTACTCAGCAGGGATTGGGAAATAGCTCTCAACATTCTGGACTGCAAGTAAAGGCTGTCCAGCGGCAACTCTGCCTACCATAGGAACAGAAACTGTCTCCCTTCTTAACATATTAAAGTTATCATCAATAATCTCTATTGCCCTTGGCTTACTTTCATCTCTCTTAATGTAGCCATTCTTCTCTAGCTTCTCTAAATGCTGAAAAACAGATGATGTAGACTTGAGATGAACAGCCTCACAAATCTCACGAACTGTAGGCGGATAACCTGTGCTTAGTATTGTATTCTTAAGAAAATCTAGAATCTCTTGTTGTTTTGCTGATATTTTACCGTATGCCATATGAACACCTCCTAATACTAATTCCTATTATAATACGCACCTCGCTTCGCTCGGAATGCTGTCTTAAGGCATCTTCCCACAAGCGGGTCCCTCCTTAAGACATATTTTAACATAACGAAAATATTTTCGCAAACAAATTTTCGGAACATATTTTTGCGAAAATTTGTTCGAAAAACTCTTGACAAACAATTGTTCGGATGATAATATACATTTCAAGAACAAACGTTTGCGAACATTTATTTGGAAATGTGAGGTGATTATTATGAGATATACAAGAAATATGAGAAATAGAAGAAATAATAAGGTTAAGGCAATTGCGCTATCTAGAGGAATAACTACATTCCATAAGAGAATAGCCATTTTAGTATGCGTTCTTATGGCTGTATTAGCCTTAATAATGCTATTTAATGTAACATCATCAGCTAAGAATACATATAATTATGATATATCTTATACTAATGTTCATATAAATAATGGAGACACACTATGGGATATTGCCAAGAGCAACTATAGCGTGGAATATGGCGATTTTGATGATTATATCGAAGAAATACGCACACTCAATCATATAAGTGGTGATATGATTCATGTAGGAGGTTATTTAGTTATTCCTACAATTCGCTAGGGTTTACCTCAACACCATCTCTCCAGATGCGTTCAAGATCATAGAAATCCCGACCCTCTTCAGTGAATAGATGAACAATAATATCTCCATAATCCATCAATATCCAAGGAGATGACTTGCCCCCCTCTATTTGCTTTGGGAGAATATCTTGTTCGTACATTATTTTATCAGTTGCATCTTCAAGGGCTTCTAATTGATTAGAGTTACTTGCGGATGCAATTATAAAATAATCAGCAACAATAGATACGCCTGTTATATCGATAATCTTAATATCAATTGCTTTTTTGTCATCTATTGCATTATATATCTTTTTTACTAATTCTTTAGAGTTATTCATCTTATTTCCTTTATTAATAAATTATTTATATATTTAATCTATTCTACTAATTTCTTGTAATATTCTATCTATTTTACTAATTCCTTGTAATACTCGTATGTATTAATTGTTCTTTCGTCTATATAAGCATCAATATCCTTAAGATAGTTAATAGTATCCTGAAGAATCATTGCAGTTGCAATATCTATATCATAATATGCCATAGCGCGTATTTCGCTTAATCTATTGGCTTTATAACGTCTAGGCTCAATATAGTCGGAAACGAATATAATTTGCTCTAATAAGCTCATATCAGGCGCTCCAGTTGTATGATTAAGAATTGCATTGAGTATTCGTACATCATCCACATTGTATTTGTTCTTGGCGATGTATGCTCCAACCTTACAATGTAATAGATGTGGAGCCTTATATTCTGATTTGGTTATTGCAATGCCCTTTTCTTCACAGAATTCAATTAGCTCTTCCTTAGTATAGCTTTTTGCATTATCGTGCAAAAGCCCAGCATATCTACACAATTCTAATGGTACATCATATCTCATGCCCAGATTAATTGCAGTAAACATAACGCCCATGGTATGCTCATACCTTGTAGGCTTTAATATATCTGATAAATCAGCCTTAATATCTTCATAGCTTGCGAACTTAGAATAATTAATATCTTCATATAGCATATGCTCATGAATATACTTTGACGCTTCAATTGGTATCTCAGCTTCATAGTCTATGCCATCTTTTATCATCTTATTTCTTAGAGCTGTTGAAGATACATCAATATAATCACATTGAAGCAATATAAACTGGCTATTATATTTCTTAGAATAATCACTTATAAGATTAACAATGGAAGTAGAATTATTACTTCTCGTTGCAACAACAATAGTTGCATATTGACAAATTAATTCTGGCTTACGCCATGTTCCAAAAGACTCTAGGGAATCCTCTCCCATAATAAAATAATAACTATTATTAGGAAAAGCCTCATGAAGCTCTCGTAATGTAATATGAGTGTAATTATAATCTATTGAACTAAGCTCAATATCATTAATATAGAAGTTAGGTTCTCTTGAAACAGTTGCTGAAACCATATTATATCTGCTAATAGCAGTTATACTGTCTTCAATATTCTTATGAGGCGGACAACCATTAGGTATAAACCATACTTCATCAAGCCCACACTCAGTAAGTGCAGCCTTGGCTATGTTAATATGTCCATTATGAATAGGGTTAAATGTTCCACCAAGAATCCCTACTTTTTTACCATCATTAAGCTTATTAGCGTGCTTCATATGAATCCTCTTTAAGGTAATTGAATCTTAGGTTTCTTTGCAGGTCTATATAGAATAATCTTCCTTCCAATTATTCTTACAACTTCACTTTTTGTTCTCTCTGACATAGTGATTGCTAATTGACTAACAACATCATCACAATTCTTTAATACAGATACTTTAACTAGCTCATTAGCTGTTAGAGACTCATCAACACTTTCTACAACCTCAGGTGTAAGTGACGATTTCCCAATATTAACAGATGGTTTCATATCATTTGTTAATGAAAATAGATATTTTCTTTGTTTTGAATTAAGCATATCCTACTGCTCCTTGATTAGAATTATTTGTAATATTCAAAAGCAAGACCATACATTATAACAGTATCCCCTTCTTCTATGCCCATTTCCTCAAGCTTTTCATTGATCTTTTGCTCTTTAAGAAAATTCTGAAAGAATAGAAATCCTTTTTCGGATTCCAGATTAGTATAAGAAAGCATTTTCTCAATCCTAGGTCCTTCAACAATGTAGTTGCCATCCTTGTCAATTTCTATAGTAATTGGCTCTTCTTCATTGATTAGATTGCCAGGATCGAATTCCTGCTCATATGTAATTATATCATTATTGCACTCTTTAAGTAAATCATTTATGTGCCATAATAACTCTTTTATGCCTTTTCCTGTAACCGCCGATATTCCAACAACTTTAACATTGTCAATCTTTACATCTTTGGTTACTTTCTGTATAATTTCCTCTACCCTATCGGGACATACATCCATCTTGTTAAGGGCAATTACCTGAGGCTTATCTAACAAATGTGAATCATACATGGACATTTCTTCGTTAATAGCGTTAATATCATCTATTGGGTCACGACCTTCCACAGATGCTCCATCAACTATATGTACAATAACCTTAGTTCTTTCAATATGTCTAAGGAATTCGTATCCAAGTCCCACTCCAGAAGAGGCGCCTTCTATAAGACCTGGAATATCAGCAATAACGAAGCTGTTAGAATGATCCAAGTCAACAACGCCTAGATTAGGCTGAATTGTTGTAAAATGGTAATTAGCAATCTTAGGATTAGCATTAGTTACCCTTGAAAGAAATGTTGATTTTCCAACATTAGGAAATCCTACAAGCCCTACATCAGCAATAGACTTAAGTTCAAGGATAACTTCAAGTTCTATAGAATCTCCACCTGGCTTGGCATATTTTGGTGCCTGCATCTTAGATGTGGCAAAATGTTGATTACCAAGACCACCTATTCCACCTTCTAGTACAACAACTCTTTTGTTTTCTCCAGACATATCGCAGATGACCTTGCCAGACTGGGCTTCATACACAACAGTACCTTCAGGGACCTTAAGGACAATATCTTCACCGTTTTTACCATGGCAATTCTTCTTGCCACCTTCCTGTCCTGCTGTTGCTGCGAATTTATGCTTGTGACGATAATTAGCAAGGGTATTCACTCCTGAATCAACCTGGAATATAACGTCACCACCTTTGCCTCCGTCGCCACCATCTGGACCGCCATTAGGGACATACTTCTCACGGCGAAAGCTAACGTGACCGTCACCACCCTTACCGGACTTAATTATTATTCTGGCTCTATCTGCAAACATCATCCATCTCCTTAAAAAAGCCCTTCTATTTACACTATAGAAGGGCTTAAGAATTATTTCTCTACTGGATATACAGAAGCGACTTTCTTGTCTCTTCCTTTTCTTTCAAAGTGTAACACACCATCAGCCTTAGCAAAAAGTGTATCATCTCCACCAATTCCAACATTAGTACCAGGATGAATTCTAGTACCACGTTGTCTATAAAGAATATTACCTGCCTTAACGAACTGACCATCAGCTCTCTTAGCACCTAATCTCTTAGACTCTGAATCACGTCCATTCTTTGTGGAACCCATTCCTTTTTTATGAGCAAAAAATTGAAGGTTCATTTTCATCATGTTCTACACCTCCTTATAATAGATCTCTACATATTCACCATATGAATCCTTGATTCCTTCCAATCCGAGAACCAGAGATTTCATAAGTAATTCGCTGTCAGCTGTAGGATTCTTAATATAACAATTAATATATCCCATATCATCATCTGTCTCAATCTCGCAAGCAGATTCAGTAAATGCATCCAGAGAATTAACAGTATTAATTACAAGAATTGATACTGCTGAACATACAATGTCTTTCCCAGGAACATCATACTCAGCATGACCACTAACAGTGAATCTCTTGAATTGTTTATCTTGCGTAGTAATTGTAATCTTAATCATAATCGATTATCCATTAATCTTGTCAATCTTAACCTGTGTAAATGGTTGTCTATGACCATTCTTCTTATGATAACCAGTCTTACGCTTAAACTTATAAACGATAACTTTCTTAGCTCTGCCTTCACGAACAACAGAAGCCTCAACTGTAGCGCCATCAACTGTTGGATTACCAACCTTAAGTGAATCGCCACCAATTGCTAATACTTGGTCGAATTTAACCTTTTCTCCAGCCTCAACGCCAAGCTTCTCAATTGTAATGATATCGCCTTCAGATACTTTGTACTGTTTACCACCTGTTGCAATAATTGCGTACATAAGCTTTCCTCCTTTTTATCATTACTCGCCGGTAGAGGTGAATGATGTTGTTAATCGTCGTAGACGATTGACTACACGTCGAGCCTCTTTTCCCATAGGGAAAACTAAAATGAGGCGAGACTCATTGTGAATACAAATCATTATCTTTATTACCTGTTCCGAGCGGCACATACTCTAATATAATACAGAGTTTATAATGATTTGTCAATGTTTTTATTGTAAATCAGCCTTTTAAATGCGTTATCTTAAGGCTTCTTCAATTGATTTCAATAAATCCTCTAACACAGGTGGCTTCTTCACAACTCCTTGTACATTAAGCTCTGACAAATCGTTAATTGATTTATCATCAGCTCCTGTCAAAAACAAAACAGGAATATCAGAACAATCTGGCAATTTTCTTATCTCTTCTAAGGTTTGAACGCCATCCATTTCTGGCATAAGATAATCTAAAAGTATGATATCAGGCTTCTTCTTACTTAGATATCGTACGCCCTGCTTACCTCCAGGTACTATTACAACCTTGTATTTGTCGCTTAACAAGGCTTTGATACTACTTAGCATGGATGAACTGTCATCAATTACAAGCACGCTTTTATTAAGCTTATCAGCATCTTCATCAGTCATATTCTGTATGTCAACTGATAATATATTATTATCGGAAATATTATTATCCGAATCAAAAGCCTTATCACTAGCATTAATCTTATCAGCGTATGATAGCTCTAATCGTTCTATTAGCTTATCATTCTCTTCAATAAATACGCTATGAAGATGAGTTAATGTATCAACTCTTTCATCTCTTGCAGCATATTCAAGTAGCTTAGCAAGCTCTGATATGGTAATTGCACCAATCATAGCGGCACTGTTCTTCATACTATGAACAAGCACCATGTATTGCCTTAGGTTATCGGACATATCAATATTGTCCGTAATACTCTTATAATAAGCATCAAGCTTATTAGTATCTTTCTTCGATTGCTTAGTATAATCAACAATCATATCCTCTACTAATGATACATTTCCAAGATGTAATAGAGCATTTTCAATATCAATACCTTCCACGTAAGGAAGCTTAATATCAGAATCTGCACCGCTAGCATCATTAGAACCATCTTCTGAAGCCTTGCTATTATCAACTACCTCTACTAATTCATCAGGAATAAGCTCAATTAAAAGCTCTTCAAGTCGTTCTGGTCGAATAGGCTTGCCAAGAAAGCTATCGAAGCCTTCACGTTCATACATTTCCTTGGCGCCTGCAATCATATTTGCAGTTAGAGCAACTACAGGGGTGCCCTTACATTTGTACATATCATTATCTCGCATCATACGAAATGTCTTGATACCATCAAGGTCAGGCATCATATGATCCAGCAAAATCACGTCATAATGAGTATCCTTGACACATTCTATACATTCATAGCCACCAGCCGCTTCATCAATTCTAATTAGTGTATCACGAAGCAGTGAACGGGCAACCTTCCTGTTCATATAATTATCATCAACAAGAAGAATCTTAGCTTTAGGTGCTATAAATGACACGCCATAGTTATAAGAACTCTTCTGCTCCTTGATTCTATCCTGAAGAGAACCAATAGGAGTATCATTAGTAATTGGCTGCGTCAGATAGAAATAGAACTCTGATCCCTCTCCATATACACTATTCACCTTAAGATTACTATTCATAAGGTTAAGAAGCTGTAAGGTAATACTCATTCCAAGACCAGTACCCTCAATATTTCGATTCTTCTCCATATCAAGGCGAGAATACTGCTCGAAGAGCTTCTCCTTATCCTCTTTTCGAATACCCATACCAGTATCCTTTACGCTGATATAAAGTATGCATTTATCAGCATCTTTCGTGGATTGTATGGAAAATGTTACACTGCCCTTCTCTGTGTATTTTACAGCGTTCGTCAACAAATTAACAATAATCTGTCTTATTCTTATATCATCACCATATAGTCTTGAGGGAATATTCTCATCAATATCGACTATGAATTCCAAGCCCTTCTCCTTGGCACGAAACTCAATCATATTCGATACATCATTAATCATTGATGATACATCATAATCTACAGGTACAATCTCCATCTTGCCTGATTCAACCTTAGATAAGTCAAGAATATCGTTAATTGTCGATAGAAGCGCCTCTGCGGCATTCTTTATGTCAAATGCGTATCCCTTAATCTCATCTTCCTTACTATCACGAAGAATCATCTCATCCATTCCTATTACAGCATTAATAGGCGTCCTAATCTCATGAGACATCTTTGCTAAGAATTCGGATTTTGCTTTGTTAGCCACATCTGCCCGTCGCTTTTGCTCTTCAACCTCCTTAAGAGCTTCTGACAGCTTGGAATAATCCGGTGTCTCTACCACGAATAGAGATGTCATAGCAGCAAGGGAGAACATATAGAATACAAGTAAGGTCTTCTGGAAGAATACCACCTGCAATATGTATCCAGCAATAATGAACAGCATAAATAACCATATAGAGATAAGCAGTCTCTTTTCTAGCTTCTTCCTATATGATATTAATAATACAATTGATAATGTGTGACATATAGCCTGGAAAATGTAAATTATAGGAAAATACGGCCCATGCAAATAAGAACCCGCTTCATCGTAAGTAAATATCCATCCTGTAAATATATTAACAATCATAATGGCTGTATATATAAACACCATAGAATTAATAATTGTCATATATACATTGGAGAATTTACCTTTGATTATGGCATGAAGATAACGCGCCAGCCCCCAGAAGGAGCCGGCCGTTATAATAAAATAAAATGTACTAGCCAACACATTGACGAATGGCGGTATCATATACCCATAATCCGTCATGCGTGTTGTAACAACATCTACGATAAGGCTTAGAAGAATCCATGTTACCCATTGACGGTAACGGATATTACTCTCTGATGCCTTAGGATATTCTATATATAGATATAATAGCAGGATGCCCATAAAGCCAACTGCGGCAACCTCGAAATATATATTATACATCTAACACTTCGTCTCTCTTTTATACTCGCAAAATATAATAGGATTAAATTCAACACTATAAGTCAAAGTATATGCCAGGTCCTAGAACTATAATATCGAATAGTATTAAAGCTACACCTATTATTAACAAAGCTACATTAAACTTAGATGGTAATTTATATTGGAATCTACTTTTCTTAGGAGGTAATACATTCATTACGCCAGTGAACATAAAGCCCCAGAAGAATGGAACCCACATCATATTGGCTAATGCTCCAAGACCGAGATTTAATTCATCAGATGGAGACAATGCTGTCGTTATCATACCTACTGTAAAGCCTATAATTAGCATTATTATATGAAGCTT
>ONCT01000067.1 GCA_900316395.1 uncultured Lachnospiraceae bacterium | reverse complement strand
TGATAATGCACTAACTAGCAAGAAGGAAGTTGATAAGCTTGAGAAGGAAGTAACAGAGCTTAAGAAGCTTGATGCTGCCAAGGAGACTAATAAGAAAGCGGCTGAAAGATATGAGTCTGATACTAAGACAATCTTAGCAAAATATCCTGCTGATGTATTTCCAGAGGATATGATTATGATACTAAGTAACATGGAGACTCAGACGGGAATACTCTTTACTGATCTTGAGGTTCAGAATAATAATTATGTAACTGATGCCAAGGATCAGACAAGTCCTAGTCAGGCAAGTAATAAGAGTTCAAACAGCTCTAAGTCTAGCAGTAGCACTAGCGCGAACTCTAGTAGCTCCAACTCTAGCAGTTCGAATTCAAGTAGTAGTGCTAATAGTAGTTCCAATAGCTCAAGTAGTAGCAATAGTTCGAAGTCTAATAGTAGTTCTAACAGCTCTAATAGTAGCTCTAATGCAAGCAAAGCTAATGGAACTAATTCCACATCATCAAATGGTTCATCAGTTGTTGTAACATCAGAGAAGTATAATCTGTATGTGACACCAGTTGATTGTACATTTGAAGTAAGCTATACAGGAATCAAGCAGTTGTTCTCAGCACTGTTTGCTAGTCCACTTAAGAAGAATGTTGAGAATGTATCACTTTCCTATAATCAAGATTCGGGTAAGTTAATGGGAACAATGACGATTAATTTCTATACGATGCAATATAAGGATAATACAGTTAATGGACATGAGGCTATGCCTAATGTCAATAAGGGAACAGCTAATATATTCCATTCAATTAATTAAGGAGTATGTGTATGGGAGCAAAGGACAACAACAAAGGTTTCTCTTTGTTAGAGCTTCTCGTTGCAGTGGCAATTCTTGCAGTTGTAGTTACACCTTTCTTAATGGCATTTCTTACAACCACAAGAATTAATGCATCAACAAAGAATCAGCAGCGCGCCAGGTTCGCTGCGACTAACGTGATGGAAGATATACGAAGCGTTAATGCTGAAGATATTGTTGCAGTCACGAAGGACGAAAGTAAACTTCTTGATGATGGCACATATCTGTATAAGCAAGGAAGTAGTGCTACATTTGATGGGAAGGATGTTACTGTCGGAGAAGTCAGAGTAGAGAAAGTTGAAGACAAAAAATATAAGTACATAACAACAGAGATGTCCGACGGAGTACCATATACTGTTGAAGCAGAGCTTGATGCTAATCCGGAGGATAATATAGCTACGATTCATAATCTTGACGATATGGTTAATATCTATGCCATGAAAAAAAGTACTGACGCATTCTATCAGTTAGATGCTATTACGGATTTTGGTAAGATAGAAGAGTTGGCAGAAAAGCGTCTTAATAGCAGAGATGATGAGACACTTCAACAGATATATAATTCAGTCAATCGTGAGATAAGGATTGATGTTGTAGAGAATAAGAATAATTCTAATAATGTGGATGTTGTTGTTAATGTAGATTACACTGTACCATATGGTGCTGAGATTACAGATGCTCATACACCTAGGAATCAGGTAATATATTCTAAGTCGAAGGATAAGCTTAAGAATATATATCTGTTCTATAATCCTTTGTATAATGGAACAAGTAGACAGGCAAGAGAAACAATAACTGTTGTCAATCAGGCTTTAGAAGGATGTAATGTATATCTAATAAGACAGGATTGGCCATCTGATAACCCTGAAGATCCAGCTTATAGTGAGGAATACAAGAGTTTTCCATTCTTTAAGTATAATAAGGGTGGAGAGACTGCTACTAACAAGGAGCGCAATCAGAACTACCTTGTTAATGTCAGGCTTCAGGAGACTAATAGAGATAAGGAAAGCTTTTATAAAGAAGATGGAACGTTGGATGTTCTTACCTATATTAGAACGAATATAGATGAGGTATCTATCAAAGATGATGGAGAATATACAAAACCTAAGCATTTAAATCTGTCTTATAGTTTTACAGGTGATAATGGCTATGCTGCTGATCATGACCCACCTAAGGCTATAGAGATCATGGGGCTTAATAGCTTAGTTGGGTATGAGAAGAACGACCGTGTTTATAAAGTAACTGTTAACGCATATGTAGAAGGTGATGATAATGGAAGGTACGGCAAGTACGCGATGGAAGCAACAACTGAATAAGAATAATAAGGGTTCAAGTCTAGTGACAGTGTTGCTTATATCTTCTATTGTTGCAGCGATTGTTACAGTTATCCTTGCGATTGTGCTTCTTAATGTATTTATGAAGAAAGCAGATAATCAAGGACAGAGGGCATTCTATGATGCAGAATCTGCATTAGAAGAGATTAGAGCTGGTCTTGCGAAGGAAGTGTCAGATGCAACTAGTGAAGCATATATTGCGACTTTGTCTAATTATGCTAACTGGAAAGACAACGAAAGAATAGATAAGTTCAATGACCAGTTCTCTAAGATTCTTACTAAAAAGCTTACTATAAAGGGAACCAATGTGTATAAGTTGCCTGATACTGATGAACAGGTTCAGACTGATTCACAAAGTGAGGGAGATCCTGGGGAGGAGACGACAGATAAGTTAATTGGATATATTAAGGATAAAGAGTATGCTGAAAGAACACAGATTGTTGCTGAGTTAGCAGAGGATGGAGTAACTTCTCTTAATGTTGTTAATTCTGGAACTAGTGAAGGTGTAGTTCTTAAAAATGTACATGTCAGATATACAGATGATGCTGGATATGTATCTGAGATTAAGACTGATATTATATTAGGGTATCCACCTATTGATTTTAAGGATGCATCATCAATTGAGAATATACTAACATATGGAATCATTGCTAATAAAGCATTTGACCCAACAGGTAGTGCTGCGGTTAATGTATATGGTAATGCATATCTTGGTTCGGAAATGGGTAAGATTGTCAGCGATGGTGATGATAATAATGAGAATTATGATGGTGCGGGCGATGTGCCAAAAAGCAATAATAATGTAATACGAAGTGGCGCGAAGGTGAATTTCTATTCTAATGAAGGGCAGGAAACCAATGTAATTAGTGGTGGGGACCTGGTTCTTCAGAAGAATTCTAAGATTAATGTGAATGAGAATGTTTCATTTTGGACAGATTCCATACTAATTAATGAAGCTGAATTCGATATGGATTCTGGTTCCTCATTTATAAAGAATGATATTGTGCTTGGTAATAATGCTTTTACTAACCTTAATGGTAAGCTTATTATGTTCGGTAACCCTTGGGTTGCGCAAATACCTACTTATACGCATTTAAAAGAGGTTAGGGATGCTGCGCATGATGATATGCCATCATATTCAAGTTCAATTCTGCTTCTTGGTTCTAATTCTGGTATTGACCTTAGTAAGCTTAGAACTATGGTTATAGGTGGTTCTGCGTATATTGATACAGAATCCCATAATGGTAAGACAATTGAGGGCAATAGAATAATTGATAATAAAAACGTAGTATCAGGTCAATCCCTGATGCTTAAATCAGACCAGAGAGCGTATCTTGTACCTGCTGAAACTGTGGGAGTAAAGAGTGATGGAACTGCATACAAGAATGGTAAGAGCAATCCAATGACTGGTTCGAAATTCACCGAATTGGAGAAGGAGATTAGGGAAGAATTAAACCTGGGAAATGACGAACAAATCCCTAGTAGAGCATATGCAAATATGACTATGTTAGATGCATTTGCTAAAGCTGTGTGGGATCAAAAACACCAGACGGTAGATGGAGTAGGTGCTGCTATTCCACCTATACCAGAAGAATATAAGCCTCAGGTTAGGGTGTGTTATTATGCTACCAATAATGGTGGAACAATTGTGTACTTCTTCATTGATTTCCAGACATTTTATGATATAGGAGATAAATATTATGTACCTGCTGAGGCACAGTATAATGCATGGTATAAGTTTTACAATGAATCAAGTGAAGCAACTATGACAACATTAAGAAATAATCTAAGGGATGTATATGCAACCAAAGGCATCAAGCTTCCAAGCAATGTAAATGATACTTCCAGAATGTATTTTACAGGTGATATATTAACAACTGAGAGTAATGATATAATAGTACAGGATATGATAACAAGATCCGATTTCACACCAAAAAGATACGATGAATATGCCAGACAGTCAGGATATTATCAGGATGCTTATTATACACTTAGAAAGATTCTATCAACAAGATATGAACTACTGGCAACTAAAGAAGGTGCTAAGAATAAGGAATTATATGATAACCTAATTAACAATATTAGTGGAACTAAGAAATTCGAGTCTGATTCTGGAGAAGCAGCAATTGTTACATCGAATGGATATACTTATGATGGAGAGGCTGCAGGTGAACCTACGATTAACGTTATAATATCCGAAGGTGATGTTGTTATAACGAAGGATTTCGAAGGAATGATTATTGCCAAGGGTAAGATATATGTTAAGCCAGGCATCAAGATAACAGCTAATGCTGAGAAGGCTAGAAAAGCTTTGATTGCAACAGATAGCAATGGAGATAGCGCTGCTGAATATGTAATTGATGCAGATAAACTGTCCGTAAGAGAACAGAATGTTATACTAAAATTATTTGAGGAACCCCCTCAAAATGTGAAGATAATTTTATTGGCATCAGATACTGGGGGGCTTTTGAATACCATAACAAATAGAGCAACTATTTGGGAATTTGAGAAATTTTTTAAAAATAATT
>ONCT01000026.1 GCA_900316395.1 uncultured Lachnospiraceae bacterium | reverse complement strand
AATAATAATTATATTGATTCCAACCTTAACCCAAAATATACATTTAGTACATTTGTAGTTGGTGGAAATAATAAGTTTGCTCAGGGAACAGCTTATACTGTAGCTGAGGCTCCTGGAGAAGTATGTAATCCATTATTTATATGTGGAGGACCAGGACTTGGTAAGACTCACCTTATGCATGCTATAGGCAATCAGATTATTGAAAATGATAATAATATGAAGGTTCTATATGTTACTGCTGAAGAGTTCACTAATGAGGTAATTGAATGTATTAAAAACTCAAGAAATAAGCAAAATAATGATATGACTTATTTTAGAGATAAATATAGAAACGCTGATGTTCTAATGATTGATGATATTCAGTTTTTCGTTAATAAGGAAAGCTCTCAGGATGAGTTCTTCAATACATTTAACAAATTACATACTTCAGGTAAACAGATAATTATCAGCTCTGATAAAATGCCTAATGAAATAGAAGGATTTGATGACAGATATATAACAAGATTCGAGCAGGGTATTACTGCTGAAATTAAGATTCCTGATTATGAGACAAGAGTAGCAATTATAAGGAATAAGATTGAAAATAAGAATGCATATTTTCCAGATGATGTAATAGATTATATTGCTACTAATATTAAGTCTAACATTAGAAGTATAGAAGGTGCTATTAACAAATTAATTGCTTATTCTAACTTAGAAAATACAGATATTACAATAGATAATGCCAAGGACTTACTTGATTCAATTATTAGTCCTGAAAAACCAAAGGAAATAACACCTCAATTAATAATAGAGGTTGTATGTGAACATTATGGAGTAACAATTGACCAGCTTATATCTAAGAATAGATCACAGAATATTATTAGACCTCGTCATGTTGCAATGTACTTATGTACACAGGAAACAGATTGTTCACAAGATACAATAGCTAAATTGCTTGATAGAAAGGATCACTCCACAATTATCAACGCAAGAGATAACATTATAGAGAGATTGAAGACTGATTCAGAGCTTCAAAACCAGATTGATACTATCAAAAAGAAGATTTATTCTAATTAATCAACATCTATTCATAATCAATAAACTATTTATTTACATTTTTTATTGATTTAATATATTAGATTATTCTTGAATTTATAAGGAGTATAGGGGTTATTAACTAATAAACACCCCCTAATAATACTACTACTTTATAATAATAATATTTATATAGGAGACCGATGAGATGAATATTGTTTGTTCAAAAGAAGAATTACTAAAAGGAGTAACCATTGTACAGAAAGCAGTTCCTACAAGAACTACAATGTCAATACTTGAATGTATTCTTATTGATGCTACTGGTGATGAAATCAAATTAACAGCTAATGATATGGAAATAGGAATAGAGACAGTTGTTAATGGTAAGATTATTGAAGGCGGAGTAGTAGCAATAGAAGCTAAATTCTTATCTGACGTTGTAAGAAAGCTTCCTGATAATGATATTTCAATTATTACTGATGATAATTATTCTACTAAGATTATATGTGAAGATATTAATCTTAATTATGATATTGTTGGTAAGTCAGGAGATGATTTTGCCAAGATTCCTTTTATATCAAGAAATGAACCAATTGTAATATCTCAATTTGCTCTCAAGGAGCTTATTAAACAAACAATATTCTCAACAGCAGATAATGATTCTAATAAGATGATGAAGGGCGAGCTATTCGAGATTAATGATAATAATCTTAAGGTTGTAGCTCTTGATGGTCATAGATTAGCTATTAGAAATATTGAACTTAAGGATAATTATGAATCTAAGAAGGTAGTTGTTCCTGCTAAGACTCTTAATGAGATAAGCAAGATTATTCCTGGTTTTGCTGATGAAATGGTTAACATATTCATTACTGACAACAATATAATATTTGAATTTGATAATACTATTGTTGTATCAAGATTAATTGATGGTGAATACTTCAAGCTTGATAATATGTTATCAACAGATTATAAGACTAAGATTAAGATTAATAAGAGACAGCTTCTTGATTCTATTGACAGAGCTTCACTTATGGCCAAGGAAGGTGATAAGAAGCCAATAATAATGGATATTAATGATATTAATATTAATCTGTCAATTACTTCTGTTATGGGATCAATGAATGAGAATATAAGCATTGATAAAGAAGGAATTGATATGAGAATTGGATTTAATCCTAAATTCTTCATGGATGCACTTAAAGTTATTGATGATGAAGAAATAATCATGTATATGGTAGATCCTAAGGCTCCATGTTATATAAGAGATGATAATGAAACATTTATATATATGATTCTTCCAATTAACATTAATAGTGCGAGATAATTTATGGAAAATATTAAGATAAAAGACGAATATATAAAGCTTGGTCAACTTCTTAAATTAGCCGGACTTGTTGGAAGTGGTGTTGATGCAAAATATGTAATTAACGAAGGTCTTGTTAAGGTTAATGATGAAGTAGATACAAGAAGAGGTAAAAAAATATATCCTGGCGACATTGTTAGCTACAATGGCGAAACCATTAAGGTTGAATAGTATTTCTGAGAGTTAAAATATGATAATAAAATCAATAGAACTTAATAATTTTAGAAATTATGAAGTAGCAAATATTGAATTTGATAAAAATATTAATATTCTTTATGGAGATAATGCTCAGGGAAAAACTAATCTTCTAGAAGCTTGCTATTATAGCGCAATTAGTAAATCCTTCAAAAGTAATAAGGATAAGGAAATAATAAGATTTGGTCAGGATTATTTAAGTATAAAAACTATTATTGATAAAAATGATAGAGAATATGCTATTGATATATCAATTAATAATAATAAAAAAACAATAAAAGTTGATAATGTCAAAATAAATAAAACGTCTGATTTATTAGGTCTTCTAAATGTTATATTATTTTCCCCAGAAGATTTGAATATTATTAAAAATGGACCCTCTGAAAGAAGAAGGTTTTTTGATAATGAGATTTCGCAGATAGACAGGATTTATTTATCAGACCTTATTAACTATAATAAGGTGCTTAATAATCGTAATAAGCTAATTAGAGATATAGCATTTGATAATAGTATTAAGGATACTCTGGATGTATGGGATATGCAGCTTGTAGAGTATGGAAAAAAGATAATTAAGAGAAGAAGAGAGTTCATTGATGAGTTAAAATATTATGTAAAAGATAAGCATTTTAAGATTTCCGGGGGAAAAGAAGAGTTAATAATCAATTATGAACCTAGTATTGATGATATGTTCTTTGAAGATGAGTTAATCAATAACAGGGAAAAAGATTTAAAATATGCTCAGACTTCTGTCGGACCTCATAGAGATGATATTAGCTTCAAGATAGATGGGATTGATATTAGAAAATTCGGCTCCCAGGGGCAAAAAAGGTGCTCTGCACTTTCATTAAAGCTGTCAGAGATTGATATTGTTAGTAATATAATTAAGGATAAACCAGTATTACTTCTCGACGATGTTCTCTCAGAGCTTGATAGTAATAGACAGAAGTTCCTATTAGAGAGCATTAGTGATATCCAGACAATTATTACCTGTACTGGATTAGATGATTTTGTTAATAACAGATTTGACGTAAATAAAGTATTTAACATTGTTGATGGTAATATATTTATCAATAATATTGCTGTTTAGGAATAATAGTAAGCAAAGTATTTCTACAGCCATAAAACTCTTAAGCCGCATTTTAGCGGCGTAGAGTTATTATGGTGTAGAAATACTAATATAAATACTAATATATATTTAAATAATATGGAGGAATTATGGATCAAAATCAAGAATATGGTGCTGATCAAATACAGATACTAGAAGGACTTGAAGCCGTAAGAAAAAGACCTGGAATGTACATAGGTTCTACTTCTGAAAGAGGTCTTCATCATCTGGTATATGAGATTGTTGATAATGCTGTTGATGAGGCATTAGCTGGATACTGTTCTCATATTATTGTAAATCTTAATGAGGATGGCTCATGTACAGTTGAAGATGATGGACGTGGTATCCCAACAGGAATCAATACCAAAGCAGGAATTCCTGCTGTTGAAGTAGTATTTACAATACTTCACGCTGGCGGTAAATTCGGCGGTGGCGGATATAAGGTGTCAGGTGGTCTTCATGGTGTTGGTGCTTCTGTTGTAAATGCGCTGTCTAACTGGCTTGAGGTTGAAATCAATCGCGAGGGCAAGAGATATAAGCAGCGCTATGAGCGCGGTAAGACTATGTATCCTCTAAAAGAAATTGGTACCTGCGAATTTGAAAGTACAGGAACAAGGGTTACATTCTTCCCTGATGATACAATATTTGAGACAACTACATTTGATTTTAATACTCTTAAGACCAGACTTCGTGAGACAGCATTTCTTACGAAAGGGCTAAGAATTACCCTTATTGATAATAGAGGAGAGAACACTGATGAGGTGTCTTACTATTATGAAGGCGGTATTAAGGAGTTCGTAACTTACCTAAATAAGGGAAATGATCCTCTATATCCTGATGTTATATATTGCGAAGGCTATAAGGATAATGTATATGTAGAAGTTGCCATGCAGCATAATGATGGATTTAACGATAGTTCATATACATTTGTTAATAATATTATTACTCCTGAGGGTGGTACACATCTTGCGGGATTTAGAGCAGCTATTACTAAGACATTTAATAATTATGCCAAGGATAACAAGATAATCAAGGAAAATGACAATGCTTTATCTGGTGAAGATATAAGAGAAGGCCTTACTTCAATCGTTAGTATTAAGATTGAAGAGCCTCAATTCGAGGGACAGACAAAGCAAAAGCTTGGTAATTCTGAGGCAAGAGGTGCTGTTGATTCAATAGTTTCTGAGCAGCTTACATATTTCTTAGAGCAAAATCCACAGATTGCCAAGGCAATCATTGAGAAATCAATTCTTGCACAACGCGCAAGGGATGCTGCCCGTAAGGCAAGAGATTTAACCAGAAGAAAATCCCCACTTGAGGGTGGTGGTCTTCCTGGTAAACTAGCAGATTGTTCTTCTAAGAATGCTGAAGAATGTGAAATATTCATTGTTGAGGGAGATTCCGCTGGTGGCTCGGCTAAAAAAGCCAGAAACAGAGCAAATCAGGCTATTCTTCCACTTAGAGGTAAGATTCTTAATGTAGAAAAGGCCAGAGAAGATAAGATATATTCTAATGCCGAGATTAAAGCGATGATTACTTCATTTGGTACAGGAATTCATGATGATTTCGATATTAGTAAGCTTAGATATCATAAGATAATCATTATGACTGATGCCGACGTTGATGGTGCTCATATTGCAACCTTGATGTTGACCTTCCTATACAGATTTATGCCGGAGCTTATTAAGAATGGCTATGTATATCTGGCTCAGCCACCTCTATATAAGCTAGAGAAGAATAAGAAGACATGGTATGCGTACTCTGATGAGGAGTTAAGTAGAATAATTGATGAGGTCGGAAGAGACCAGAATAATAAGATTCAGCGATACAAAGGTCTTGGTGAGATGGACGCTGATCAATTATGGGATACAACTATGGATCCTGAGAAGCGAATTCTTAAAAAAGTTATTATCGATGATGAAAGCGAGTCAGAGATTAATGTAACATTTTCAACACTTATGGGAGATAAGGTTGAACCAAGACGAGAGTTCATTGAAGAGAATGCTAAATATGTTCAAAACCTTGATATATAAGGAGGAAATCCAATAAATGGATGATAAGATATTTGACCAAATACATGAAGTTGACCTTAAGAAAACAATGGAGACTTCATATATAGATTATGCGATGTCAGTTATTGCAAGTCGTGCACTGCCTGATGTCAGGGACGGCCTAAAGCCTGTTCAAAGAAGAGTGCTATACTCAATGAGTGAATTGCATAATACTCCAGATAAGCCACATAGAAAATGTGCCCGTATTGTCGGTGATACAATGGGTAAATTTCACCCACATGGTGACAGCTCTATATATGGAGCATTAGTTAATATGGCACAAGAGTGGTCTACTAGGTATCCACTTGTAGATGGTCATGGTAATTTTGGTTCAGAAGACGGCGACGGCGCCGCTGCTATGCGTTATACTGAGGCCAGACTGTCTAAGATTTCAATGACAATGCTTCAGGATATTGATAAGGATACAGTTAATTTCGTTCCTAACTTCGATGAGACAGAAAAGGAGCCAGAGGTTCTTCCTGCAAGATATCCTAACCTCTTAGTTAACGGAACAACAGGTATTGCCGTAGGTATGGCAACTAATATTCCACCTCACAATCTTGGAGAAGTGGTGGGAGCCGTTGTCAAAATGATAGATAACAAGGTTGAAGAAGACAGAGAGACTTCAATTGACGAGTTAATGGGAATTATTCAGGGCCCTGATTTTCCTACAGGAGGAACAATTCTTGGAAGATCGGGAATTGAAGATGCTTACAGAACTGGTCGAGGCAAGATTAAGGTAAGAGCAGTTACAGATATCGAGCCTATGGACAATGGTAAGAACAGAATTGTTGTTACAGAGCTTCCATATCTTGTGAATAAAGCCCGTTTGGTTGAGAAAATTGGTGAATTAGTAAGGGATAAGAAGGTTGATGGAATAACTGACCTTCGTGACGAGTCATCTCGCGAGGGAATGCGAGTAGTAATTGAGCTTCGTCGTGATGTTAATCCTAACATTTTACTTAACCAGCTTCTCAAGCATACACAGTTGCAGGATACATTCGGCGTAATTATGCTTGCGCTTGTTGATAATCAGCCTAAGATTCTTAACTTGAAGGAAATGTTAACTCTATACTTAGATCATCAGAGGGATGTAATTACCAGAAGATGTAAGTATGAGCTTAATAAGGCTGAAGAGAGAGCCCATATATTAGAAGGTTACTTAATTGCTCTTGATAATATTGATGAAGTAATTAAGATAATTAGAGGCTCTGAAACTGTTGCTATTGCCAAGGAAGAGCTACAGAAGCGATTCGGTTTGTCTGAAGCTCAGTCTAATGCAATAGTTGAGATGAAGCTTCGTGCCCTTACAGGCTTAGAGAGAAGCAAGATTGAGGAAGAATATAAGAATCTTAAGGCTACAATAGACAGACTTAAGGCAATCCTAGCTGATGAGAAGCTACTTCTTGGTGTAATCAAGGAAGAGATTATGCAAATCTCTGCAAAATACGCAGATGATAGAAGATCAACAATAGGATTTGACGAGTATGATATATCAATGGAGGATTTGATTCCTGTAACTAATACTGTTGTAACATTTACAAAGCTAGGTTACATCAAGAGAATGAACATTGATAATTTCAAGGCCCAGCACCGTGGCGGCAAAGGAATCAAGGGAATGGAGACAATTGATGATGATTACATCACAGAGATGCTTATGACAAGCTCTCACAATTTCCTAATGTTCTTTACCAACAAAGGCCGTGTATACAGGCTTAAGGCTTATGAGATTCCAGAGGCTAGCAGAACAAGTCGTGGAGTTGCCATTGTTAACCTGCTGCAGCTTCAGCCAGATGAGAAGATTACTTCCATGATTCCAATTAAGGAATATCTTGATGATGAGTATCTTCTTATGGCTACTAAGTCAGGAATTGTTAAGAAAACCAAGCTTACAGAGTATGCGAATATCAGAAAGAATGGTTTAGCTGCTATAAATCTTCGCGACGATGATCTCTTAATTGAGGTTAAGAAGACAAATAATACTGATGATGTAATGTTATTTACAAGATTCGGACAATCAATTAGATTCAATGAGAAGGATGTTAGAACTACTGGTAGAACATCTATGGGTGTAATTGGTATGAATCTAATGGATAGGGATGAAGTTATAGCAATGCAGCTCGTTTCACAGGGCGAGAGCGTGCTTATCGCTTCTGAGAATGGTCTTGGTAAATGTACTTTATTCAGCGAATTTACTACTCAGCACAGAGGTGGTAAGGGTGTTAAATGTTATAAGGTAACGGAGAAATCAGGTAACCTTATAGGAGTTAAGGCTGTTAAGAAGGAAGATGAGTTAATTCTTATAACAACTGAAGGAATTATTATAAGAATTAAGGTTGCAGATACTGCGTTACTTGGAAGAATTACATCTGGAGTTAAGTTAATTAACCTAAAAGATGGCGTTCAGGTAGCAAGTATTGCTCGTATTAAGGAATCTGAGGTATTAGAAGAGGCTGAGAAGGTCGATACAGATGATACAGAGGAATCAGAAGAGTAATTTATAATAATCTAATGACGCACAATTAATAAAGACAGAAGAAATAACAGGGTAAAATAAAATGACAATGTGGATAATCATATTAATTGTTGCTATCTTAGGCATTATTGCTGCTTCATGGTACATAATTAATAGAATTACTAAGTTTAGATTTATCGACTACATAGAAGATAAGACTATATATAAGAATAAGCCGAGAACTACGGGAAAAGGCGCTGATTTTGGCCTTCCGCCAAAGGGTGTTAAGGTAAAAGAAAAGCCAAAGAAATCATGGCTGAGAAGATTAATAGCGATTTTACTATTAATTATAGTACTTGCTTTATTAGTTATTTGCTTTAGCTTCGTGGAAGCAGTTGTTGTATTACTTCACGCAGCAGTAATTTGGCTTATATGTGAATTGATAGTATCAATATTTAGGGCATTTAACATTGATTTGGCACACCTTAAGGTATATCTTGCTGGAATATGTGCAGTAGCATTTACCATAATATATATGATAGTTGCATATATACTTGGTTCAAATGTGTATATTACTAACTACGAGATAGATACAAATAAGAATGTGGAGCCCCTTAGGATTGTTCAGATAGCTGACTCTCATCTTGGAGTATCCATGACTAAGGACACATTTCGGGCAGAAGTTGAGAAAATAAAGGCTCAGAACCCTGATATAGTGTTAATCACAGGGGATTATGTTGATGATGATTCATATCTAGATCAGCTTGAGGCTTGTACTAAGGCATTATCAACAATTAATTGTAAGTATGGCGTGTATTACAGCTTCGGCAATCATGATAAAGGACTTACTGGAAACAACAGAGGGTACGATACTGAGAAGCTTGTCGAGATTCTAAAATCCAATAATGTTAAGGTTCTTGAGGATGAAATAGTTAATCTTGACAACGAGTATTTGCTGATTGGCCGTGCCGATGCAAGTAAGAGGGACAGGCAACCAATATCTCAGCTTGTAAGTACAATTGACCCTAACACATTTAACAGCGAGTATTCAATTGTAATGGACCATCAGCCTAATGATTATGATAATGAGGCGGCTGCAAATGTTGACCTTGTGTTATCTGGTCACACCCATGGTGGTCAATTCCTGCCGATTAATAACATTGGCGTTATAATTGGGGCAAATGATTATACTTATGGCCATAAGAAGATTGATAATACAGACTTTATTGTAACCTCAGGAATCTCTTCATGGGCTATAAGGTTCAAGACAGGAACTAAGTCGGAGATTGTAGTTATTGATGTTAAGTAATAATTTTACCTTTATTTCTTGACACAAATAGACTAATCTTATAAAATGTAAAACGTTGAGTGTAGCACGATTCAGCATCGTGCTACCTGTTATAAGGAAATCCTACAAGACCTTAGGGTACCAACATTTTGTGCAAGCACAAAATGTCGCCTGGTCACAAGGAATCCGTCATTCGCAAGCGAATGACACCTTATGACATATGCAGAAGTACTCAAGTGGCTGAAGAGGTGCCCCTGCTAAGGGTATAGGCCGGGTGACCGGTGCGAGGGTTCAAATCCCTCCTTCTGCGTATAAGCCTAGGTAATAGTTACCTGGGCTTTTATTAATTCTAAATTAAGGTGATTTATATGAGAGTTATTAACACTAGTGAAATTACAGATGCTGTAGCTAAGATGTGCCAGGATGCTAACTTCTATCTGTCTGATGATATGAAGAATGCATTTGAAAAAGGCAAGGCTATGGAGGAATCTGACCTTGGTAAGAAGATTTTTTCTCAGCTAACTGAGAATCTAAAGATAGCAGGAGAGGATATGATTCCTATATGTCAGGACACAGGAATGGCCGTTGTTTTTGTAGAAATTGGCCAAGAAGTATCGCTTCAAGGGGCAAATATTACAGATGCAATTAACGAAGGTGTCCGCATAGGATATACGGAAGGTTATCTTAGAAAATCTGTTGTCGGAGATCCAATAGAGCGCGTAAATACAAAGGATAATACACCTGCTGTTATTCACTATGATATTGTGCCTGGCGATAAAGTTAAGATTACTGTAGCGCCTAAGGGCTTTGGAAGCGAGAACATGTCCAGGGTATTCATGTTAAAGCCTGCAGACGGCATAGAAGGCGTCAAGGACGCCATTTTAACCGCTGTAAAGGACGCTGGACCAAACGCCTGCCCACCAATGGTAATAGGTGTTGGAATCGGCGGAACCTTCGAAAAATCAGCGCTTATGGCGAAAAAAGCCCTGACTCGTAACCTCAATGATAAGCCTACTATAGAGTGGGTAGCCAAGTTAGAAGAAGAGATACTCGATAAGATAAATTCTCTGGGAATAGGACCTGGAGGACTGGGTGGCAAGGTAACTGCTTTAGCCGTTAATATAAATACTTATGCTACACACATTGCAGGGCTTCCTGTAGCTATTAATATATGCTGTCATGTTAATAGACATGTTAGTATAATACTATAATATACTTTTCACTATTAATAATTATATAAAATATTAAATAAGGAATTAATTATGGAAAAACATATTGAATTACCAATAACTTCAGAGGTTGCATCTTCATTAAGTGCAGGGGACTATCTCTACCTCACAGGAGAAATGTATGTAGCAAGAGACGCTGCTCATAAGAGAATATATGACCTAATTGAGAAGGGAGAGGCCCTTCCTATCGATTTGAAGGACTCCTGCATCTATTATATGGGACCTTCACCTGCCAGAGAAGGCCAGGTTATAGGGTCAGCAGGTCCGACAACAGCGTCAAGAATGGATAAATATGCCCCTACATTTCTTGATAAGGGGCAAAAATGTATGATAGGAAAAGGCAAGCGTTCCCAGGAAGTTAAGGATGCTATCGTAAGAAATCATGCTGTTTATCTTGCATCTGTAGGTGGGGCTGGAGCTTTACTATCAAAATGCATTACATCTTCTGAAATTGTTGCATACGAAGACCTAGGTGCAGAAGCCATCAGAAAGATTACAGTCAAAGATTTCCCTGCCATCGTCATCTGCGATGACAAGGGTGGGAATTTGTATGATTTGTAATTATATCTTGACGCATAATAATAACTTTGATATACTTTGCTTTGCGTAAAGACATAGTAAGGAGTCTCGCCCTATTGTAATTCGTGCTACGCACGAGAGGGCTCGACGTGCAGTCACTCGCTTCGCGAGTAACAGCATATGGCGCCATGGCCAAGTGGTAAGGCAAAGGTCTGCAACACCTCTATCACCAGTTCGAATCTGGTTGGCGCCTTAAATTCAAGCGAATCCTAAGGGATTCGCTTATTTTATTGACGATTATTCTTCCATTAGTTATAATAATACAAGTGCAAAATGTATTATAAGTAGAAGATATACATTTTCAAGAAATAAGAATAAGGAAACGGATAGATGGAATTATACGAAGAGCTTGTGCAAAGAGGACTTATTGCACAGGTTACTAACGAAGAAGAGATTAAGAATAAGATTAATAAGGGAGAAGCTACATTTTATATAGGCTTCGACCCAACTGCAGACAGTCTGCATGTAGGCCACTTTATGGCACTATGCCTTATGAAGAGATTACAGATGGCTGGCAATAAGCCAATCGCCCTAATTGGCGGCGGTACAGCTATGATTGGTGATCCTTCAGGAAGAACGGACATGCGCCAGATGATGACTGTAGAGACCATTAATGAGAATGTTGAGTGCTTTAAGAAGCAGATGGCAAGATTCATTGACTTTAGTGATGATAAGGCCTTACTTGTTAATAATGCAGATTGGCTAATGGACCTTAATTATCTTGAGGTACTAAGAGATATTGGTTCGTATTTCTCAGTTAACAGGATGCTGGCAGCAGAGTGCTATAAGCAGCGTCTTGAGAAGGGACTTAGCTTCTTAGAGTTCAACTATATGATAATGCAAAGCTATGATTTTCTTAAGCTTTACGATAATTACAACTGTGTTCTTCAATTCGGTGGAGATGACCAGTGGTCTAATATGATAGGTGGTATGGAGCTAATTCGTCGTAAACGCGGGGCAGAAGCCAACGCCATGACAATCAATCTTCTCCTTAACTCAGAGGGCAAGAAGATGGGTAAGACACAGTCAGGTGCTGTATGGCTTGACCCTAACAAGACACCTCCATATAATTTCTACCAGTATTGGAGAAATGTGGATGATGCTGATGTAATTAAGTGTCTCAAGATGCTTACATTCCTTCCACTTGACGAGATTGCCAAGATGGAGGACTGGGAAGGCAGTCAGCTTAACGAAGCTAAGGACATACTTGCCTACGAATTGACCAAGCTTGTACATGGTGAGGATGAAGCTAATAAAGCGAGAGAAGCATCTAAAGCGCTGTTTTCTGGCAATGGCTCAAATGAGAATATGCCTAAGAAGGAATTGAGTAATGAGGACTTTGGCGAGAATGGCACAATAGATATCTTAGGACTTCTTGTAGCTACAGAGCTTGCACCTTCACGTTCTGAAGCCAGAAGAAATGTACAGCAGGGTGGAGTATCAGTTAACGGAGAGAAGATAACAGATATTCACACAAACTATGGACCTGAAGCATTTGAGGAAGAGTTCATCCTCAAGAAGGGTAAAAAGAAATTCTGCAAAGTATCGATAAATTAATATAAATTTTATTTATCAAGGAGGTCATGATGACAATTGATTATGCGGCGCTAGCAGCATTTGGCGCATCAGAAAAATTAACTTCCCTTGTAGAAGGCGCTAATATATTCTACTGGGACTGGGAGCTTGACGTATTGAAATGGTTCTATGACATGCATGACATTTTCTTAGACAAGTTCTTTCCACTAATTACACATTTGGGAGATGCAGGAATATTCTGGATTATTCTTACAGTAATACTTCTGATAATTCCTAAGACAAGACATATAGGTCTAGCATCATTTATAGCATTAGTACTTGATGTTATCTTGTGTAACGGTGTTATTAAGCCAATAGCTATTAGGTGCAGACCAGGTTGGTTGATGTTTTTCCAGGAAGGACCAGACTGGATTAGAAATATGGATATGCTTGTTAGCTTCCCTAATGATTATTCCTTCCCATCAGGTCACACTGCAGCAAGCTTCGCGTCAGCAGTAGCCATTTTTGGAACCCTCAAGGGCAAATACAAATGGTGGGGCGTTGGAGCATTATGCCTTGCTACTGTAATTGGTATTTCAAGACTATATGTGTGCGTTCACTGGCCAACAGACGTAATGGCAGGTGCAGTTGTTGGTATTATATGCGGTATAGTTGGATGGGCAATTGCCAAGCCACTTTGGAAGAAGATAGACGAGAAGATACAGGCACGCAAAGCTGCGAAGGCTGCTAATAAGACTGAGTAATTAGACACATTTCACCCCTTCTATAGTTCTTATGGAAGGGGTAAATTAGCATAATGTATGTATTATTTAAGGAGAAGCTATGATACTTAGACTAATACTAATGGCAATTGGTATCGCTGGAATTGTAATATTTTTCCTGCCACTAGGTAAGAAGGGTATAGCTAATGCCGGCAATATAGTGGGGATGATACTAAGTGTATTTGTCCTGCTTTTTGGTACGTTTTCATGGCTTTTTTCCCGCAATTTCAAGATTGTACTGTGCGTAATTGCTTTGCTGATTCTAGTACTTCTTATTATTGTAAATATTAAGATGTCCAAGGCAAAGAATAATATAGCCGCTAATCAGGATGTGGTAATCGTCCTTGGATGTACTTACAAATACGGTATAAGTGAAGAGCTTAAGAATAGAATCAAGGAAGCTGCACGCTACTTAGATAAGCATCCTAATGCACTATGCATTGCATGTGGCAAAGTAGGAAATGGCTATTATGATACAGAGGCTGAATATATAGCAGTTGGGCTTGCTAAATATGGCATAGCTAAGAGTAGGATTATTACAGAAATGAGTTCTACCAATACAATGGAGAATTTTAAATATGCTGCACAGATCATCAATGAGAAGAATTTATCAAGATCAGTAGCCGTTGTTACTAATGAATTCCATCAATACAGATCTGGTATTTATGCTTCAAGATGTAGGCTTAATGCGGCAGCAATCAATGTACAAACAACCAAAATGATGTATCCAACACTATTTGTTAGAGAGGTCTTTGCCATTATTAAGTGTTGGATTAGTAAGTAACTTAAGCTAATATGGGAAGGTCTGCTTAGCGATTTTCTCTATGAGCGGGCAGACCTTACCATATGTGTGAATTAATATACAAGAAAGCGAGAATACAAAATGGCAACGCTTAGCGCGATAACAAGTTCTTTAATATTCAAGATAATCCTGCTAATTGTGGGATTTGTCCTATTAATTAAGGGAGCAGATTTTTTTGTAGAAGGAAGCTCCTCAGTAGCAAAGAAGCTCAAGGTTCCACCGTTAATTATCGGTATGACAATTGTTGCTATGGGAACAAGTCTTCCAGAAGCCGCCGTATCCGTATCGGCTTCAATGAATGACGCTAATTCTCTTGCAGTAAGTAATGTTGTGGGTTCTAACATATTCAACCTAATGATGGTGCTTGGTATATGTGCCCTATTCAACAAACTTAAGGTGGGTAAAGATGTTCTAAGGAGAGACTATCCTTTTTCAATAATCTGTGCCTTATTAATGATTTTCCTTGGTGTATTCGGTTTCAAGGAAGATGGAAGCTATGGAATGAATTGGGAGATGGACAGATTAGCAGGCATTATATATCTTGTATTATTCGTATGCTTCATCACCATTCTTATAATAAGTGCCATGAAAGCAAGGAAAAAGGCGCAGGAGACAGGAGTTGCAGCCGAGCGCTCCCTTGCAGATGAGATGGAGGATGAAGTAGCAGAGATTCCTGTATGGAAGTCCATAATATACATTGTTTTGGGAGCAGTAGCTATTAAGTTCGGTGGTGACTGGGTTGTAGATGGAGCAGTTGCCATTGCTGAGAGAATAGGTGTATCTGACACTATCATTGGTCTTACAATATGTGCAGTTGGTACATCCCTTCCTGAGCTTGTAACTTCAATTGTGGCAGCTCGTAAGAATCAGCTGGATATGGCTATTGGTAATGTAGTAGGATCTAATGTATTCAATATCCTATTTGTATTAGGTATTGCAGCTACAATTAGTCCTATTCCATTTGCAATAGAGAACATAATAGATATATGCGTTTTAATAGCTTTCTCCGTATTAATATACATTTTCTGTATAACGAAGAAATCTATTAACAAAGTCGAGGGTGGCATAATGGTGGCACTTTATGTGATATTTATGGTATATGTATGCCTGCGCGAGACAGGTATGTTCGCCATAGGATAATTAAGGTATATTATCTTGACAACATAGAACCCTAAAGCCGCATTCTTAGCGGCGTAGGGTTACTATGTTGGAAAGATATAATGATTAAATAATCAAGGAGGACAATAACATGGGTTTTATTGATGATATTTCAGAGGCAATTGCTGATGCAGGCAATGACGTAATGGAGAAGGCTAAGGAGCTTAGAGAAATAGCTAACCTTAAGCGCGAATACAGAGAAACAGAGAAGTTCGTCAAGGGCAGATATGAGAGCATTGGACGCGACTTCTATCTTAAGAATAAGGATAAGAAGAAGAAGGACCTAGGCGACATTACAGAAGCCCTTGATAAGATGGACGAGCTTCAGGAAGAAATCGAGAGACTTAAGGGCGGCGTTAACTGCCCATCCTGCAACACTCTTAATAATAGCGAAGCAGTTTATTGTAATAAATGTGGTGCAAGACTTGACGAAGCACCAGAAGCTGAGGACGAGGCACCTGAGAAGGTGGACGCTGAGGTTGTAGAAGAAGAATCAAAGGATAAGTAAAATCAACAATACTTAACAAATAACATTTCCAAGGAAAGAGGAATAGACATGGCAAACAAGGGAAAATACTATATTACAACGGCAATTACATATACTTCTGGTAAGCCTCATATAGGTAATACCTACGAGATTGTGCTTGCTGATGCAATTGCCAGATTCAGAAGACAGGAAGGATACGAGGTATTCTTCCAGACAGGAACTGATGAGCATGGTCAGAAAATAGAGAATAAGGCTGCTGAGGCTGGCGTTGAGCCTAAGGCCTTCGTTGACGATGTGGCAGGCACTGTTCGTGATATCTGGGATATGATGGATACAAGCTACGACAAGTTCATTCGTACAACAGATGCCGATCACGAGAAGCAGGTACAGAAGATATTCAAGAAGCTTTATGACCAGGGTGACATCTATAAGGGCGCTTATGAGGGAATGTATTGCACCCCTTGCGAGTCCTTCTGGACGGAGTCACAGCTTGTAGATGGCAAATGTCCTGACTGTGGCAGAGAGGTTAAGCCAGCCAAGGAAGAGGCGTATTTCTTCAAAATGAGCAAATATGCTGACAGACTCATTGACCATATTAATACACATCCTGAGTTCATTCAGCCTGTGTCCCGTAAGAACGAGATGATGAATAACTTCCTACTTCCAGGA
Source organism: uncultured Lachnospiraceae bacterium (assembly GCA_900316395.1). GTDB lineage: Bacteria > Bacillota > Clostridia > Lachnospirales > Lachnospiraceae > RUG191. Next base: position 14,697 of record ONCT01000026.1, on the reverse strand, counting down.
CTTACTGACCTATGTGTGTCAAGAACTTCTTTCAAGTGGGGAATCCCAGTTGATTTTGATGATAAGCATGTGGTATATGTGTGGCTTGATGCCCTTACTAACTATATTACTGGTATAGGATATGACGCTGATGGCAATTCTACGGCGCAGTACAATAAGTTCTGGCCTGCTGATTTACATCTTATTGGTAAGGATATTATCCGTTTCCATACGATTTACTGGCCTATATTCCTAATGGCATTAGGTGAGCCACTTCCTAAGCAGGTATTTGGTCATCCTTGGCTTATCTTAGCTGACGGCAAGATGAGTAAGTCTGCCGGAAATGTTATATATGCTGACGAATTAGTTGATATATTCGGAGTTGATGCAGTTCGTTACTTCCTACTTCATGAGATGCCATTTGAGAACGATGGTGCTATTTCCTGGGAGTTAATGGTAGAGCGTACCAATTCAGAGCTTGCTAATATTCTTGGAAACCTTGTTAATCGTACAATTTCTATGAGTAACAAGTATTTTGATGGAGTAATCTTCGATAAAGAGGTAAACGAGCCTGTTGATGATGATCTTAAGGCGGTAATAACTGGTACTAAGGCAGCAGTTGAGGCTAAGATGGCTGAGCTTCGTGTTGCTGATGCTATCTCAATTATATTCGACTTGTTCCGTCGTTGTAATAAATACATTGATGAGACAATGCCTTGGGCACTTGCCAAGGATGATGATAAGAATGACAGACTAGCAACAGTTCTATATAACTTAGCTGAAGGTATAACAGCAGGAGCAACTTTACTTCACAGCTTTATGCCATCTACATCAGATAAGATACTTGAGCAGTTCAATACAGAGCCTGTTCCATATGATGATCTTGATAAATTCGGTAATTATCCTACCGGTTCATGTATTACAAGGGAACCTGAGATATTATTCGAAAGACTCAAGGTAGAAGACGTTCTTGAGAAGGTTGCCGCTCTTCACCCTGATGAGACAGAAGAAGGTGATGTGGCACCTGGAATCGACATAGAGCCAAAAGAAGAGATAACATTTGATGAATTTGGCAAGATGCAGTTCCAAGTAGGAGAGATAATCAAATGTGAAGAAGTGCCGAACTCCAAGAAGCTTTTATGCTCACAAGTTCGGATTGGAAGTCAAGTAAAGCAAATTGTTTCTGGAATTAAGAAGTATTATTCCCCAGAAGAAATGGTTGGAAAGAAAGTAATGGTGCTCGTTAATCTTAAGAGCGCAAAGCTTGCTGGAGTGCTTTCGGAGGGAATGTTGCTCTGTGCAGAGGACGAAAAAGGCAATTTATCACTTGTCACTCCTGAGAAGGATATGCCTAATGGCGCAGAGATTTGTTAGATAAGAGGATGTATGTATGATATTCGATAGTCATGCACATTATGAAGATGAGAGGTTCGATGTTGACAGGGTCGAACTTCTTTCTGATATTGGAAGTAATAATATAGGCAGGATAATCAATGTCGGTTCAACCCTTGATACCTCCAAAGCTTCTATTGAACTAAGTGAGTGCTTCGAAGACGTATACGCAGCAGTAGGTATTCATCCTAGTGAAGTATCATTTCCCATAGATAGAGATATGGATAATCCTTTAAGCTTTGATGAGAGTCTTGAACTAATGCCTAAGGTATTAAGTGAGTTAGAGACTTTATCTGGCCATAAGAAATGCGTCTCGATCGGTGAGATTGGCCTTGATTACTATTGGGATAAAGAAGAGGACAATCATGAGCTACAAAGACAGTGGTTTAAGGCACAGCTTGAGCTAGCCAGCAGGGCAAACAAGCCTGTAATAGTCCATTCCCGTGACGCTAACCAAGAGACATTTGACATATTGAAAGAGGCCAGGGACAAGCTGGGAATTGAAGCTGTAGTTCATTGTTATTCAGGCAGTGCCGAGATGGCAGTTGAATATGTTAAGATGGGTTTTCTTATTGGAGTCGGCGGTGTAGTTACATTTAAGAATGGCAGAAAGCTAAGAGAGACAGTAGAAGCAATACCACTTGAAAGTATATTAATTGAGACTGACTGTCCATACCTTGCACCAGAACCATACAGGGGACAACGCAATGATTCAACTAAGCTAGAATTCGTTACTGAGAAGATTGCAGCTCTAAAGGGTGTATCTGTTAAGGAAGTGGAAGATATAACCTGGGAGAATGCTTGCAGATTCTACAAGATAGGATAGAGATAAATGGGTAATCTAACTAATCCAACATATATATCAGCGGTGCTTAATCGTTTTGATTTCAGTTTTCAGAAGAAGTACGGTCAGAACTTTCTAATCGATGACAATATTCTGTCTAAGATAATAGATAGTGCTAACATCACTAAGGAAGACACTGTACTTGAGATTGGACCAGGTATAGGAACTATGACAGAAGAGCTTGCGAAAGCAGCGTCAGAGGTCATTTGTGTGGAGATTGATAGTCATCTTATACCAATTCTTGAAGACACCTTATTTAATTATAGCAATATTACGATAATTAATAATGATATATTAAAGACTGATATAAAAGATATCTCTGAGAAGTATAATAAAGGCAAGCCATTTAAGGTAGTTGCCAATCTTCCTTATTACATTACTACACCAATAATAATGCAGCTGTTAGAAAACAAGCTGCCTATTGAATCTATAACAGTAATGGTGCAAAAGGAAGTGGCGCAGCGGATGATAACAGGACCTGGCTCTAAGGACTACGGTGCTCTGTCTCTAGCAGTGCAGTATTATACTAAGCCTGAGATAGTATGTGATGTGCCAGCTAATTGTTTTATGCCAAAGCCTAATGTGGATTCAACAGTAATCAAATTAACAGTAAATCAAGAATACACGACTGTGGTGGATAATGAAGAGCTTCTATTTGACTGTATAAGGGCATCTTTTAACCAGCGTCGAAAGACCCTATCAAATGGGTTGAAAAACTATCCGAAGTTAAACTTGGACAAAGAACAAATCGCGAAAGCCCTATCTAAAGCGAACTTAAGACAAGATATACGAGGCGAAGTTCTGACTTTAGACGAATTTATAGAATTGTCAAATATTATCAATCAGATACAAAATGGGGATGAAAAATAGTTATAAATAATAGTAATTCTAATAGAAATGGAGTACTGATTTGGACATTACAAAATACCAAGCAGATGTACAAAACCTAATATTAGAGATTCAAACATACCGTGGAGTAGACCCAGAACGAATTCTATCAGCATGTGATGAATTAGAAGAGCATGGAGCAAGAGAAAATGATCAGGGTCTAATTGGTTATGCAAAGTTTTCGCGTGGTGAGACATATTATCTTCTCAATGATGTAATGAGATTCTACAACGAGATGACAGGCTGCGTAAGCCTCATGGAAGCCATTGGTGAGTGGGGTTATGTTGTAATGGCTAACAATATGTTAGGAATAATGTCTCTTAATCGTGGAAATGCTCCTTATGCTATGGATTATTATTTACGGGCTCTATCCATTTGTAAGAAATACGAAATCACTAACTTAGAATGGATTGTCAATATGAATATGGGTGCCCTTTACCTTAATATTGAAGAGTACCAGAAGGCACTAGAGCACGTAGAATCCTCATATAACTATATAATTAACAACACAGGAATGGACAATTACCTTCAGAATCTTACTAATGTATACGTTGGAATGGGCAAGGCATACCTGTGTTTAGATGAGATAGATAAGGCCAGTGAATTCTTAGAGAAAATAGAATTCGAGTGTCTTCAAAGCTTAGATGAAATAGACAAAATCATGGTATACAGCTTCAAGGCAAGGCTCTGTCACGAGCAGAGAAACCTGGGAAAACGGGACGTAACTATCTATGATATGAATAAAATCATTGATTCACATATTCCTATTATGGATTTCTTTGACGATATCTATGAATATTTATCACTCCTTCTCAAGATTGAATACTATGACGACTTCTTCCTAGTACTTGACGTTGTTGAGCGTCTTACTAAAGTAACGGCAATTAAGAATCTTGAACGAAAGCTACTATCTCTCAAAATAAAATACTACAGGGAGAATAACAAGCGCGGAGAATATATGCGTGCAGCAGTATTGTATTACGAGCTGACAGAATATATGGAGAAAGAGAATCACAATATGATCTCTAACATGATCAATCTTCGTAACAGCTTCAATGACCTTACTGCAATCACGAAGGAATTTAAGGAAGAGAACCGCGCTCTTCAGAAGAAGTCAGAGACAGACGCCATGACAAGAATGGCTAATCGTTTTGGTTTGGAGAGGCATTTTCATAAGGCATTTGAGAATGCAATTAAGAACTCTACAAGCTTCGCAGTAGAGATATTAGATATTGATTATTTCAAGCAATACAACGATAACTACGGTCATCAGGCAGGAGACAGATGTATCAAGGCTGTGGCCGATGCCATTACTCTTCTGCAAGAATACGGCAAAGTATTCTGTGCAAGATATGGAGGGGATGAGTTTGTCATAATATATGAGGGCTTCAAATATTCAAGAATAGAGAAGATGGCTACAACTCTTAAGATGAGAATTGAGAGCAAGAGAATTAGGCATGAATACTCTAAAGCAAGCAATATAGTCACAATTTCTCAGGGAATTTGTTACGGAATTCCTAAGGAAGGTGAAAAAGTAGAAGATTATTTACATAGAGCAGATGATCTTCTCTACAAGGCTAAGGAAGTATCGAGAAATACTATTGCAATTGGCAAATACGAGGAGAAATAGTCAAAGTTTATAATTCTTATTATTACATAAACCAGGTGAATGTATGAAAAATGTTAGGAGAATAATAAAAGACGATATCAGAAGCGTTACCCATAATCTGATTGCCCTTGTTGTTGCAATCGGTATATGTATTCTGCCTGCTTTGTATGCATGGTTCAATATATACGCTAACTGGGATCCATATGGTAATACAGGCAACCTAGACCTTGCAGTAGTGTCTTTAGATAAAGGTTACACTAATGATGAGGGTGTATACAAGAATGTTGGTAATGAAGTTATTGATGATCTTAAGCAAAGTGACAGTGTTAAATGGCATTTTGTAAGTACACCTGAGGAGGCAAAAGAAGGTGTAGAATCAGGGGACTACTATGCGTCAATAGTTATCAATGAAGATTTTACATATAATATGTACAACGTATTTACAGAGAAGGTTAACAAGCCTCAGCTTGTATTCTACGAGAACCAGAAGAAGAATCCTGTTGCTACCAAAATCAGTGACACCGTTGTAGAGAAGATACAGACTAAGATTAATACCAAGTTCGTTAAGGTTATGACATCAGAGGTATTCAAGGATATTAACAAGGTATCTGATGATCTCGAAGAAGAAGGTGGAATCGATAGTCTTATTGATAAGATGCAAAGCGTCAGTGACAAGATGAAGAGCTACCAGGATACCATTAATACCGTAATTAAGGGAAATGCTATTCTCTCTACGGCCATAAATGCTGCTAATAATGATACTCAGGTAATCGCTGATAAGACAATAGCAAGTGGTGACGCTCTATCTGCTACAAGAAATAGTATTGATGCATCACAGTTTACTCTAAATGATTATATCAATCAGGTTAATCTGGTTGTTATGACAATACAGACAAGCCTTAATAATATATCTAATAAGCTAAATGAAGCTGTTGTGCTTAACGATATGAGGTCAATGAATAATACACTTAAGACCACCCATAATGATATCGTTATTGCCAGAACAGATGTTGACGCTTTAGATGATGCACTTGTTGAAGCATTGAGTGGCGATGTATCACTAATAGACAAAGCCAAGATTGAAGCTGCAAGATTAGAGCTTAAGAAGGTAAGCTTCACAATAGACAAGTTAGACACTTCTATAGACAAGATTGAGAAGGAAAATATCGGAGACAGCATTATTTCCAAGGCAGAGTCTCGCGAGGCAGATGCCAAGAAGACAATTAATGAATGTATAACATCAATTAATGATACACAGGGAACTATAAATACACAGCTGGTTCCACAGCTTAATGATACTTTAGATAATCTCAAGATAGTCTTGACAGATGCAAGTACTCTTATGCATCAGATGGGTTCAACAATATCTGGAATGGACAAGGTATTCGCTTCTCTACAGACGGCTGTTAATGCTGGTAACATAAGTCTTGGTAAGACAAGTCAGGCACTTGGTGAGATTAATACAAGGCTAAGTAAGATTATTGATAAGGTTAATAAGGCTTCTAAGAATGAGAAGGTTCAGATTCTTCTAGATACCCTTAATGGCGACCCTGAGCTTTATGGAGAATTTTTCTCAGAGCCAGTAGTAATCGAGACAACTAACATTTATCCGGTGGAGAATTATGGTTCGGCAGTTGCGCCATTTTATACAGTGCTTGCCATATGGGTAGGTGCAATAATACTAGCAGCAATCGTTCGTTCTTCCCCAAGCAAGAAGAAATACCCTGACATGACAAGTACGCAGCGTTTCTTCGGAAGATACGGAATGTATTTTATAATAGGTCAGATACAGGCATTAATAACAGTAGTTGGTGATTTGGCATTTTTCAAGGTACAGTGCCTACATCCATTCCTATTCTATTTTGCATCAGCATTTACCAGTCTCACATTTACACTGGTTATATATGCATTAGTAGAGGCCTTCGGCGATGTAGGTAAGGCTATATCAGTTGTAATACTGGTGCTTCAGATAGCAGGCTCAAGCGGAACATATCCAATAGAGCTACTACCAGAATTTTTCAGAAATGTATATTTGTTCTTCCCATTCCCTTACGCAATAAATGCATTAAGAGAATGTGTAGGAGGCTTGTATGAGATGGACTATCTCGTATACCTATTAGAGCTATCACTATTTATTGTATTAGCTCTTGTTATTGGAGTATGGATTCGTAAGCCATTTGCGTCCCTTAAGAAATATATGAACAAACGTATGGAAGACACAGAGGTATTGTAATATGTCTAAGGACTACGAGAAGATATACCGACAAGTAAAAGAATATGAAGCTAGGATGCATGAGAAGAATCAGCGCAAGATAAGAATGGGATTCAAGGTTAACATTATCCTCCCACTTGTCTTTCTGTTCTTGTGCTTTATTATACCTGGAACGAAATTCTTGTTCCTTATGCTATGGATTATTTCTCTGTTTGGAATAGCATTTTACCTATTGTATGTGGAATATACGGATTACAAGGCACTTAATAAGATGAAGGAATTCGGCGTAGTCGACGAAGATATTGACCGCAACCTTATGGGCGACGAGATAGACCAGGCAATCTTAGAGACAAGAGATGATATAGAGTCGAGAATAAACACATTAGGAAAAGAGCTAGAGAGATTAAAACATCAAAGAGCAAATTTTAATAAAGATGATGGCGAAACAGATAATTCCTCAGGCCATGAGACAGGAGGAGAAGATTCATGAGAAATATTTTTAGAATCTTTAGATATGACGCCAGACGTTTATATACTAATGTAGTTGCAGTTGTAGTAATAATGGGACTAGCCGTAATACCTAGTTTGTATGCATGGTTTAATATTCTATCTAACTGGGACCCTTATTCTGAAGACGCAACCAGTAATATTCAGGTTGCAGTAGCAACAGATGATTTGGGAATATCTATAGATGATGCAAAGCTGAATATTGGTGATAAGATTATAGCCAATCTTAAGGAGAATAAAGCAATTCATTGGGTATTTACTGATACTTCTGAGGAGGCTATTAACGGAGTATATGCAGGTGATTATTATGCTGCACTTGTGGTAAACGAGAGATTCTCCGAGGATATGATAAGCTTCTTAGGAGGAGATATTAATCACCCTGTCATTCACTATTATGAGAATGAGAAGAAAAACGCAATTGCGCCGAAGATTACCGGCAAGGTTAAGACCTCAATTCAGACAGAGGTTGATAAAGCCTTCGTAAGTACATTGGCTAAGCTTTTGCTAGAAGTAAGTGAATATGCCATATCTGATAAGAATCAGGGAACTAATCTAACACAGAAAGCCCTTGATAAAATGTACGATCTTGATAGCGACATTTCAACATGCCTGACAATAATCGATTCATATATGAGCCTAATTGATTCTGCAGGCGCTGTAATGGATGCTGCAAAAGAGGTGACGGATGAATTAGATTCCCTTAAGGATACTGGAAGTGCAATGGCGGATGCGGCTCAGGCCACCACAGATGTTGCAAGAAATGGAGTAGATACTGTATCAGATGTTGCAACGCAGACATTGAATCAGACAGAAGGTAAGCTAACACTTCTGTCAGACCAGATAAACGATTTATTCGGCTCAATAGATGTAAATACGAGGATAACAGATGGACAGATAGATGCACTTATAACAGCTAACGAAGCAATCAAGAATGCATATGATCAGGGCATCAAGAATGTAAGAGACGTTAATGAGACAGTAAGTCGTGATGCAACGCAGGTAGACGCAGATTTTGATAAAGTGAATCAGGATCTTACGGAGCTTAAGGCTATGCCAAGCAAAACTATAACAGATGCACAAAATGCGCTAAATAGTACCAAAGCAGATATTGAACAATGTAAGTCCGGATTACAAGTACTTTCTAAGAACGTCACATATAGTGTTAAACCACAGCTTAGGTCCTCAGTTAACTCCGTGGAGAAGTCTCTACTTGAGGTTAAGAACCTACTTAATTATTCATCAGATTCTATTAATGACTTAGCTAATATATTACATAGCTATCCTGAAATGATGAAGTTTGGCAAAGGCAACTTAGCATCTACTAGGGCAGAGGTAGTAAAGATGCAGACAGGACTTCGTGATCTGATTAAGGACATGGAGGACTTAGAGAACAACGAGCAATATCAGCTGCTTGCTAAAATAATTGAGACAGATCCTGAGATTATAGCTGACTTTATAGTGGAGCCAGTAGCCTTAGATAAGCAGCCTATATATCCAATGGAGACAAATGGTGATGCAACAGCACCATTCTACATAGTATTGTCAATATGGTTTGGAGCTTTAATACTCGTAGCAATTATGAAGACGAAGGTTCAGCCAATTGTAGGACTTACGAATATTAAGCCTTATCAGGAGTTCTTCGGAAGATATATATTATTCTTCCTAATAGGTCAATTACAGACCTTAATAACCTATGCAGGCTGTATGTTCTATGTGCAGATTAATGTGGAACATCCGATTCTACTATATATAGGATGTGCTGTAACCAGCTTCTCGTATACATTTCTCTTATATTCTCTGACATATGCCTTCGGTTCTGTTGGAGAAGCAATATGCGTAGTTTTGATGGTAATTCAGGTAGCAGGAAGTGGAGGAACATTCCCTGTAGAGGTACTTCCTGGATTCTTCCAGGTACTGTATAAGTATATGCCTTTCGCATACGGTTTAACCGCTCTTCGAGAAGCCATTGGAGGACTATATGAACATGACTTCTTGTGGGCATTGCTGGGACTCTTAGTATATGTAGTAATATCATTCCTAATAGGACTTATTGGAATGAAGGGAGCAAAGCTTCAGACATTTATAGAAGAAAAGCTTGAAGAACAGGATGTTATTGGATAAAGAATAAGGGATAATAAATAAAGGATAAAAAACAAGAGCTGATGCTAAGAATGCACCAGCTCTTACTTATTCTACAAAATTATATTTTCTTAGTAAGAATCAATATATTCTGATTATTGTTGTATTCGTATTGGACATTGTCCATAAATTTCTTAGTAAGGAATATTCCAAGACCTCCAGCCTTTCGTTCTTTGGCCTTAAGTGTTGTGTTAGGATCCTTCTTGGCTAGTGGGTTGAATGGAATTCCGTTGTCTCTAATAATAATTGTTGCTTCCCCTAATTCTGTATTAACTCTACCTGAGACAATGATTACACAAGGCTTGTCTGGATTAAAATCATAGTCGTAGTATGCGTAGTTAGCAATATTAACAATTATCTCTTCTGTTGCAAGCTTAATGTGCTTTATTGCTTTAGCATCACAGCCAATTTCATCAAGGGTATTACCCAAATACTCAATAACCCCTGGTACATTATCAACATCAGCTTCAACAGAGATTTTTGGAATCTTAACATTCTTATCTTTGTCTACGCCATTGTATTCAAAGCTTAGCATTGTCAGGTCATCAAACTGTTCTGCATCTTTCATAAAATCCATAACCTTTGCTTTAACATTTGTTATAAGCTCTTCAACATTAGCATTGGCATCTTCGTTAAGTGCATCAATTGAGGCGTCGATACGAAACATTTCGTTATTAACGTTCTTAGCTTCAGGAAGGCCGTCTGTATATAGGAAAAGCTTTGTGCCGGGCTCTAATTCTAACTGATATTCTTTGTAAGTAAGATTACTTTTACCACCAACTATAAAACCATGTTTATCTTTATATACTTCGAATTCGCCTCCAGGCCTTTTTATAAATGGAAATTCATGACCTGCATTAGAGGCACGAAGAATTCCATTTTCAATATCTAAGATACCAAGCCATATAGTAACGAACATACGCCCCTTGTTATTCTCTTGAAGCATATTGTTAAGGCTTCCTAGAATCTTAGAAGGGCTAAGTGTTGAAGTTGCAAGGGACTTAATCATAAGCATTGTTCTCATCATGAACAGTGCAGCAGGTACGCCTTTACCTGACACGTCAGCTATAACAAGTGCCAAGTGATTCTCGTCTATTAGGAAATAGTCATAGAAATCACCACCCACCTCCTTAGCCGGAGTCATAGAGGCATATATGTGGAACTCATTTCTCTCTGGAAACGGAGGAAAATCCTTATTAAGCATATCTGTCTGAATTGTAGAAGCCAAGTTAAGCTCCGCCTTAATATGCTCCTGTTCGGAAGTAATGGCAATGTTTTCCTTGAACATGGTACGAAGATTTTCTTCCATGGATTCAAAGGAATGAGCTAAGGATTCAATTTCATCATTAGTGTGAATTTCTATTGGCTCGATTTCTTCGTCATTCTTTATCCTGTCAGCAACATTCTTCGTTTCTTTTTCAAGTTTCTGTATAGGATATAGTATTTCTCTTCTTGTAAAATAGAAATACAGTTCAAGGGCAAATGCTATTATGAGTATTGTTAAAACTGATATTAAAAGAATCAATTTCAATATAGCATATATTATTTGCGAAAGGTCTATATCTAATTCAGCGATTGCAATTGCCTCGCCATTTTCATCGTATATAGGATTGATAACAGTACCAATCATTTGCGTATCAAAATTAACTAGAAAAAAACCTTTATCATTTTCACTATTCTCTTCCTTGTCCTTACCGTAGACGCTATCAATATATGCCTTTTCTCGATAAGACAATTCTTTTCGTTGTATAGGCTGCTTTGGCTTATCGTTGCTTTTTTCAGTCCATAGACATATTGCGCCGTCTCCGTCAGGAATCAATATCTGAAAAGTAATAAAGTTTTTGTTATAAGAAACTGTCTCATATAGTAACCAATCAGTCTGAAGCCATTTATTATATAGCTTCTGGGTGTCTTTATCCATATTCTGATTATTGCCTTCACTGTACTTTTGAATAAAGTCGTCATTATTAGCAAACTCGTCCTTACGATCAACCATTTGATTGATTAAATCGCTATCAACCTCATATGTAACTATTTTGAAGAAGGTACTGGCAATTTCCTGATATTCAGAGCTCATTTTATTATAGAACTGTATACCCGTTACAATGGATACACTAATAAGAATAGCAAGCCCTAATATTGTTAATCGTACGATGGATGTAGTTACTATCGACTTTTTTCTCATTGTATATTAAGTACCTCCGAGAAGCCACTAACTTCGAAGACGTCCATTACATCTTCGCAGACATTAATAACTCTCATCTCTCCCTGATCCTCCATTGTCTGCTCAATATAGAGAAGAACACGAAGGCCTGCAGATGTTATGTAATCAAGCTTCTTCATATCGATTGTAAGGTCTGTCAAATCATCAAGAAAACCATCAAGGGATTTCTCAAATTCCACAGATGATGTGGTATCAAGCTCACCTATAAGTTCAATAGTTCCTTTTCCATTTTCTGAATGTGTATTAACTTCTAACATAATTATTCTCCTTTTTTACTTAATATGATAATTATACATTGACGGGATAAATATCTCAATAAAGAATTAGTATAATATGGCAAATGTGTATATATATTTTCATATTATTTGATATAATAGATTAGTCTAGGAATTAATAATAGGAGAATCAGATGGAGTTTCTGGGAGTAAAAAAAGGTATAAACTTTATGATAGTCGGTGAAATCATGGGAGTAATATCCTCTATTTTATTCGGCTTTGACACACTGCTTTTGGCTATAACATCAACTACTATCAATAGTGGCAATGTAGATGAGTTAGGTATGGTATTTATATTGTCACCTGTTCCAGGACTAATATCGAGGATTACAGTAATTCTATCATCCATAGTACTAGGTATTGGTTTAATTAAGGCCCTTCGTGACGAGTCCAAATTCAAAGAGGCCCTTGTTATACTGATAATATCCATGCTGATTTTTTCTTCACAATTCGTTTTACAGAGTATTCAAATGGAGTATTTCGAGATTGCTCTTGGCTTGGCCGATATGTGGGTTATGGTAGCCATTTTACAGGGCATGGTGAGTATCCTTGATAAAATGAAGAATAACGATTTGGCAGAAAAGGGTATCAGGGCAATAAAATGGTCTGTTGCATTAACTTCAGTATCTGTTATTTCTAATTTATCATATGAATTCTTTGTCTCTAATACGTCACTAGTATGGGCAGGTGTATCCATCACTATAGTAAGCGCCGCAGCTCAAATTATCAATTATATAATATACATAAGTTTTTTAAGCAAAACTAAGAGACTTTACTTTTCTAAATAAATATAATACGATATATAAGATTGTTATTAAATACAAAGGAGAGATTATTATGACATTATCACCATTACAAGAAGCAAGATATGAATATCAGCCTAAGCTTCCAGGAATGCTTAGACAGGGTATTAACGAGATTAGCGTCAAGACTGGAGAAGAGACATCTAGTGTAGCTGATCAGGATAAGATTAAGGCACTTTTTCCTAATACATATGGAAAATGTGAAATAACATTTGAAAAGGGTCAGAACACTTCTGAGAATAAGAAGCAGGTAGTTGGAGTAATCCTTTCAGGTGGACAGGCACCAGGTGGACACAATGTAATTAGTGGTTTATATGATGCACTTAAGGCTACTAATAAGGACAATGTACTACTTGGTTTTAAGGGCGGTCCAAGCGGACTTATTGAAGATGATTATATTGAGATGACAGATGAGTTTATCAATCAGTATCGTAATACTGGTGGATTCGATATCATTGGTTCTGGACGTACCAAGCTTGAGACTGAAGAGCAGTTCGAGATAGTAACCAAGGTTGCAGCCAAGCATGGTCTTACAGCTATAGTTATCATCGGCGGTGACGATTCCAACACCAATGCAGCAGTACTTGCAGAGTACATGGCAGAGCATAAGACCGGTGTACAGGTAATCGGATGCCCTAAGACTATTGACGGCGATCTTAAGAATGAGGACATTGAAGCTTCATTTGGATTCGATACAGCTACCAAGACATACAGTGAAGTAATCGGTAATATTGAGAGAGATGCCAATTCTGCTAAGAAATACTGGCACTTTATTAAGGTTATGGGTCGTTCAGCCTCTCATGTAGCACTTGAGTGTGCACTTCAGACACAGCCTAACATCTGCCTTATCGGTGAAGAGATTGCAGCCAAGGAGAGATCTCTTGCTGATATCGCTAACTACATTGCTGATTCAGTAGAAGCAAGAGCTAATAACGGTGACAACTTCGGAGTTGTAATCGTACCTGAAGGTATTATAGAGTTCGTTCCTGAATTCTCTGCACTTATTGCTGAGATTAACGAATTACTTGCAGGAGATAAGGCAGAAGAATTCAATAGTCTGGTAGACTGGGCAACGAAAGAACATTTTATAGAAAGAGGTCTTACAGATAAATCCATGAGAGTATTCGCACTCTTACCGGAATTCGTTCAGAAGCAGTTATTCTTAGAAAGAGATCCGCATGGCAATGTACAGGTATCTCTTATCGAGTCAGAGAAGTTAATCTCTTCTCTTGTTGCAGATACGCTTAATGAGAGAAAGATTAAGGGAACATACAAGGGCAAGTTCTCGCCACTTCATCATTTCTTCGGATATGAAGGAAGATGTGCTTTCCCTTCTAACTTTGATGCAGATTATTGTTACTCACTTGGATATAACGCATTTATGCTTATCCAGTATGGTTATACAGGCTACTTATCTAAGGTATCTAACCTTGCAGCACCTGCAGAGGAATGGGTTGCAGGAGGAATGCCAATTACTAAGATGATGAATATCGAGAGACGTAATGGTGAAGACAAGCCAGTTATTAGAAAGGCATTAGTTGAATTAGATGGTAAGCCATTTAACTACTTTGTGTCTAAGAGAAAGGAATGGTCAGTGAAGACCTGCTATACATATCCTGGAGCTATTCAGTACTATGGTCCAAGTGAAGTATGTGATGCTACAACTAAGACATTGGCTTTAGAGCAAAAATAATAAACGCTACAAATAACATTTGCAATAAAAAAAGGGGCTGTAAAAAAACTCCCCTAACGGAAAAGCAGCTATGAGCTCGCGCTCATAGCTGCTTTTTGGTATAATTAAATTATGCTAATAACTAATTATAAA
>ONCT01000025.1 GCA_900316395.1 uncultured Lachnospiraceae bacterium | reverse complement strand
ACCTTCTTAACAAGGCTATCTTCAAGCATCTTAATATATTCTTTACTAGTCATAGTTCTCCTTACTTAAGAACGCAAATGACATATGCCATTTGCGTTCTCTTACTTATTATTTATTATCATTATCCAGCCTGTGAACCTGCTGTCTTCATAACTTCCTTCCAAGTATCTCTCATAGTTCTTAGGTGTTTAAGAGCTTCCTCTAGTCTTTCTGTACTTTTCTTGACATTTGCCTGAAGAAGAACCCATCCAATGTATTCATATACCTGGTCAAAATCTTTTGCAACAGGATACTTCATATCAAGACTTCCTCGGAGCTCCGCTACTATTCTTTCTGCCTTCTGAATATTAGTATTAGCTTTAGGTATGTCCTTATTCTCTATTGCTACTATACCTATATTACAGAACTTAATTGCTCCTTCATATAGCATTAGGACCAATTCTCCTGGAGATGCAGTAAGTACTCTATTCTTCTGATATGTATCATAGCCTCTAGGCAATGCCATAACGATTTCCTCCTCTAGTATATATAGTTGCTTATACTATGTTCCTATTGTCCCACCAAGCCTGACAAAGCATTTGTAGAATTCTGTAGCTTAGCAAGTGTTGCCTCCATCTTAGAGAACTTCTTATAATATCTATCCTCCATATCAGCAATCTTAGTCTCCCACTGCTTGATAAGCTTCTCATAAGATTTCTGATCATTAGCCATCTCTTTGTCGTTATATACAGTGTATGCTGTACGAAGATTAGAACTCTTCATCTCCGTTCCAACTGCATTATATAGATTGGATGCTAGATTCTGCATATATTCTATAACTGTATCCGGATCACTATTAATCATCTCCATAAGCTTATCTGGCTTACTAGAAGTAGCAGAGTCATCTTCGTCACCATAGATATGATAAGCATATTGCTCGTTCTTAGGAGCATTTAGAAATCCTAGTGTCTGGATTCCAAAGTCAGAAAGTGAATATCCTTTTCCGTTAATCTTAATAGGACTTGACATAGCCTGTGTCATTTTGGTAATAAGTGTTCCTAAGCTACTATCTCTTCTAAGTATTGCCGACTTAATCTTATCTTCCCACTTCTCAATCTCTTTTTCTGACATCTCTTCCTTCTGATCATCAGTAAGCGGTTCAAATCCCTTGGCAGAATCTGCATTGTACAGTGATTGCATCTCATTGATAATCTCATTATATGTAGACAAGAAATCCTTAACCTTATCATATATACCCTGATTATCCTGAGTTGTATTAATTGTAATTGTGCTATCACCTGTCTCTGCTAACGCATTAATATTGAGTCCGTTAATAGAGAAATTGCTACTACTAGATGTATATTCTGCATCATTAAGTTCAATAATAGCGTCCTGGGCTGATACACGAGTAGCGCCCGCATTACCTTCAAGCTGAGTTGTTCCATTGATTACGTCAAATCCGTATTTAATCTTGTTGAATATCTCATCAACAGCTACTGCCAATTTCTCATTATGAATGGCTGTTCCTGATTCGTCGTAGTAACTAGAATAATCCTTCTTATCCCAATAGCTATTATCTGCTATGTATTCGTTATTAGAAGCAATCTTAGTATCAATTACACTTATTCTTTCCTGAGCACTAGTAAGTTCTGCTTCCTCTAAGAAGTACTTGTTTTCATCTATTGTATCATCATTGACAACCTTATTATACGCAGTATTGGCTTTAATAAACTCCATATACCTGCTATCGTCTTCTGTCTCGACACCTTCACCATCAGTACTCGTTGTAATAAGCCCAAGAGTCTTAGCCATATCTTTAACTGCATCAGCCACTTTGCCTAATTCATCCTCGCCTGCAGCTACAGTCTTAGTATCAGTACCTTCTTCAGAATCATTATAATAAAGCTTTGAGCCATCTTCTAAAGTCTTTACATTCTTATAAGTATTACCATCTTCGTCAACATATACTGCCCCATCAGCTCCTGCATTAACAAGGTCTATAAGCTGTTGACCTGTAACACCATCTACATTTAAAGCTCTTACTTCATCCACCTTATTCTTGGCATTAGTAAAATCAATCTTGGCATTGAGAAGTGTCTTCTCTGCGCTAAGTGCTGGGTTTTCTTCATAGGCATTTGCAAGATTAGTAAGAATATTCGTGATATTCTCCTTAGTCTTAGTCTCACTATACACTGCACCATCTCTTACAATGGCTTTGCCTTCGTTGTCATACTTGATATTGCCGTCTTCATCCAACTCATAGTATGAGCCACCATCTTCTGCAAGCATATATGCTGCATTATTAGCATAACCTTTCATATCTGCTGCTGCAGTTGTTAGTAGTCCTAATGATGTAAGCGCTGCCCGTCCTTGGGCTGAGTTAGCTGTAATTGCAAAGTCATTATCTTTGCCACTATTCTTAGCACTCACAAATATTCTCTTATTATTAGAATCAAAACTTGCGTTTACTCCAGCATCTTTAAGCTTAGAAATTACATCTGATATCTTAGTATCAGCAGTAATCTCTATTGTCTTCTCTTCACCACTTCCTACTCTTACAGATATAGAAGTATCTCCTGCAGTATAACCTAGAGAGCTCATTGTTGAATCTTCTGTTGTCTTCTTGCCAAGCTGAGCCCCTGTAAGATATCCCGCCTTAGCGAGCTGCTTAATCTTAAGTGTCTGTGTTCCAATTACAGCATTAGAACTAGCTGTAACTGATGCCTTGGATGCATCAGATACAGTAGTCTTCTTAAGATTATATGAGTTGCTAAAACGCAAGTTACCTACTTTACTGTATAGCGAATAAACCTTGGTATTCAAGGCTTTCCATGCATCTTGCTTATATGTTAGTTTTGTCTGTGATTGTTTTATTTTATTCTTCTTATCTACATAGTTCTGTACGTACGCCTTAACTACGCTTTCGGTGTCCATACCAGAGACCATACCAGATACTCTTGTTGGTGCTGCCATAGTAGCCTCCTATCTCTTCTCATCTACAGTGAATCCTTCCTGATCCCACACCTTGTTTATTAACTTAAGCGTCTCTTCAGCTGGATACTGTACGATAGTCTTGTCAGATTCCTTGTCAACAATTTTGATGTATACACGACTACTTTCGTCATCTACACCAAATACTGCTGTAACTCCATTGGCCTTCTTGTTGATTTCCTGAACTGCCTTCTGAACCTGTTCTTTACTTGCAACTTTGCCGTCCTCACCAGTTAATGGACGTCCAACGTCCTTATTTACTTTTTCTTGTACGCTAACGTCTTCTACCTTGTTAGTTGACGCAGCAGCTGTTGAACTTCCTTGTCCCTGATAAGTACTGTTAACATTAATACCATTTGCTACTGTCATATCTCCACCTCCATGTGTAATTAAGTAAATTATGGTCTGCGCTTAGAGCGCACTGACCTAGTTAATTATAGTTTCTCGTACTTTATATCGGAAGGATATACTTAATACTTTATAGTAAAATTAATAATTTTTATAAAATTATTGCCCATCACGATACATTGAGAACTTATCCATTGGCATCTTCTCAATATTATCTAATATATTCCTGTCATCTGCCTTGCCAAGAAGCGTCTGTCTTGCCTTCAATGTCTCCTTTTCTGCCACGTGCTTAGATGGGCCTCCTACACATCCACCACTACATGCCATTCCTTCAATGAAGTCTTCAGGAATCTTGCCTACCTTAAGTAAGGTCAGGGCTTGCACGCACTCCTTGCCACCAGCACATTTGCGAAGCTTGATATAACTCTCATCAATGCCTCTTTCCTTCATACATTCTATTACCGCGCTTGCTACGCCACCACTTGTTGCAAAGCCTTTGCCGAATACGCTTGCTTCCTGATAGTCTTCCTCTACCGGCTTCAATTCTACGTCCTTAGAACGAAGAAGTGCGCGGAACTCACCATAGGTCATAACATAATCTGCATTGCCTTCGATTGATTTATCTCTTGACTCGCTCTTCTTAGCGATACATGGACCTATGAATACTGTTACGCAATCTGGTCTTGTTGCCTTGAGGTATCTAGACACCGCACACATAGGCGATACTACATTAGACATATTCTCCTTGAATTGTTCTGGGAAATGTTTCTTCAGCATATTAATAAATGCAGGACAGCAAGATGTTGTCATCTTCCTTCCTTCTTCTAATGCTTCAGCCCACTCCTCTGCTTCGTAAGCCGCAGTCATATCGCCACCAAGACCAACTTCAACCATATCAGCAAAACCCAGCTCCTTACAGGCATTTCTTATGGAAGCCATGGAGATGTCCTCGCCGAACTGGCCCTCTGTTGCTGGTGCGCACATGGCAATTACTTCCTTGCCAGACCTTATGGCATTAACAACATCTACAACAAATGCCTTAGAGCCAATGGCACCAAATGGACATGAGTGAATGCAATGACCACATTGGATACATTTGGACTCATCAATCTTACATACACCATACTCATCATAAGTAATTGCTCCCACAGGACAGGCCTTCTTACAAGGTCTCTCTAAGTGGGCAATTGCAGAATAAGGACATGCTTCTGCACATTTGCCACATTCCTTACACATGTTAGGATTAATGCGGGAACGCTCATCACCAATTGATATAGCCCCAAAGGAGCATGCCTTCTGGCATGGCTTACCCATACAAGAGCGACAATTATCTGTAACTACATAGGAAGAAATAGGACACTCCTCGCAGGCTGGAGAAAGCACCTCTATCATCATATCGTCGCTGGTTGTGGAATTAGGTGTCGCGTTCATTCCCTCTGCTAATCTTATGCGACGCCTAACAATCTCCCTTTCCTTATATATACAACATCTGTACTGCGCAAGTGGTCCAGGAATAATCTTATATACAAGCTCTTCCTTGTCCTCAGCCGTCACCTCCCCCTTCCAGGCGAGGCGCGCCATCTCCTCTATTATCTTGTGCTTAAATCCAACTATCCCTGCGTCGTTTGTTATCATGGTCTTTTTTCCTTTCTATTTTTATTCCAATATAGGTCTAATAATCGACAAAACCAGCTTAGCGATTTTCTATATGAGCGTGCTGGTATTTGTCGATTATTCTCATATAGCGAAAAATACCGTAACTGAAATGATTCCAATTACGGTATCTTTATACTTATATTATCATAGAATTACTATAGTAGATTCTTGAGAGCCTCAAGACCATCTGCATTAAGCACCGCCTTGTTCTCCTCCTGAATCTGAAGATATACTTCCTTACGATAGATAGGCACTTCCTTAGGTGCAGATATACCAATCTTAACCTGGTCGCCTCTAATCTCAAGAACAGTAACCTCTATATTATTATTAATTACTAGGGACTCACCCTTCTTTCTAGTTAATGCTAACATATTACTCACCTGCCCCTTCCTTAAGAATATCATATATAGGGAAGCGGACTTCTACGTCATCCTCTACAATAATCTGTCCACCAATTAATGTGTCTGTATTAATTATAATAGGAGCCTTAAGATTAATTGTCATATCCTCAATCTTACTTGGCACCTTAACAGTAACAAGAACATAAGTGTTATCAGGAGTAAGGTTACCAAGAGGCTTAAGAAGCTCATCCTCAATTGTCGGATTGTAATCTTCTACTACCTTATTAGGAACCATTACTGGCATTGCAAATGCTGTCTCATCAAGAGACTGAAGCCACATAATGTTCTTAGAATCTTTCTCAGCATCAAATACAAGAGTGAATAACTTCATGTCAGGAAATCCTATAATTCCCTTGTCAATTGTAATTATCTTATCATCTTGTACATCGATTTCGCCAAACAATCTTGTGTTAACTACCATGTCAAAAACCTTCCTTAAAATATTATACTATTATGTTACCTTTTCCTAACCATAGTTGCAACTAGTTTTTAGATATAATTCAGCAAACTTACCTGACCCAGCTTACTTGCAGCTGTTAGTGATGCCTGGTATGCTGTGTAAGCTGAAGTGTATTCTAGGATAATCTGAGACAAGTCAACATCTTCATTATCAGATTGAAGCTTACTTACTGTTGACTGCTGGTTGCCAACTCTGTCCTCTGTAATTGATAGCTGGTCACTCTTACAGCCCACCTTGGTTATAGCCAAGCTAATGTCTGATAGATAGCTATCACTCTTACCAATATTCGAGCTAAACAACTTCTGAACATTATCATCTGCATAATCAGCTTCCTTCTGTGCTGCCTCTAACCAATCCTTAAGCTTCTGTTGATATTCATCAGTAGCATATTGATTCTCTTGCATCATGCTCTTAATCTTATCAACCTTGTCATGAGCATTAACTGCTGCATTTACAGCATTAATCATATCTCCCACATCCTGGATTAGATTGCTGTCGAAGACATCAACAGCCTCTATGTTAACGCCAAGATTCTGATTAGTTGCAATGTTATATTCAATATCGTATCTTATTAACTCACCTTTATCATCATATCTCTTGTAGTTAATAGGAGACAAATCATTGGTTTTATCTGTACAGTCATAATAGAACTCAGGTCTTAGTTCTCCTGCCTTGAAGCCTGTCTTGTCATAATCAACGCTAATCTCTGACTTATTCTGTCTCATAGTTTTAGCAAGCTCGTTACCCAGAATAATCTCACCTGTACTCTTAATAAATACAGCTTTATCATCAGCTACTGTCTTCTTACCACTATTAGCCGCAGCCCATGCTTCTTCATCAGGATATGTAGTAAGCGTGGCTGGTGTAGGAGCGGCTCCTCCAGCAACAGTATATTCAATAGAATTAATCTTATCTATATTATCATAAGGCAGCCTTACTCTATTATATACAGTCTCTTCTACATCAGATATTGGATTAGTAAGAACCTCTGCCTGCGTAGATGGAACTGACACGCTGCCTGAATAATATCTTGATTCAGCCATATCATCTATAGCAGAGAATTTCTCCTTAATATTATATTTTGTATCAGCTTCATCTTCAGTAAATGTCAATGTAGAATTGGTTCTAAATCCAGTAAATACTGTTCTTCCTGCATAATCAGCATTTCCCTCAGAATACATCTGCTTCTGCAGCGCCTGAAGCTGACTAAGTATTGTATTACGGTCATCTGCAGTAAGTGTTCCTGTACTACCATTAACAGACAGTGTTCTCATATCCGTTATAAGAGACTTCATATTGAGAATCGCTGTCTCTGTAACCTCAAGCCATGATGCTGCATCTGGAATATTCTTATCAACATATTGGTCAAGCTTGTTAAGAGTTGTGCCAAGTCGAAGTGCACGAATCGCTATAACAGGATCTTCAGATGGACGAGAAATCTTCTTATTAGTTGTCATCTGATTATTCTTATCATTAACATTTACTTTAGTCGCATTAACATTATTAGTTGACGACTTCATAATCATGTTATTAGTAACTCTCATAATTGTTCCTCCTCATGGCTATGCATCGTGATCGCTTAATATATGCAAGGTCTACTAAGCGATTTTCTGTATGAGCGTGTAGGCCTTGCATATCTTATATCAAGTTCCTGTATTAAGTATTAACTGGTCATACATAGCTGTTAGTGTTGATATACATTTTGCAGCGAGCTGGTATGCATTCTGGAACTTGATTAAGTCCATCGCCTCGTCATCTTCGTCAACTCCCGAAACTGACATACGCTGCTGTGCTATTGCATTCTTGATACTTGTATAACTATTGGTAAATACCTGATTCTCCTGAGTATCAACAGTGATATCAGCATATATACATTGTAGAAATGCTGAACCAGAGCCTCCTCTAAATAGCTTAACTCCGTTCTCTAGATTAGCTAGCGAATCTACCAAATCATTAGCTGACTCACCTCTCGTGAAATCAGTTGTTGTTGCGAATAGATTAGGGTCAGCTTGGGATGCCTTGTTAACTCTTGCGTTAAGGCAAGTCATTCTGTAATATGTATTCCCCTGAGAACCGAATGTGGCATTCTTAATATTGTCCGAGCCATCTAATTCCTTCTGTGCAAAGGCATCGTAAGCTACGAAGAAGGAACCCATTTTATTACCATATCCATCCACACCAGTCTTTTCTATATCGTTGAACTCTCTTGTAAATGACCTTAAGAACTCATTCATCTGTCCCATGTAGTAAGGGATTCCCTTGTAGTTAACAGTCTTACCAACTGTAAGACCTTTACCCATTATTCCTGTTCTCTCGTCACTTGTAAGTGGCTTATCTAATGAAAATACATATGAAGTAATCTTGCCCTGATCATCTGTCGTAACTTTGAAATCAGAATAATTATAATATGTACTATTAACAAGAATTGTTCCTTCATTAGGCATATTCATCTTGTCGATATCAGTTATTGTCGGATTACTAATTGTAATCTTACTAGAATCAGTGGAAGTTACCTTACCCTTAAGATTCTCCTCATCGTTACCATCACGAACCTGGAACATAGCTCTCATCTCACCATCAATTGCGTTGCTGGTAAAATCAATGACTGCACCTGAGAAATCCCATTTTACATCATATAGACCATCAATATCTGTCTGGTTGGCTTTCTTATCTCTTGTCACAACACTAAGTGTATTGTAATTGTAATTCTCAACTAGCAAATTACCATTGAAGCGAACCTCGAATCTTGTTGCTCCAGTCTTCTGGTCTTCATAATTACTGTTAAGAACCTCGTACTCAACTGCTTCAATTGGTATAAGCTGTGAAACCTCATCAATAAGTCTTGATCTCTCATCACGAAGCTCGTTGGCCATTCCACCTTCCATCTCAATAATATTAATCTGCTTATTGAGAAGGGCTACCTTCTGTGATACAGAATTGATTGTATCTACACAAGTCTTAATCTCATCATTGATAGAACTCTGAAGGTCCTGCATTGATATTCCTGTACTATTGAAGAAATCCATTAACTCTCTGGCACCACTAATGAACTCATTTCGTACAGATGCGTCACCTGCGTTCTTCTTAACATTTTCCAGGCCATTGAACATCTTAGTATACAAAGTAGTAAAGCCAGACACCTTAACATCATCAGCATAATAATCCTCTATCTGCTGCATGTAGTATAACGTCTTCTCGTGAAGTCCCAGCTTGGCGTTGTTATTCCAATACTTCTCATCATAGTAGATATCGCGAACCTGAGTAACCTTGGTAACCTCAACACCAGTACCAATACTTCCGTAAGATGTGAAGCACCTTTGTGCAGCCGCTGCCACACGACCAACCTCTTGTCGTGAATAGCCATCTGTGTTCACATTGGAAATGTTATTCGCTGTTGTATTGATTGAAGCTTGCGCAGCGTTAAGTCCTGTTGCTGCTACATGTAATCCGAAGAATGATGAAGGCATATAACTCACCTACTTTCTTAAAATGTCTATCCTAATGCTGACAATAAATGTTCTATCATCTCTGATAGTACGTTGATATATCTTGAGCTTGCGTTGTACGCTTGCTGGTATTTAATCATATTGGTTAGTTCTTCGTCTGAAGAAACTCCGATAACTGCCTGTCTGTTATTGTCGATTGTCTCGCTTGTGTTCTGTAGAGACTGTGATGTTGTTCTATAAATTGAACCGACATTTGCCACTTCTCCAACGTATTTCGTATAAAATCCTGTAAATGTACAAGGTGTTCTATCGCTTGGATTAAGTGTATATGAAGAATCCTCCCAAATTGCAGTTAGCTTATTACCTAATTCATAATCAATCGCGTTGTTCTGAGTTAGGTGTGAAAGAAGTGTCCTGTTCTCAACCAACTCCTGATTGATTTCTAAGGAGCGTGTTGTATACACCTTAGAAAAATCACTCTTGTCTTCCTCGTTGTATACATACATCTTGCTTCCATCGTCAAGAGTTACCTCTGTGTATCTCTCAATACCTCTTCTTACAAAAAGCTCTCTTGCTGGAATCTCCTTATCAGAACCAACAGCTGTATTCTCTGTATCGGCAATTCTCATTCCTGCCTTAATAGTAACTGTATTACCATCTTTATCGACGCCGGTGATGTCAGCTCCGTCATAAGTCTTAAGCGGACTTAAGAGGTCATTAATTGCTGTGATAATTGTATGAGTTAATGTATCAAGCTCAGCCTCTGAATTCATCATAACTGAATTGGCAAGACCTTTCTCATATTGCTCCTGGGTCAATCCATCCATATCATACCAGGTGCCTCTTGTATTACCTCTTGCAAGAAGAAGTGCCTTAACCTCACCCTTGTCAGTATTGTGAGCTGCGCTGATATTAGCCAAATTATATACTGGATAATAATCATCATTAGTGGTGTCTGACAGATGTGGCCAATACGGTGTAACGAAGCCTGTTACTGTATCAGTATGAAGGGCCATCGGGTAAATGTTAAAATCATCAATAAAGTCCTTGTCTTCAAGCTTGATGTGATATACACCCTCTACTGTCTCAACACAAGTGATGTTAGCAAGCTTAGATAATTCATCAACTGCATGGTCTCTCTGGTCACGAAGGTCCATAGCAGTCTCAGTCTTACCTGCTTCTATTCTTTCTATTTTAAGATTCAAATCGTGGATTTGTTCTGCTAAGTCATTAATGCGAGTAACATCATCTCTAATCTTAGTATTGATTGTTGACTGATACTTCGCTAATCCCTGATATAGATTCTGCTCTCTTGTCAGGAATAGGGAAGCCTTCTGAACAACCAAGTTCTGATTAACAGTATCTGATGGATCCTTAGAATACTCCTGGAATGCAACATACAAATCATTAAGCGCTTCGCTAAATGCTGTTCCTGTTGCTTCCTGTAAGAAATCCTCTACCTCTGTTACTGCATCATAACTAGCGGCATAGAATGCGTACCTAGAATTTTCGGAACGAAATGCCTTATCTAGAAACATATCCCTCGTATGGATTACATCGGCAATCTTAACACCAGAACCCTTGTACTGGTCTGATACCGCTGCACCCTGGAAGAAGGAATATGTATCGTCCGTAAACAAGACTTGTTCACGGACGTAACCCTTTGTATCAATATTAACTAAATTGTTTGCTGTAATGTCTAGTGCTGTCTGAGCAGTTCTAATTCCTGCTGCACCAACATATAAACTACCAAATCCATTAGCCATAATAGTTCTCCTTAAAAAAACATACCTGGCTTCGGATATATTCGTCTTGAATAAGCTTACTGCTTAGTATCAAAACCGCTGCCGCCTAATATCTCCCCTGTATTATAAGCGTTCTTATCATAGTTCGCTGTCTCCGGGGCCTGCTTTAGGCTCTTAAGTAATGTTAAATCAAACTCAACCATCTCCATCGCATGACGAAGAAGAATTTCATTCTGTTGATTGGCAATCTGCATCTGAGAAGCCTGAGCAACCAGTTCATCCTTAGCCTGGATTAATTTCGCCTGCTCACTAGGTTGGCGCTCTAACATCTCTATCATTGCAGAGATAGTTATATCTTCACCATCCTTACCCAGTACAACAGCCATATCTTTGAGGATGTTGACGCGTTTATTCTCGAGATTCTTAAGGTCAGAAGTCTCATTCTGCTCCTTCTCAGAAATGGCATCGAGTCTGTCTACATCTCCTTGTATAATACACACTCGCTTCTCTTCTGAAAGTTCTGTAAGATTAATGTAACCTTGTTTCTCCTGTCTTAGTACACCTAAGAGCTCTTCCATTAAACTCGCCAATTATTCATCCTCTCTTATAGCTTGTTGTTGTAAGCGCTCAGTAATACGCTTGCAAAATCTCCGGTATCAACATTATAATTTCCTGAGTCAATTTTTGACTTTACTTCAGCAACTTTATCTTCCCTGATATCCGAAGCTTCTGCGACTGCCTGTTTTGCTATCTGGAAGTCACGACCTGCAGACGAAATCTGTACTTGATCTCTGCCCATAGAAGCGATTCCATTACTTTTAGTTGTTTTTGTAGGCTTAGATGTATGATACAACTGAGCCACTTGACTTAAAGTATCTACACGCATAACGGCACTCTCCTTTCCTCCTTGAACTCAAGTATTTTCAATGCACTTTAAAGCATTAGAATACTTGTCATTATGTGTATCGGACATTCAGGCTTAAAACTTAAACAATTTTTAAAAAAATTTTTATTTTTTTATGGAAGGTTAGATCTATTCATAGCGCAGGGCGTCGATGGGATTCATCTTGGCTGCTTTGTCGGCAGGGAAGTAACCAAAGGACAGTCCTATTGCAAGGGAGAATAGGAGTGAGAAGATGACCCCTGGGATTGATGGCGATGCCGGGTATCCTAACAAACTTGATAGCAAGCTTCCACCTACAAGCCCCAGTATTAGTCCTATTATTCCTCCAATTAGGCATATTATCATGGCTTCAATTAGGAATTGTATTCTAATAGAAGAATTCCTTGCCCCCAACGCCTTACGGGTTCCAATCTCACGAGTCCTCTCTGTAACAGACACAAGCATTATATTCATAACACCTATACCACCAACAAGAAGCGCTATTCCTGCAATAATAGATACTGCAAGAGTTAATTTATCCATAAGGGATGTGAGAGAATCTAACATCCCCTCAAATGTTATAGCCTTCACTTCAAATCCAGCATTGCCTGCGTAATATGGTTCAAAATAGTTGTTGATTTCCTTGCGAAGCTGTTCTGTGTCGTCTCCTAATCCTGTACTTACACGAAAGCTTGAATATAGTCCCTTGCTTCCATCAAGCTGCTTAGCTGTATTAAGAGGCATATATACTCTGGCTCCCATAAAGGCCTCCATCATAGAAGAAAATGGATTGGCGCTTGCTGTACTCTGGCTGGCCTCATATACTCCTATAATTGTAAATACTGTTGGCCTTGTATCCTCAAGGTCAAATTCAACTTCCTTACCAATTGCCTTCTCAGGATTGCCATCAAATAAAGCATTTACAATCTTATTATCTACAAGACACACATTTCGCTGATTAGCAAAATCGGAAGAATTGAACATTCTTCCTTCCTTAATATCAACTGCATTAGTTACATAGTAGCCTGCTGATACTCCAACGGCCGATACACCAGAGCTTTTTGACTGATATGATACTTCACCCTTGCCAACCTGATCTGACACATTTACCGCATATATCTGGTCCTTGAACTTCTCGCTCATGTCACGAATCATATCACTTGTAATATAATCAGAATCCTTCATGTCTCTTCGAGATGAAGTAGTCTCAGGGTATTTTACACCATCAATTATTGACTCTGGCTTGTCATCATCCGTCCTCTCCACAACGGCTACAAATATATCCTTAGAGCCCATGGACTGCATATTATCTTCAACGGTTAGTGTCAGAGAATTACCTACAGTAAGAATAGATATAACTGACCCAATTCCAATAATGATTCCCAGCATTGTAAGAAATGCCCTCATCTTGTTAGACATTATGCTGTTAAGCGCCAGTAAAATATTCTCTACAACTAACATACATTTCTCCGCTATCTTGTGCGTCTAATCTCTTCATTAACTATGTTGCCATCTCGAAGGGATATTATTCTGTCTGTCTCATCAGCAAGCTCCTGGGAGTGGGTGATTAGAACTATTGTCTTACCCCTTTCCTCGTTAAACTTATGGAATAAATCCATTACCATATGACCTGTCTTAGAATCAAGTGCTCCCGTTGGCTCATCCGCAAGAATGATTGCAGGGTCATTTGCCATGGCCCTGGCGATTGCCACTCTCTGCTTCTGTCCACCTGAGAGTTCCTCTGGTAAATGCTTAACCCTATCGCTCATCTCTACTAATTCCATAAGCTCTAATGCTCTCTTGTGTCTGTCTGAACCTGACACACCAGCATATAGCATTGGAAGCTCCACATTCTTAATTGCATTTGTCTTAGGTATAAGGTTATATGTCTGAAATACGAATCCTATCTTCCTGTTACGAATATCGGACAGCTCATCATCCTTCGCCGTCTCCACATCTATTCCATCAAGGTAATAGCTTCCGCTTGTGGGACGGTCTAATACACCTATAAGATTCATAAGAGTTGATTTGCCCGAACCTGATGGTCCAACAATCGACAGAAACTCTCCTTCATTTACCGTAAGATTAATGCCATGAAGTATCTCTAATTCATTGGGTTGTCCCACATAGAATTTCTTGACAATATTCTCTAATCTGATAAAGTCGCTCATATTATGCTCCCTTAAAGCCGCTATACACCTGCACTTGAACCCATCATGTTCATAATCTCGTCGATTGAATCGGCTCCTTCTGCCGCAGGTACATATACATAGTCGCCCACATTAATATCTCCGCTTACTTGGACATAATATGACCCTCTAATACCTGTATTAACTTTAACCTTCTTCTTTTCGAAAGGTATCTTACCATCTGATGTTGATGCTTCATTGTAATTAGTTGCTATCTCAACATATTTATCTCCGTTGCTTTCTTCAACAACAGATTCAAATGGTACAGAAATAGCATTTTCCACAGACTCTGTAATGATGCTAACCTTGGCATTCATACCGAGTCGCAGTCTTGGATTCTGCTCGTCAAATGCTATTCTTATAAGATAAGTTGCAGAGGTACTTCCACTGCCACTTGCAGATTGTGATAATCCCGAAGCATCCATTCCAATAAGACCTGATAAGGCGCCCATTCCTTTCGAGCCTGAATTAGATGCCTTAGGAGCAACATAGGTTACTACACCAGATAGCTCCTTGTCACGCGTCGCATCTGTCTTCATCATAGCCTTCATTCCAACTGCAATGTCGGCAATATCATATTCACTAACCTCTGCTTCAACTAACAGGTCATTAACGCCTTCAACAGTCGCTACTGTTCCTCCATTAAAGCTCTCGCCTGCTTTAACATTTAAGGTAGTAACTGTACCGCCTATGGTACTTCTAACGGTGCACTCTCCAATTGCCTTCTCAACATCCCTTGCTCTTTGTTCAAGGTTCTGAATGTTGTTGCTTGCGCTGTCATCGAAGCTATTCTTCGCGTCGTAAGCATTGGAGTTATCACTATTAATTAGATTATTAAGATTATCCTCTAAAGCCTGAATATTATTCTTCTTAACGTCAACATTAGACTTTCTTGACTCTATTAACATTTCCAATTGAATGGCATCCATATCATAGGCATGATGTGAAGGGTCAGCCATGTAATCGTTGTAATTCTGATTAGCCTTGTCTAGTTCGCCTAGAGCTTCTAAGTATTCAAGTCTGGCCTGGTTAAGACGAGCCTCCGTCTCGTTTATATTACTGTTACGATTATTGATAGATTCGCTAATTCTTCTGTCGTAATTAGAATCCTGCTCAACCTTATTATCCTTAGCCTGGGAAATGCTTTTGCGTATTTCGCTCAACTGATTCTCTAAGTCCTTGGTGTCGAACTGACATATAACCTGTCCAGAAGAAATTATATCCCCTTCCTTCACATAGACAGCGTTAACTTTCGTTCCGAACCTCTGACTAGTAATGTCTTCGCTGTTGATGGCGCTGACAACGCCCGTTCCACTTACAGAATTGACGATGGTTCTTTTCTCAACCTGCTTGTACTCGCCTTCCTTTACATCCTTATCATCTTTAGAAAGGGAGCAGCCAATAATAAGCGCAACAATAAGAAGGACTACTGCTCCTAAAACAGAAAAACCTATAATTCTCCGCCTACGCTTCTTAAGTCTGATTTCTTCCATAGAAAGCCCCTCTTATAAGAACAACGTCTGTTCCTACTCTTCCCCATTCCAGCAATAAGTACATAGCTTACTTGGGTCAATACCTACTGCATCTATCATATCGTCAAGTCTGTTATATCTAAGAGATGTAAAGCCCATCTCTTCCTTAATCTTCTCATTCATCTTAGCGTAATCCTCTGAATCAGGATCAGTGTATTTCTTAAGAATCTCATCATCACCTGGTTGAGTTCCATCTACAGTACGTCCCTCTAACTCATTGATTATTCTTCTTCCTATAAGCTCCATCTCTGATGTTGAGCGGGAGAAGTTAAGGTATTTACATCCATATAGAATTGGTGGGCAGGCAGGTCTTACATGAACCTCCTTGGCACCTATATCATATAGGAATTCCGCTGTCTCTCTTAACTGCGTTCCTCTAACAATCGAATCGTCTATGATAAGTAGACTCTTATCCTTAATCAAATCCTCTACCGCAATAAGCTTCATCTTGGCAATAAGGTCTCTTCTTGTCTGAACTGTTGGCATAAATGACCTTGGCCAAGTCGGTGTATACTTAATAAGCGGTCTTGAAAATGGAATATGTGCGTGGTTAGAATAGCCAATGGCATGGGCCGTTCCTGAGTCAGGAACACCTGCCACAACATCAGGCTTGGCATCATCTCTCTTGGCCATATTAGAGCCACATCTGTTACGCATCTGCTCAACGCTCATTCCTTCGAAGGTTGATGATGGATATCCATAATATACCCATAGGAAGGTACAGATTTTCATATCCTTGCCAGGATCAACTAGTGTACGAATTCCATTTTCATCCATGACACACACCTCACCTGGACCTAATTCCTTATGAAATGTGTATCCTAAATTCAAAAATGATGTATTCTCTAAGCAGGCACACATGCCTGTATCCTTCTTACCAATTACAACAGGGGTTCTTCCTAAATTATCTCTAACAGTATAGATTCCCTTCTGGGTAAGAATCAGCATAGACATGGAACCCTCAATCTGTTCCTGCGCGAACTTGATTCCCTCTATGAAATTATCCTTACGATTGATTAGTGCAGCCACAAGCTCCGTCTGGGATATATCACCATTAGACATTTCGAAGAAATGTGTATGACCATTCATAATCCTCTCAACTAAGGTAGGCATATTGTTAATCTTACCAACCGTCACTATAGAGTAAGAGCCGTGGTGACTTCTTACATGAACAGGCTGCGCCTCAAAATCAGAGATAACGCCTATTCCATAATTACCCTTCATCTCATGAAAGTCCGACTCGAACTTAGTCCTGAATGGAGCATTGGAAATGTTATGAATTGCCCTATTGAACTTCCCGTCTCCTAAGACACTCATACCCGCTCTTCTTGTTCCTAAGTGGGAATGATAATCAGTTCCAAAAAATAAATCAAATACACAATCTTCTTTTGATGTGACACCAAAAAATCCGCCCATATCTTCCTCCAAAATCTATGTAAACATATTTAATCTCATACACAATAAATTATACCCTTAATATATCTTTATATAAAGCATAAAATATCATTTTTTCTGACCATTTCCTTGTGAATCTTATATATACTGGCGCCCCCTCCAATAAAAAAAGTCCGCATCAAAAGACACGGACTTTAATAATATCAATTTCGATTATTGCAATCTAGATTACTTAAGTGTACAAGTAGCACCCTCAGCCTCTAACTTAGCCTTGATATCTTCAGCTGTTGCCTTATCAGCACCTTCCTTAATAATCTTAGGAGCTCCATCAACAACTTCCTTTGCTTCCTTAAGACCAAGACCTGTAGCATCACGTACAACCTTGATAACCTTAACCTTGTTAGGACCAACCTCTGTAAGCTCTACATCGAACTCGTCCTTATCCTCAGCAGCACCAGCTGCATCTCCACCTGCTGCAACTACAGCAACACCAGCTGCTGCACTTACACCAAACTCTTCTTCACATGCCTTTACAAGGTCATTTAACTCTAATACACTAAGCTCTTTAATAGCTTCAATAAATTCTTCTGTAGTCATTTTAGCCATTTTATTATATCCTCCATTCTTAATAATTATTCAGCATCTTTTGCTTCTTCTGTAGCCTCTGCTTTTGCCTCTTCTGTAGCTTCTGCAGGTGCTTCTTCTTTTGCTTCTTCTACCTTAGCCTCTTCTTTAGCTTCCTCAGCTGGAGCCTCTGCCTTAGCATCATCTGCGCTTGCATCAGCTGCTCCTCCGTTCTCAGCGATTTGCTTAAGAACACGAGCGAAGTTGGCGATAGGTGACTGGATACTTCCAAGTAACTTGGATAGTAACTCTTCTCTTGATGGAACTGAAGCGATTGCCTTCATACCATCTGCATCATAGTAAGTTCCTTCAACAACACCGGCTTTGATCTCAAGTGCAGGTGCGTTCTTCGCGAACTTAGCTAATACTCTTGCTGGAGCAGTTGCATCTTCTTTCGAAATAGCGATAGCGCTTGGTCCCTCAAGAACATCTGACAAACTCTCAAAGTCAGTATCTTTGAATGCAAAGTTCATCATTGTATTCTTGTATACCTTGTAAGTAACGCCAGCTTCTCTTAACTCTCTACGAAGCTGTGTGTCCTCGGCAACAGTAAGACCACGATAGTCAACTACTACTACAGACTGAGCATCCTTAACATTTTCAGAAATCTCCTGAACGACAGGTTGCTTTAATTCTACTTTAGCCAAAATCTATTACCTCCTTATTTTATTTTCATCTGTAAAATGTGTATTACAGATATGATTCATATTACCTCAACGAAAAAACCTCTCTGCCACAAAGACAGAGAGGGTGATAATCATAAACATAGTGTAATGATTGTTCCTCGGTAGGATCTGATTTATCAGAATTACGCTTAGCTCCTACTGTCTTCGGCAACATGCTTGTATAATATATCAAATTATATATTAGATGTCAATAACAATTCTAATTACTGTACCTTAACGGCACTAACCTTAACACCAGGTCCCATTGTAGGAGCTAATGTAATGCTTCTTAAATACTGTCCCTTTAAGCTAGCAGGCTTAGCCTTGTTAATTGCATCCATAAGAGTCTGGAAGTTATCAGCAAGTTGTTCCTCACTAAAGGAAGCTTTACCAATTGGCACGTGGATAATATTACTCTTGTCCAATCTATACTCAATCTTACCAGCTTTGATGTCGTTAACAGCCTTAGTAACATCCATAGTAACTGTTCCAGCCTTAGGGTTAGGCATTAATCCCTTAGGTCCAAGTACACGACCAAGACGACCAACAACACCCATCATATCTGGTGTAGCAACAACAACGTCAAAATCTAACCAACCTTCGTTCTGAATCTTAGGTATGAGCTCATCTGCTCCTACAAAGTCAGCACCTGCTGCAGTAGCTTCGTCAGCCTTAGGGCCCTTAGCGAATACTAACACACGTACAGACTTACCTGTTCCATGTGGTAATACTACAGCACCACGAATCTGTTGCTCAGCGTGACGTCCGTCACATCCTGTTCTAATATGAGCTTCGATTGTCTCATCAAATTTAGCTTTTGCATTCTTCTTAACCTGTGCAATAGCCTCGTTAACATCATATGTCTTTGACTTATCATAAGTCTCTAATGATGCCTTATAATTCTTTCCATGTTTCATAATTAATTCCTCCTGTGGTTATAGCGGGGTCTGTTCCCTCCCACTTTATATCAATTAGTTCTTAATTAATCTACTACTTCAACACCCATTGAACGAGCTGTACCAGCAATCATGCTAATAGCTGAATCAATGTTAGCAGCATTAAGATCCTTCATCTTAGTCTCAGCAATCTCCTGAAGTTGAGCTCTTGTAATTTTTGCGACCTTCTTTACATTTGGCTCACCAGATCCTGACTGAATCTTACATGCCTTCTTAATCATAACGGCAGCTGGTGGAGTCTTAGTGATGAAGCTAAAGCTTCTATCTTCATATACTGTAATTACTACAGGAACGATTGTATCTCCCATATCAGCTGTCTTAGCGTTAAACTGCTTAGTAAATTCTACAATGTTAACACCATGCTGACCAAGTGCTGGTCCAACAGGTGGTGCTGGTGTAGCTTTACCTGCAGCAATTTGTAATTTAATATATCCTTCTATTTTCTTTGCCAATTTACTTTCCTCCTTAATTTATTTTTTTGATGTCTGAAAAACTGATTTCTACAGGTCTCTCGCCGCCTAGGACGTAAGCATGAATTGTAGCTGTCTGCTTAGCGTGGTTCATTTCTCTGATAACTGCAACAGTATCCTTGAACGCTCCGCCAATAACTTCTACCTCATCTCCTTCGCCAAAGTCGACTACAAGATTCTCAGTCTTAATACCAAGATGACTTCTCTCTTCTTCAGGTGTCAAAGGAACAGGCTTGCTTCCAGGACCAACGAATCCTGTTACACCTCTTGTATTACGAACAACATACCATGTGTCATCATTCATGACCATATTAACAAAGACATATCCAGGGAATTTCTTCTTCTCAACAGTCTTAGTCTTGCCGTCCTTAACAACAACCTCAGTCTGCATTGGAACGCACACTTCAATAATCTCATCCTCAAGATGACGATTCTCGATTGCTTTATTAATACTTCCTTCTACTTTCTTCTCATAGCCTGAGTAAGTATGTACGACATACCATTTTGCCTCTGCCATCTTAGATCCTCCTGTACTAAGAATTCCTATAGGTTAATCAAAACATCAACACCCATTTGAACTAATAAATCAATTGCAGCGATTATTAGTCCGAGAACGACTGAAACTACAATAGTTGCGATCGTCTGCTTTGTTACCGCTTTGCCGCTTGGCCATACAATCTTGCCAAACTCAGCTTTTAATGCCTCAAAGCGACTTTGTTTCTTTTCTTTTACTTCTGCCATCTTAACCACTCCTTACTTTGTTTCTTTGTGTAGAGTATGTTTCTTACAGAATCTACAATATTTCTTTGTCTCCATTCTGTCTGGATGGGCTTTCTTGTCTTTTGTCAAATCATAGTTTCTACGCTGACATTCTGTGCATGCTAATGTAATCTTCGTACGCACTGCTTCCACCTCCATTTTCTCTCTTAAATGGCCTTCTCAACGCTTGTTTTCTCTAGACGAACAGTTTCTAAAGAAAAGCATAAAAAAAAGACCTAACTTTTTAGTCGCTTTAACAATATATCACGAATTGGCGCTGCAGTCAACAAAAACTCAAGAAAAATTCACTTTCTTGGCAATTAATCTTTAACTGCCTCGAAAGTGAATCTTTAACCTGCACGTAATCTATTTTCTTCTTATTGTAGGAATTAGTTATTCTTCTTCCTGTGTACCCTCAGATGCCCCTTCTTCCTGAAGCATCACTTGGTACTTGTCAAGTATTAATTTCTGTATGTGCTCTCTAGTCTCTAACTTGATAGGGTGTGCTATGTCTTTGTATTCGTTGTCTCGTCCTCCCCTTCTTGAAGGCATTCCTATAAATAGCCCTTTGCTTCCAGATATAACCTTAATGTCATGTACAACGAACTCGTCGTCGATAGTGATTGATGCTGTTGCCAACACATTTCTAGACGAATCCTTGGACATGCGCATCCTAATATCTGTGATATTCATATTCATCTCTCCCTTACAATAGTATTTCCCCTAGCATTAACTTTGGAGCTTTTCTCCTAAAAGGCACGCTTAGATTCCGTATCTACTTTTGCTTTCAACAACGATCTTGATACCATTTTCCCCAATATATTCGGTATCACTCATTAGCGTCTCGTGTGTCTCCACGATACAGTTCTCTACTCTAACGTTGTCCCCTATATATACATTAGGCAGAATAATTGAGTTCTTGATTACGCTGTTGTTGCCTATAAATACGTTCTTAAATAATACTGAATGCTCAACCTTACTATTGATGATACATCCACTTGCTACCAGTGAATCCTTAACATCCGCTGGAGCGTTAAACTTCGCTGGTGGAAGGTCAAATGATTTTGAATAAATCTTAGAACCTTTCCTAAAGAAGAAGTCTCTCACCTCTGGATTCAAGAAATCCATATTAGTGTTGTAGTATGATTCTACGCTGGCTATGTTACTCCAATAGCTGTCATGCATATAACCATATATCTTCTTCATTCCCTTATATCTGATAAGAATATCAGTAACGAAGTTATATCTACCTTCCTGGTTGCACTGCTCTAAGAGTTCGATTAAGCTACGTCTTCTTATTACATACACACCAGTTGATACGATATTCGATCTTGGCATCATAGGCTTCTCTTCGAAGCTTGTTACAAGACCGTCAGCATCCATCTTAACTACACCGAAGCGACTAATGTCATCTGACTCAGGCACCTTGGCACAAACAACTGTAATGTCTGATTGCTTACGAATGTGATAATCTAATACATCATTGAAATCAATCTTGTATATTCCATCACCGCTTGCAATAACTACATATGGCTCATGACATTTCTTAAGGAAGTCAATGTTCTGCCACATGGCATCAGCTGTTCCTCTATACCACCAACTGTTGTCTGTTGTAACTGTTGGTGTAAATACGAATAATCCGCCTTGCTTTCTACCGAAGTTCCACCACTTAGATGATGCTAAATGCTCGTTTAGTGACCTTGCATTATACTGACTAAGTACTGCAACTGTCTGAATATGCGAATTAGTCATATTAGATAATGCGAAATCAATTCCTCTATAGCTTCCTCCTACTGGCATAGCAGATATAGCTCTCTTGTCAGATAAATTACCCATTCTAGAACTATTACCACCAGCCAAAATAATTCCTAATGCTTTCATGATTCTTCACCTTCCTTAATAATATATCCGCCACTTTCTAACTTGCCTTGAGGAAAGTCCTCTTCAGTTGTCTCACCACGAATCGCTGTATTCTTACCAATTTCTACATTAGCAGGAATCGTGGAATTCTCACCTACAACTGCCAAATCAAATGCATATATCTTAGCACTAAGCTTACTCTCAGCCGATTCTCCTACGCCTACCTTGGTGTTCTCACCAATCTCGCAGTCCTCGGCAATAATTGCCTTCTCAATCCGAGCACCCTTCTTGATAACTGTATTCTTCATAATAATAGAGTCTACTACACTTGCGCCTTCCTCTACTACAACTCCGGCACCAAGAACGGAATTCTCAACCTTACCATATATCTCATTACCTGCACCAGTAATTGACTTCTTAACAGAGGCTGTTGATGCAATATATTGAGGCTCAATCTGATTCTGCTTAGTATAAATCTTCCAAAACTCTTCATAGAGATTGAACTCAGGAATCAAATCGATAAGCTCCATATTAGCTTCCCAATATGAACCAAGTGTTCCTACATCCTTCCAATAGCCATTGAATTCATAAGCAAAGATTCTCTCACCATTCTCATGGCAATATGGAATAATGTGCTTACCGAAGTCACATCCATTCTGATCCTTCATGGTAATCAATGCTTCTCTAAGCACTGGCCAACTGAAAATGTAAATACCCATAGATGCAAGATTACTCTTCGGATTCTCAGGCTTCTCTTCGAATTCTGTAATCTGACCATTGTCATCTGTTACAACTATACCGAATCTGCTGGCTTCCTCAATTGGAACTGGCATCGCTGCAATTGTTACACTGGCCTGATTCTGCTTATGCAAGTCAAGCATAGCCTCATAATCCATCTTGTAGATATGGTCACCTGATAGGATTAATACATAATCTGGGTCATATCCTTCGATATACTTTATATTCTGGTAAATGGCATTAGCTGTTCCTGTATACCATTCAGCATTGTCACTCTTCTCGTAAGGTGGAAGAACTGTTACACCACCGTTATTACGATCTAAGTCCCAAGGAATACCAATACCAATATGTGTATTAAGTCTAAGTGGCTGATACTGAGTCAGAACACCAACAGTATCAATACCTGAATTAATACAGTTACTTAACGGAAAATCAATAATCCTATACTTTCCGCCAAAAGCAACAGCTGGCTTTGCTACATCAGAAGTCAATACTCCTAATCTGCTTCCTTGCCCGCCAGCAAGCAACATAGCAATCATCTCTTTCTTTCCCATACCAATCACCTCATGTTTTTCTAGTAATAACTACAACTAGCTGTGATACACAAGCTATACGATATATTAAGTATAACTATTTTGTATTTTCTTTGCAACAATTATTCCTAAAATACTAAAATTTCTTTTTTATTTTTGTGCACCTTGCATAAGTGTTCTACAAAAAATCACAATATGTGGTATCTTCTTTATTCACGATGTCTAAAATATGGTACTTTTGCCCCAAACGCAAAAAAAAAAGAAAAGCGAAAGTTTCCTTCCGCTTTTTTAATCAATTTCCCCTTTTATGTTTTTTGTATTCTTTCCTTCTCCTGTAGGTCTTTGCGAGTGCTCCAGCCTTGTTGTATAAGAAGAATCCGTATACAAGGGATTTATTAAAGATTCCAAGGTGATCTTTGGTAGTACCATACCACCTTTCTCCCTCTATAGTCGTCTTTCCGCCCGATTTAATATAATTAATTAAATCGTCCTCGCTTGTAATATCTCCCTCAAAGTAGGTTGCCGCTGTACCTACTGATGACTCCCTGTGGGAATCACTTCCTGAAAACATTGGCTTATTATAAATCTGAGCTATTACCCTTGCCTTGTCATTATCCGGGTAGTCCTCGCAAGAATTAAAAGCTTCTATAAAATCAAACTCTCTTGTCAGGCTCCTGTCGGTTTTGAACTTACCGGTATTATATATACTAAGAAAATTCTCACCGCATGGGTGTGCCGGTCCTAATATACCTCCACGGGAGTGTACCACGTCAATAAGGGTCTCTATCTTAAGACCACGCTTCTCCATAAGAATCGATTCCTCTATAGAAGGCATAACCACTATAAAGTGTCCCGCATTGAAGGTGTCATATTCTATGCCTCTAAGCATATAGAAATCCTTATACTTCTTGCCGCGAATATAATCACGATAATATCTGTATCCATTATATGAGTTGTGATCTGTCACAAGCATTCCATTATAGCCCTGATCTCTAAGAAGCTTAATATACCTTTCTACACTAACCTTCGAATCAGGAGAACCCTCATGAGTATGACAGTGCATATCGAACTTCATCTATCTCTCCTATCCTTAGCTATTTACTTCTGCTTAGCCTTGTACTCCTTAACGAATTTCTTAATTCTGTCATATGGATTAAGAAGGTCGCTAATAGAACAGTCATGATTAAGAGTATCTACAATAATTGCAATATATTTACTCATATCACAATTAATATAATACTCCCTCTCAAGAAGCTCTGGTGTCTGATATGTTAAGTTAGTTGTAACAAGTCTGTATATTAATCCCTCTTCGTATGCCTTGTCGAACTTCTCTAATCCATTAGTAAACAGGCCAAATGTTGATATAACGAAGATTCTTCCAGCATTACGCTTCTTAAGCTCTGTAGCAACATCAATCATACTTTCACCAGATGAAATCATATCATCTACAATGAATACGTCCTTACCCTCTACATCTGAGCCTAAGAACTCATGTGCCACAATAGGATTACGTCCATCTACAATCTTAGAATAATCTCTTCTCTTATAGAACATACCCATATCTACGCCTAACACACCAGCAAGATATACCGCTCTGTCTGTTGCACCTTCATCAGGTGATACAACCATAAGATGCTCTGGATCAATCTGAAGGTCATCAACGTTGTTAAGAATTCCCTTAACGAATTGATATGATGGCTGAACAGTCTCGAATCCATATAGAGGAATCGCATTCTGTACTCTTGGGTCATGTGCGTCAAATGTAATGATATTAGTTACGCCCATTGAAACAAGTTCTTGAAGAGCAAGTGCACAGTCAAGAGATTCTCTTGAAGAACGTCTATGCTGTCTACTCTCATATAAGAATGGCATAATAACAGTAATACGTCTTGCCTTACCACCTACTGCTGCGATTATTCTCTTAAGATCAGAGTAGTGGTCATCAGGTGACATATGATTAGTATGTCCACATAGAGAATATGTGAGACTATAATTAGTGATATCAACCATAATGAATAAGTCTAATCCTCTAATTGACTGACCAAGTGTACCCTTAGCCTCTCCTGAACCAAAACGTGGAACAGAAGCCTCAACTATATAAGAATCTAACTTATAGCCCTGTCTTAATATCTCATCGTAATTTGTATCTCTCTTAGCTCTCCATCCAACAAGATACTTGTCAACCTTGTTACCTAATTCCTCAATACTCTTAAGAGGAATCAGACCTAGTGAACCGAAAGACGGCGCATTCTTTACATAATTCTCATCGCTTGGCATTAATATACCCTCCATTTTCTAATATTAATTATCTATCAACGCTTTATTCATTATTCGAATATCATCTCCAAATAGCTTCATTATTCTGAAACCACTTATTCTTGAAAATGTTCTTTCTGAATATATCTCCAATAATTCCTGGAGTGAAAGATTCGTGGAAATAATTGTACTTTTTCCTCGAATCAAGCGTTCATTGATACATGTAAAAATCTTGGCTGATGTAAAGGAATTAGGAAATTCTGTTCCCAAATCATCAATAATAAGTACATCAGCACCAAATATATTCTCAGATGACTCTGTGAATGTCTTCTCTTTATCAAAAGTCTCCTGCTCAAAGACCCTGACTAGCTCTTCTGCTGTAAAATATAGCACGCTTACAGCATTATCTAATAGCTCTTTGGCAATACAGTGTGTAAGATAAGTCTTACCAACTCCCGGGGGACCATATAGTAAAAGATTGTCTCCATTAGGATTGTCACAGAATTCCTTACATCTTCTTAACACATTTTCAGCATTATCATATGCCGATATATTATTCTCGAATACATCATGGCTGTAAAAATCCAGCCTAAAGTTATTAAAATTCTCCTTGCTTAACACATCATCAAATCGACTCTGTGAATATACCTTATCAATTGAGGCCTGTCTAAAACAGTGGCAAGGCTTGCCATTAATAAAGCCTGTGTCCTTACAATCATTACAGACATACTTAGCTTCCAAATCCTCTATGGAATATCCCATATCCCTAAGTATCTTCTCTTTCTCAGCCTTAAGCTTATTAATCTTACTCTTCAACTCATTAAGAGCATTGGAATCCCCCTTCATCATCCTACGAGACGCTTCTATGCTCTCCGTAGCGACTAGCTCATCTATCTTAGATAACCTAGGGTTCTTACTATATATCTCATTCTTAAGGTTTCTGCTGTCAATTGCACTTTTTGCTTTTCTCTCAGAATAATCTCTCATTATACTATCGTATAACGAATTAGGTAACGCCATTGCATCTCCCTCTTACTTGTTAACTAACTTCTTCTCTAAGTCATTGAAATCATA
This sequence comes from uncultured Lachnospiraceae bacterium, assembly GCA_900316395.1. Lineage (GTDB taxonomy): Bacteria > Bacillota > Clostridia > Lachnospirales > Lachnospiraceae > RUG191. The sequence continues at coordinate 4,677 of ONCT01000025.1, read as the reverse complement.
ATCCCTGGCGGTAAAATTATTGAACTTATTGTTAGAAGAAATAGCCTTGGTATTTCTGGCATTAGATTTGTATTTCTTCTTGAACTCCTCATCAATAGCCTTGATATCCTCTAAGGTCTTAACCTTGTGATTCGCCCAGTTATCCAATATCTTGTCTGCATATTCGAAGTTAGGCATATTAGTATTAGCAATTGTTCTTCTGCAGGCTTCCTCAATAACATCATTGCCAAGCTCTAGCTTACTCCACTTCTGAACATATTCAATCTCTGACTTGATGAGACCTCTGTTCTTAATTCCAAAGGATTTGCACACATTATAGTAAGCCTTGGAATGCTGCAGAGTATCTTCCTTAGCCTGTTCAATGGATGAAATGCTATTAGAAGCCCAGTCTAGTGCTATGCTATCCATATACTTAATGTTAGGATGTCCTTTATCAATGCAGTACTCAACAAGGTAATATACCATATCAACTGAGAATCCCAAATCCTGAGTCCAGTAAATAATATAATTGATATCACCTACTGTAAGATTACGACCAAGATACTTCTCAATAATATATAGCATCTCGTTCATGTCATTGTTTTCCTTGAATTCCTTCATCTGAGTGAGGCTATACTCACTTCTCTTAGGAAGAGTTCCAACGCTTGCTGACTTTAGGTTGGCTTCCTCCTTAGTACCAGATGATACAGAACCTCCATCTCCATGTGGATCTAGAAAACAAATACCGCTCAACTCATTATCCTCATTGTATTCAAGAGAAATCAAATTACATTTCTCCCAATAACTCAAAGCACGCTTAACATCTCTTTCTGTATGGTCTAACTTCTCTGCAAGTATGCTTATGTCTACATCCAAGTCATCCTGTCCTAAAAGACGAAGCAGATAGAGATAAATCTTAACAAATTCACCATTGGCATCCTTCATATATTCATCTATAAAAGCATTAGAAATACACGTGACTCCAGCGTCACGACTAGTATGTAATGTTATGTCTGCCATATTATCATCTTCCTCTTTTCCAAAACCCTAGTGGGATTTTAACATATTTGAGGAAGGAAAAAAAGGTCAAATAAGTCCACAAAGCTAGTATTTTCAAGGGCTTGCGCAATCTGCAAAGTAGTGAATAACTTCGTGAAACCTTTGTGAAATATGAAAAAAATAATCCACATCTTATGTAGATAAATCCTCAACATAAAATGTGGATTATGTGAATAACTATTGTTCTAGGAGTTCATTTCCTACTTTTACTATGTCTCCGGCGCCCATAGTTATTAACAAGTCTTTGTTAATACATTTTTTTAAAATAAATTCTTCGATTCCTTCAAAAGTATCAATATAATAGCTCTCAACACCTAAATTCTTAAGCTCTTTTAACAAATCATCAGATGAAATGTTATATATATCCTTCTCTCTTGCAGGATAAATCTTGGCAAGAATTACAATATCTGCCACAGAAAGAGCCTGGGCAGTCTCCTTAAGGAGAGCCTTGGTTCTCGTATACGTATGAGGCTGGAATACACATACAACTCTGTTGTGAGGGTACTTCTTAGCAGCCTCTAGCGTCATTCGAATCTCAGTAGGATGATGACCATAGTCATCTACTATGTTAATACCCTTAACACTTCCCTTGAACTGGAATCTTCTGTCGGCACCTTCAAACTTCTCTAGGCCTACCTTGATAGTGTCCATATCTATTCCAAATGTCCTGCAAAATGCAATTGCTGCAAGAGCATTATATACATTGTGAATACCCGGCACCTTAAGATGAATCTCATCTAAGGCCTCACCTTTGTATACAGGGGTGAATATAGCATTTCCGAAATCATCATAAGAAATATCCTTAGGATAATAATCAGCCTTATCACTTTCTCCAAATGTAACTATGTTACATTCGCTACCCTTAACTATCTCTGAATAATCAGGAATGTCCGCATTAATAATAATCGTTCCACCATCGATGGTGTTATTTGCAAATTTATTGAAGGATTTTCTTATATCATTTATATCCTTAAAGAAGTCAAGGTGGTCCTCCTCCACATTAAGAATAAGAGAATACTTTGGGTAGAATTCATGGTAGCTATTAGTATATTCACAAGCTTCTGTTATAAATGTCTCAGAATCTCCCACATGAATATTACTCTTAATTGGCGCAAATTCTCCACCAATGGAAATTGTTGGATCCTCAGGCAGTTCTAAGAGAACCTGGCTAATCATAGAGGTTGTTGACGTCTTACCATGTGTTCCCGCAACTGCAATAGATTCGCTATAATTAGACATCAACTGTCCTAAGAACTGAGCTCTTGTAAGCATAGGTATTCCTGACTTTACAGCCTGTATATACTCAGGATTATCCTCCTTGATAGCAGCTGTATATACGATGCAATCTATATCATCCGTAATATTATCAGCGCTCTGGGAGAATATAATCTTAGCGCCGTGGCTTATAAGATTATCAGTATATGTGGACTCAGCAGCATCTGAGCCTGTAACGCTAAAGCCTCTCTCTAAAAGTATCTGCGCAAGGCCACTCATACTCACTCCACCAATTCCAATAAAATGAAAATGTCCTGGTTTGTTGTAATCTATCTTGTACATTTTTTCTCTCCGATTCTATTTGCGTTTGAATAACATATTAGACACTGTCTTAGCAACACTCACCCTTTGCATCTGACATCCATTATCTGAAAAATGCATATACTTATGAGGCGCATCATTAGTATTCTCCCATACGACAATGCTTTCCTCATCAGCCTTAGTATCCATATTAGGATTAGATGTCTTAGCAAAATTCGTAAGGTACCTGACCATCTGCCTGCTTAACTCCTCGTCCTCTTTCGTAAACGCTCTCCAACATTTGTCCAAAGAACCGAACCAATACCATAAGTCAGAGGAGTGCCATGCACCCTTGTTGTCTCCCGGAAGCTGACGACAAAAATGATATGTGTATGCTCTAATGGAATCATCACAATCGTTATAATGAGCATAGTTGGCAACATTCTTACCCCAGGAGCCAACCATCTCTAAGAATACTGTGGATACAATATCCTCACTGTTAGAGCCTATAATAATAGGAATATGATGATAGTTGCCACTCTTGTAATCTTCAACCCTGGTTTTTTGAATTAATACATTATCTATTACCGGGCCAACTGTTAGCCCATTACTCTTAGTTGTCTCATTAACCTTATCCCAGCATTCATAGAGCTTCTCAGGCGACACATTTCTAAACTCATCAATGGTATCCACTCCACACTCATTCATTAGCCTACGCCAATATGCGTATGTGGCATCTGGCTGTTTAGGTGCAACAAATGTTGATACTCCTCCTCCAGAGCTTAATACTGCCTTGGCAAATAATCCCTTTGTGAGAGGGCTGAGTATTAAATGAGTTGCACTGATTGCTCCAGCAGACTGTCCCATTAATGTAACATTTGAAGGGTCCCCTCCGAATATCGCAATATTATGATGAATCCACTTTAACGCAACCAGCTGGTCGTACATACCATAATTGCTAGTATGCCCAACCTCTGAGGCAAGCTCAGGAAGGCACATAAAGCCAAGAGGTCCAAGCCTGTAATTAATGGTTACTGCCACGATATCTGACTCAACCCATTTTACAGGGTCAAATACCTTCTCGTCACTAGAACCAGTAACAAAGGAACCACCGTGTATGTATACAATAACAGGCTTACCCTGACCATATAAATTGTCGTTATCATCAGTACTTGTATAGACATTAAGTCGAAGGCAGTCCTCTGAATAGGTGAAATTAACACCTTCTCGAAATTCCTTATGATAAAACTGCTTATCAGGAATTGATCCCTCATCAACAAATGCTCTTGGTTGATAAGCGCAAGGACCGAACTCCCTGAAATTATTCAGGCACTCATCTATGTTGTCTATTCTGTTCCAGCATGGCTCTTCAACGGGATATCCCCACCGAATTGCCGTTGCATATCTTATTCCTTTAAAAGAAATCATTCTTCCCATATTGTCACCTTTTAATCAAACAAACCATTAATAATCAATCCATTCATAATATCTTCTTCATTCAACATTACGAAGGAAATAATCCAGTTACACATAATGGTAACTGTATACATCAGATGGAATGTAACAATCCATTCATACTTTACCGGAGCTTTCTTATTGGCAAAACTAAGTAATCTGTCTAAACAGATAAATATAAATAAACAATAGATTATAATCCTGCCAACCAGTAAAAATTCACTGGCACCAGGAGCAGTATATATCTGATAGAAGAACTGCGCCACCTTACCTATTCCAGGAATAAAGCTTAATAGACTACATACAGTTCCTCCCATAACAATAATCCAGTAAAGCGCATACGCAAAGTCGGAAAAATGCTTTGGGAGGGTAATTCTCTTGTATTTAAATAATATATACGGAATAGCAACTAAGGACAAACTAATAACAAGCACAAGAACCGCTATACGCACGTCCTTTTGAACAATACCCCATAATGTAAAGGAGGTATTGTATCCCACAGATATAAAATAAATAGTTGATATAATGTTACTGCCTACTGGCAAATATCTAATAATAGGTGTTACTGCAATAGAGAGGGTAGTAACCATGAATATTACTCCTTCAAGAGCCGTCATGGTAAATACACCACTTTGGAACAATTTGGAATAATCTTTCATTTGGGATGAT
>ONCT01000023.1 GCA_900316395.1 uncultured Lachnospiraceae bacterium | reverse complement strand
GAGCCTATCATGAAGGTAGACGTTACTATGCCAGAAGAGTACATGGGCGACGTTATTGGTGATATCAATGCTAGACGTGGTCGTATCGAAGGTATGGATGACCTTGGTGGTGGTAAGATCGTTCATGGTTATGTGCCACTAGCAGAAATGTTTGGTTATTCAACAGATCTTCGTTCAAGAACTCAAGGTCGTGGTAACTATTCAATGTTCTTCGAGAAGTATGAGCCAGTTCCTAAGTCAGTTCAGGATAAGCTTATCTCTAATAAGGACAAATAAATTATTCATAAAACGCAATTTAGTGTTGAAAAAGTTGACTAATTTCTATATAATCAGAAATAACCGATTGTCAATATAGTAATATCGATTTTAAGGAGGAAAACTAAAATGGCAAAAGAGAAATTTGAGAGAACCAAACCACATTGTAACATAGGTACTATTGGTCACGTAGATCATGGTAAGACTACTTTAACAGCAGCTATCACTAAGACTCTTGCTGCAAGAGTAGATGGTAACGCTGCAGTAGATTTTGAGAATATCGATAAGGCTCCAGAGGAGAGAGAAAGAGGTATCACAATTTCTACAGCTCACGTTGAGTATGAGACAGCTAAGCGTCACTATGCACACGTTGACTGCCCAGGCCATGCTGATTATGTAAAGAACATGATCACTGGTGCTGCTCAGATGGATGGAGCTATCCTTGTTGTTGCTGCAACTGATGGTGTTATGGCTCAGACTAAGGAGCATATCCTTCTTTCACGTCAGGTAGGTGTACCTAATATCGTAGTATTCTTAAATAAGTGCGATATGGTTGACGACGAAGAGCTCATTGAGTTAGTAGAGATGGAAGTAACAGAGCAGTTAGAGGAATATGAGTTCACAGATTGTCCAATCGTTAAGGGTTCAGCTCTTAAGGCTTTAGAGGATCCAAACAGCGAGTGGGGCGACAAGATCATGGAACTTATGGATACAGTTGATGAGACTATTCCTGATCCAGTACGTGAGACAGATAAGCCATTCTTAATGCCTGTAGAGGACGTATTCACAATCACAGGTCGTGGTACTGTTGCAACTGGTAGAGTAGAGCGTGGTACACTTCACCTTAACGATGAAGTTGAGATCATTGGTGTTAGAGAAGATGTTCAGAAGACAGTTATTACTGGTATCGAGATGTTCAGAAAGCTTCTTGACGAGGCTCAGGCTGGTGATAACATTGGTGCACTTCTTCGTGGTATCAACAGAGATCAGATCCAAAGAGGACAGGTATTAGCTGTTCCTGGTTCTGTTAAGTGTCATACAAAGTTCACAGCTCAGGTTTACGTATTAACAAAGGATGAAGGTGGACGTCATACGCCATTCTTCAACAACTATCGTCCACAGTTCTACTTCAGAACAACAGACGTAACAGGTGTATGTAACCTTCCTGACGGAACAGAGATGTGCATGCCTGGTGATAACGTAGAGATGACAATCGAGCTCATCCACCCAATCGCTATGGAGCAAGGTCTTACATTCGCTATCCGTGAAGGTGGACGTACAGTAGGATCTGGTAAGGTTGCTAGCATTATCGAGTAATAATTACCGATACTTAATAAAGTAAGATTATATAAGGGTTTCAAGCTTTTGCTTGGAACCCTTATTTTTGTGCAGATAATAGTTTCTTAAATAAAATGTGTCATTAGAAAAAGGCTATGATATGAGATTTACTCACATCATAGCCGATTCATATTGGGTATGTTATTGTGCTGGGTGTATATATTGTTCAGATATACAACCAATATCCATCCAACCAACATCTACCATGTGTCCATATAAGTCATAATCCCAACCATCTTCTTCTGTCCACCATAAAATACTCTTGATATATAATTCATCATATATTTCACAATAGTCTGCAGTAACTTTATCGCCTGCCTTGAACTTCGGTTGAGGTTGATTAGCACCTTCTCGACTTTCTGATACCTTCTTATATACTACATCATTACCAGCTGCATCCTTAATAGTTAACATGTCGCCAGCAATCGTATATGGTGCTTTAAGCGGAGCACTTTCATCCTTTTTGAATGTAATTGTAAGCTCTGTATCAGTTGTTGTATATGTAAAATCTAATACTTGACCCATAAAGTCATAACTTCCATTACCATCATCCATAAATACATAATATATATTTGCATTAGGATCATTATATTTCCACTTTCCAACAATACTAGCTTTTGTATCTGCAGTGCTACCACCATTTGTTGAAGTTGGAGCCACTACTACTCCATCTGTTGAATTAGTATTATTCTTATTAGAATTACTACAGCTACATCCAGTAGCTACTAATCCAAGTACTAATATAGTTACTAACGCTACTATTACTTTACTAAATTTCTTCATAAGCATATCTCCTTTGTCTTTTATTTGTTGATATGAAATTATCATATAAGTTATTTCTATACAACCGATAATGCATATCTGGTCGTTTTGAGTGCATAAATGGCATATTAGATGCTTCAACAAGACTATATACTCCGTGTAGGGAGGAGCTTCGATAAAAAAACATTGGTTGACAGGGGGACGGGGTCCTTTTGTCAACACAAGGTTGACAAACTTGTTTTGTCAACATTTACAATAATAAAATACCAAGGATGAAAATCATCCTTGGCTGCAATTTGGCTACATTTATTTTTCTTTTGTATGATATATGTCGCGACCTTGAGAATCTGTAACGATTAATGTGTTTCCGTTAATTGAATACTTAAACTCTTTTGGCTTTGCACCCTCTAAGGTGTATATAATTTTGTCCCCTTGTAATTGATAAGTGAAGTTATAGTTCATGTTTCCAAGTCTATCTACTAACACTCCTGTGCCATCAGGATTAAATGTGTAAGAGAAATCAGCATCATAATCAAAACCTTTCTCATACTTCCATGTTCCAACGATGCTATTAGATGCGTTATCCGTTGTGTTCGTATTATTAGCAGCTGCGGTTGTCTTAGTATCATTACTAGTGGTATTCGTTGTTGAATTGCTCTTATTGTCTGTATTGCTACAGCTACAACCTGCAACTATCATTCCTAGTGCTAATACAGTAACTAAAGCAATAATTATTTTACTTGTTTTCTTCATGATAATTTCCCCCTTCATCATATTATTTGTTGATATGAAATTATCATATAAGTTATTTCTATACAACCGATAATGCATATTTGGTCGTTTTGAATGCATAAATGGCATATTAGATGCTTCAACAAGACTATATACTCCGTGTAGGGAGGAGCTTCAATAGAAAAACATCGTATTGCTTTCATATATTTTCCCTAAATATCGCATTTTTATATTATAATGTGTAAATAAAAGTGATCAAACGGTTGATTATTTTTAAGTAAAGAATATAATAACAGTAACAGAACCCAACACGCCTCTCAATGATGCGGACCACGTTGGGTCTTTTAATTTTTAAGGGTTTGACAGGGGGACGGGGTGGCGGCATCAACAGATGTACGCTTGGCACATGAAGATTTGTTTGGAAATATATGGAGGAAGCTAGAAGCTTAATCAAGAAATAAAGAGCTACGAGAAATCGTAGCTCTTTAAGTTCGTAAAAGATATCTGGCTACCGTCGCCTCTGTAGCATCTCTTTTGACCCGAAGGTGCGTGGTTGCAACGAAATTTACCACCTCAGATATCCCTACTTGTATAACTGTATTCTAGCATGATTGTTCTTTTTTGTAAAGGATGGTCTTGTTTCTCAAATAGCTATTTAATCGCTTTTCGCTAATAACCCAGCCTGAAATAATTGAATTTGCAAGCTCGCCATTTTCAGTATCAGTACATATTTTTAATATCAAAAAAGAATGACGAGTTGATTTTTTATCTGAATAAATTTTTCGAATAACTAGTCCGGTATCACGATGCTTCTTGTCTTCTATTATATAGTCGGGAGAAAGAATTGTTTCCTTTAGCTCAATGAGGACATCATTGTACGATTCAGGATGATGTTCTGCTATATGGATTAGTTGCTTATTGGTAAGGACAACTTTGTCGGTTGCAATATCTTTCGTTATACATTTATATAGTTCTATGTTTAACGAGCATAGCTCTTTAAGTTCGTTGTTCATTTTGTTTCCTTTACATTAAATTCAATAGTTTTTGTGATTATTATTGTTATAAATATTACTCTATAAGAATATGCATTGCAATAGTTATTTATAGGATATAAAAAAGCTGGCTACATTTTGGCTACACTTGGCTACATTTATTTTACTCCAGTATAATGAATGATAGCACCATCAGTATTAGTCACATCCATATTATCGCCTGTTATGCTATATTTGAAATCTTCTGTCCCATCACTCATCGTACACGAAATCGTATCATTCGTTGTTGTATTACTCTTATTGCCTGTATTACTGCAGCCTATGCATATTTGGTCGTTTTGAATGCATAAATGGCATATTATATGTTTCAACAAGACTATATACTCCGTGTAGGGGGGAGCTTCATAGAAAAATATTGTATTGCTTTCATGTATTTTTTGCCTAAATGTCGCATTTTAGTATTATAATGTGTATATATTAGTGAAAGACATTACTGACAGTTGACAAGGGTTGATAACACAAGGTTGTCAACACATGGTTGACAACACAACAAATAAGTGAGGAGGGCAATACTATGAAGAAGGAATTATTAAAGGGATTAACAGATGAGCAAATTAAGAAGGTTGAAGCTTGCAAGAATTCAGATGAAATCTTAGCACTTGCCAAGGCTGAAGGGGTACAGCTTAGCGAGGAACAACTTGCAGCAGTATCTGGTGGTGGATGCGGAAGCACAGCAGATCCTGTAAAATGTAATCAGTGTGGATCACTGAATTGTGAAAAGTATGGAAAAACAAAAAATCTATGGACTAATGAATGGAATTACAAATGGAGATGTAATGATTGTGGTAACAAATGGGTATGGGAGTAATTAGGTAACGAACCTTTTGCCATATCGCTAAATGAAATATAAGTAAGGAGGACAATACAATGAGAAATGAATTATTAAAGGGATTAACAGATGAGCAGGTTAAGAAAGTGAAAGCTTGTAAGAGTTCACAAGAAATATTAGAACTAGCTAAGTCTGAAGGAGTAGAATTAAACGAAGAGCAGCTCGCAGCAGTAAGTGGTGGCTGTGGAGGTGGAAAGAAGTGTCCAAAGTGTGGTTCAACCAACGTTGTAAGAAGGACAAAGGATGTGGAGCTCAAATCATCAGGTACCAATATAATTGCTTATGATTGTAAAGACTGTAAGCACAGCTGGGTAGTATATTAATTGATAATTGGAGGCCTATAATATGAGAAAAGAATTATTAAAGGGATTATCAGAAGAGCAGATTGCTAAGATTCGTGAATGTAAGACATCTGATGAGATTCTAGCTCTTGCTAAAGAAGAAGGCGTAGAACTTACAGATGAGCAAATGGAAGCAGTATCAGGTGGAGCAGTTCTATGTAAAACAAATAAGTGCCCAAACTGTGGCTCTAAGAACTATGTGCAAGAATGGTCACACCACTATTATTGTCTAGATTGTGGAGACTGGTGGGATTATTAAATAAAACCACAATTATAATATAGATGATATAGCAGCATCCTGGATTGGTACAACCGGTCTGGGATGTTGCTTGTTTATGCGCTAATATGATACTATATAGATGTATGCGTGTAAATATTTGGAGGTCCTAAATGGGTGCAATATCTTCTATTATTAAGATGGCAACTGATTGCGAAGCATTTCGCGTGCTAAGCAGGAAGCATATGCATTGCCTGCCAGAAGCTTCTAAGTTCTAGGGAACTGATTAAGGAGACATAATGAGAGGCAATGAAGTGACTCAGCCAACTAAAAATGGAATAACAGGAACAACCATCAAGATAATTGCCCTAATATCAATGGCGATTGATCATTTTACAGTATTTATCTTAGAAGGCTATCTTAGGACATTAGATCCGCAGTACGTAACTCTTGGATCTAAAAGCCCTAATTTGAATTATGATGATGGTACCATGCAGCTTCAGATAGTAATTTCTATCTTGCATCTCATAGGAAGACTAGCATTCCCATTATTTATATTCCTTCTTATAGAAGGCTTTAAGCATACCGGAAATGTTAGGAAATACGCAACCAGACTGTTTGCTTTTGCGTTAATATCACAGCTTCCGTACAACCTAATGCATGGAGGACTGTTGCATTTTGAGAAGCTGAACATATTCGCCACTCTTTTTATGGGGCTTTTATGTATCTACTGTATTAACGAGTTGGCGGAGAAGAGACAGTGGTCTGATAAGCTGATTCCGTTATATTACATATCATCCGTACTCCTTGGGGCGTATGCGGTGTGGCTCTTCTTACAGAACAAATCCATACCAGCAACAAGGCAGGTGCCTGTTACCCAGGTATTAATACTAGCGGCTGTTGCAGGGGTAATGGCACTGATAATAATGATAAGAATGGGCTTGCGCTTAGATACAGGCGCTAAGAATAGATTTACATTTACAGTATTGCCAATTATTGTATTCGGCGTAATCTCGTACTTCATCAAGGTTGAGTACGGCGTCTATGGTGTAATGGCAATTGTCGTTATGTATCTCTTCTACAAGAACAAGGTTAGGGGATATGTCTTAAGCGTAATAACCCTTACTGTATATATATTCAATGAGCTAGCAGCCATGCTGGCTATACCATTAATTGACCGATATAACGGCGAGCGTGGAATGAAGATTAACAAATACTTTTTCTACATTTTCTATCCAGCGCACATTCTCATTCTTTACTTAATCGCCCTGGCGCTGGGATTTACTTCTTTTAGCTTATTCTAAGAAATGTATGATTAGAAATGGCACATCTACACAAGTGCTACTTCCAGGGGAGGATAGTATGGAACAAAATTTTGATATTTTGAGAGAAAAAGGATTAGATGTTGATGCAGCACTTTCTTTTACAGGCAACGATAGCAGATATATCAAGGCTCTCACAAGGTATTATAATGCATACGAGAAGAACAGTGCTCGCATTAAGAATTCATACGACAACAAGGACTATGAAGATTATACTATCATTGTTCATTCTCTGAAGAGCAACTCTCGAATGATAGGAGATAATGAGTTAGGAGACTTGGCAGAGAAGCTGCAATATGCAGGTCAGGATAAGGATGTTGACCTAATTGAAGCAGAGACTGAGAATCTTCTTACCAAGTATAAGGAGCTAGTAGATCTAATAGAGCCCTTCGTAGATAATAGTGAAGAAGACAGAGCCAAGGCTGATGCTCTTAAGTTGTCTAATGAACTTAAGAGCGCTATAGAAGACTTTGATTACAATAAGTCTGTTGAGATATATGATAAGCTGTCTCACGTCTCAATGCATGCGTCTAACAAGATGATTCTTCAGGGAATCAAGACTAAGCTAGACGAATTTATGTATGAAGAGGCTGCTCAGGCAGTGGGGGATTTGATTATACATTTACAAGGTAAATAAACACGGCACAAGGTAAATAAACACGGCACAAGGTAAATAAACACGGCACAAGGTAAGTAATTACAGTGCAAGATATGTAATTACAAAATGGGGTTAGATAGTGGAATACAAGAACAATCGCTTGAACAAAATAGGCTTGATAATAGCTGCCATATTATTCATTATACTAGTATGCTTTGCTACTGCGTTCTATATATATTATTCGCATTACAAGAAGGGAGCGCCATCTGCTGATCTTGGATACATAGAATTGCAAGATTGGAAAGTGTCCTATGATGGGGCAGAGTATAATACAAGCTTGCCGGATAAATTCGACATTTCCGATGGGCAGACAGTAGTGCTGACAACTACCCTTCCATCTAATATCGAAGGCAGCAAGATGATTGATTTCTTCAACAGTCTTGATGCAGATTTGTATATTAATGGAGAACTTAGGTATAGCTACAATGATAATAATACTATTCCTGGCGGAGTAGTTAAGCAGTTTCATAATTTTATAGAGGTAGGACCACAGGACAGTAACGGCATACTTACAATTGTAAGTAAACAAGGCTATGACGATACATTCACTGCATCCCGAGTATATGTGGGTTCAGCTTACGGAGTTCTTGACAGAATTATAAATGAGAATTTTATCAACTTTTCCTTATCTACTGCTCTTATAATGATAGGGGCTATAGCAACAATAATTGGAATAGTTCTTAAGATTTTCCGAAGGTCCAGAATGCCGATTATTGCAACGGGCGTAGCGACCCTGTTCGTGGGACTGTGGCTTGTCTGCGGCTCTGAGCTGTTCCAGTTCATGTTCGCGAATCATTATGTCGGTGGCATGGTATCATATATGTTCATGCTGCTAATGGGTTATCCAATTATCGCCTATGTGAATCAGTATCAGAAGGGCAGATATGTACAGTTCTATATCATTATGTGCATTGGATATGAGATTATAACCGCGGTTTTTTTGATATTACATTTTGCAGGAAGAGTTGACTTCATTAAGGACGCTTCAGGAGTTGTTGCCATAGAACTTCTTATGACTATTGGTTGTATGGCAGGTCTCGCGGCCGACTTCATCAACAAGCGCTATAAGGAATACATAGCAAGTTACATAGGCGTGATTGCATTTCTTGCATCTGCCATAATCGAGTTCATATTGTTTATTGCTGTTCCAGATTCACATACAGGTATAAGTATTATGACAGGTACATATATCTGGCTGTTATTCGCATTAGCGCAGCAGTTCTTATCCCTATATGATGCGGAACGAGGCAGACAGGAGGCTATTATCGCAACCGAGGCGAAGACTGCTTTCCTGGCTAATATGTCTCATGAAATAAGAACTCCTATGAATGCCATACTTGGTATGGACGAGATGATTATTCGTGAATCTGAAAGCGACAAGGTTATGAAGTATGCCGGGGAGATTAAGTCCGCTGGTAACATGCTTCTATCCATTATCAACGACATTCTTGATTTAAGCAAGATTGAGACAGGCAAGGCTGAGCTTATTGTATCTAAGTTCAAGATATATACTGTTATTAATGATGTTATTAACATCACAAGAAGCAGGGCGACAGATAAGGGCCTTAAGTATAATATAAGCGTATCCAAGGTCATTCCACGAGGCTTTGTTGGTGACGAGGTTAGAATTCGTCAGATTATGTTAAATGTTATAAGTAACGCCATAAAATACACCAACGAAGGAGAGATTGGAATTGATGTAGATTACAAGCTTCGTGATGATGGTGAAGAAGGAAATGAAATTGTAATCGCAGTATCAGATACTGGAATTGGAATTAAGGAAGAAGATAAGGAGAAGCTATTCGAGTCCTTTGAGAGACTTGAACTTACTCGTAACAGGAATATAGAGGGTACTGGATTGGGTCTTACAATTACCCTGAATTACCTTAATATGATGGGTGGTAGAATCCTTGTTGATAGCGAATACGGAGTGGGTTCTGTATTCACAATTCACCTGCCGTTAGAGGTGTGGGATGATACACCAATGGGTGATTTTACAGAGGTGATAAGGGATAGTGAGAAGGAGGTTACAGAATATGTACCTACCTTCATCGCCAGTGAAGCCAAGGTTCTAATTGTTGATGACAATGAGATGAACCTTGATGTAATAGACGGTCTTCTAGAGGAGACACAGATCAATGTAGATAATGCAATGTCAGGAGAAGAGGCTCTAAGTCTGGTTAGAGAGAAGCAATATGATGTAATAATGGTTGACCAGATGATGCCAGGGCTTGATGGCACAACTACAATGAAGAAGATGAGGGATATGGGAATTAACATACCTATCATAGTCTTGACTGCTGACGCTGGAGCAAGAGCCAGCTATCTCGAGGAAGGCTTTGATGATTTTGTTGCTAAGCCGGTTCATTTTAAGGAATTAGAGGAAGTATTATCAAGACATTTGCCTAAGGAGCTTCAGACTATTCCTGATGCTTCCTATGAGGACAAGGCTCAGAGTGAAGTAGAAGCAGAAGGCAATACAGATAGCGCTTCATCACAAGGTAGTAAGCATGGGGACAAGCAACAAGACAAGAAGAAGGTACTAGTAATTAATAATGACCCTGACACCTTATTAAATCTTAGGGAAGAAATTGAGAGTAACTATAGCGGCACATATCTTAGAGATGTAGATACTGCTAAGAAGTATCTCAAGGGACATGACGTTGACTACATCCTACTTAAGGATTTAGACATAATTGATAAAGCCAAAGGTTAGAAGACACAGAAAGGAGAACTAATATGGCAGAAGTAATTATTAAGGACGGTAATTTTGAAGAGGTAGTACTTAAGGCAGATAAGCCTGTTGTTGTTGATTTTTGGGCTACATGGTGTGGACCTTGTGCACAGCAGGGACCAATCATAGAGAGCTTCGCAGAGGAGTTCGAGGGCAAGTATGTCGTTGCCAAGATTGATGTAGATGAGAACCAGGATATTGCTGGTGAGTACAACATTATGAGTATTCCTACAATTAAGATATTCAAGGACGGCGCAGCAGTTAAGACTGCAGTAGGTGTTCAGACTAGAGAAATGTTATTAGAGTTATTAGAGGGTTAATATGGTTAAGTGCCATATAAGAGAATGTGAGAGTCTAGAAGACCCAATGAAGTCCCCCAAAGTTATGTCCGATTTATCGGACATAAGACGGGAGGCAATTATGAAATACAAGATGGAAGCCGACAGAAAGAGGTCCCTTGCAGCGGGACTTCTGATTCGCGATGCCCTAATTGAGCAGGGTAAGAGTCAGGATGATATAGTGATAACTGACAAGGGCCGCCCAACAGTAGATGGGATGGATTTCAATGTTAGTCATTCTGGCAGATATGCAGTTATAGCAACATCCCAGGATAAAGTGGGATGTGATATTGAGCATGTTAAGGATAGGAATTATTCTGTTGCTAAGAGATATTTTACAGAAGATGAGCTTGCCTGGATTGAAAATGCTAATAACAAGGAAGAGGCTTTCTATCGAATCTGGACAGCAAGAGAGAGCTACTCTAAGTTAACAGGAGAAGGAATACTTCTTGAATTCAACAAATACGAGATTAGGCCAGAAGCAAGGGCTTTAGAACCGAAGGGGATTATAGATGAACAAGCCCTGATTAAAGAAGGTAACCCCAGAGAAAGCGCCCATAATGAAGCCAGATATCTGGGCAGCTGCGAAGTAATAAGAGAAGGTCATAAGCAGGATTATATAATTCATCAGTGGCTCTATGACAAGGAGTATATTATATCTATATGTTTTTAGACAGAGAGGTAACATATGTATCAGATTGTATTGTGGATAGGAATAGTTGATATTATAGCACTGGTTATTCTTATAACACTATTGTTTTACAAATTCAGTAATAGACTTCATCTATACTTAATATTCTCATGTCTGTCACTGCTTATTAACAATGTGGGCTATCAGCTTGAGCTTATGTCAAGTTCTCAGGAAGCCTATCTGGTTGCCCTGAAATTCTCATACCTTGGGCGGGCATGGATAGGATTCTCTCTGTTACTATTCGTATCAGAGCTATGTAATGTGAGAATGCCAAGATGGCTCATTGCAATAATGTCGGTATTCAACATTATAATATATAGCTCAATATTCGCAATTGAGAATAATACTCTCTACTATACATATATGGAGTTTCAGACGAAGGAAGGCTTCCCAATAATCGTTCATGGTAGAGGTATATTGTATTATGCGTACACGGCTAGTATATTACTATATGTACTCCTTGCAACAATATGGATAATAAGGGCGTACCTAAAAGAAACGAATATTATTAAGAAGCGACAGATTAGGATTGTGTCGGTGGCGATACTAATACTAGTTATATTCTATATTGTTGAAGCTACCCATGCACTGCCTATAACTAATCTGTTCGATATAACAACAATAGGTTACACAATAGGTTCAATATTATTCCTTGTTGCAGTATTAAGGTACAAGCTCCTTGATACAGCAACAGTAGCGAAGCAATTCGCTCTTGATGAGCTTTCATCATGTTGCTTCGTTGCCCTTAATGAAGATGGGAAGATAAGCTATTATAACGAACCGACTCTCAAGCTATTTCCGAATATTGAGAGTAATACAAGTGAGGTAATAAGTCTTCTTGATAAGCATGTACTTAGCAAGGATCCGATTGAGATTGACGGCAGGATGTATGGTGCCTCCTCTGAGAAGTTAGGAAGCGAAGGGGAGAATCTAGGTAAGATTTATCTTGTTAATGATGATACTACTCATTATCAATATATGGAAGATATATTAGAGCAGATGGAGATAGCTGACAATGCCAACAAGGCCAAGTCCTCATTTCTTGCTAATATGTCGCACGAGATTCGTTCACCAATCAATGCAATAATTGGTCTCGATGAAATGATAATAAGAGAGAGTAGAGAGCAGGATGTTGTAGGATATGCATCTGACATAATGACAAGCTCTAAGACACTTCTCTCAATCATCAATGACATTCTTGACTTCTCTAAGGTTGAAGAAGGCAAGATGGAGATTATTCCAATCCAATATGAGATTGGTGAAGCCATTAGCGATCTTATTAACATGGTAAGCGACAGAATTGTTGACAAGGGACTTCAGTTCATAGTCAAGGTTGACGAACGCATGCCAAGACTACTTATGGGTGATGAGATTCGAATCAAGCAATGTATCCTTAACATTCTTACTAACGCTGTAAAATACACTGAGCGAGGCAAGGTCACATTCGAGGTTATGTATGATGATATAAGTGACGATGAGATTGCTCTCAAGGTAAGAGTAAGTGATACAGGAATTGGAATGAAGCAGGAGGATTTAGACAAGCTATTTTCTCCATTTGACAGAATAGAAGAGAAGCGTAATCGCAAGATTGAAGGTACTGGTCTTGGAATGTCCATTACAAGTAAGCTACTTGAACTAATGGATTCTAAGCTGGAAGTGGAGAGTGTATATGGTGAGGGCTCAACCTTCTCCTTCTCAGTTAAGCAGGGAATTGTATCCTCTGAACCACTTGGTGATTTTTATACCAAGAATAATCAGAAGAAGAGTGAGGTTGGGACATACAAGGAGAAGTTCCACGCCCCTGATGCTGATGTACTTGTAATTGATGATACAGAGATTAATCTTGCAGTATTTACCAGTCTTCTTAAGGAGACTAAGATTAAGATTGACACAGCTTCTTCCGGCAAGGAAGGAATCGAGCTGACTAAGAATAAGCACTATGATGCAATCTTTATTGACCACATGATGCCTGAGATGGACGGCATTCAGACTCTGCATCATATGAAGGACAACCACTTAGTGGATAACACAATATGTGTTGTTCTTACCGCAAATGCTGTTGCAGGAGTCAGGGAAATGTACATAGGGGAGGGCTTTGATGATTACTTATCTAAGCCAATATATCCAGACCTCTTAGAGCAGAGACTAATGGAGTGGCTGCCTGATGAGAAGATACTATCTCCTGATGGTGATGAGGCACCTATGGAAAAGCCTAAGGATGAGTTATCCATTTTAGAAGGAATAGAAGGCTTAGATGTGAAGGAAGGCTTGGATTATTCCGCATCTCTAGATAATTATCTTACAGTATTAAGAGTATTTAGAGATACAGCCGAGGGCAAAGCAGAAGAGATAAGAGAGTGCTTCAACACAGAAGACTGGGAGGGTTATACCATTAAGGTTCACGCTCTTAAGAGCTCGGCTCGTGTAATTGGTGCCAAGGATATGTCTGAACTTGCCAGAAGCTTAGAAGAAGCAGGTAACAATAAGGACATCGTAACAATTAATAAGAATACTTATGAGCTTCTTAAGCAATATGAGGATATGGCAGCAAGGTTAAATGTCCTTGATGAGAGCGAGGATGACAGCCTGCCACCATTAGATGAAGCCATGAGAAAAGATGCATATAATACAATGATAGAAGTTACAAATATCATGGATTATGGTATGATGGAATCGATACTTTTGGACTTGAAGAAATATAAGCTAGATGAGGAAGATTCTAAGAGAATAGATAGAATAAATAATATGCTATTAGAGCTTGACTGGGATGGAATATCTACAGAGTTAAGCTCAATTAAGTAGTATAGATTATCGGAGGTATAGTTATGAGTGATAATGCTCCTAACAAAAGCAATATAGTGATTGTCGGCAAGGTACAGGGATTCCTTGTTAAGGGAATTGAGTCTAAGCTTAATGAGAACAGTCTGCGCAATCAGTATGTAGACCTTACCATAAAGAATATTGCAGAGGTTGAAGAGTATGCTGATTTATTCATCCTTAACTTAAGTGATATGGATGAAGAAGAGCATGAGCCTGTTGTATATCTTAAGGATATTGCTGACGAGAAAGACAAGAAGATAATAATTATAGGTGAGCCTCAGAATGTTGAATGGGGTCTTAAGATGATTCCGGCTGATAATATAATTAAGAGCTTCGAGAGACCATTTGACATAGAAGACTTAGTTAAAGAGGTGTCCCGTTTTATGGACAGCATCGCAGAGGGCAAGAGGAAGAAGAGAATCCTTATTGTCGATGATGATATTACCTATATGAGAACTGTCTATGGCTGGCTTAAGGAATACTACCAGGTTGGAATGGCATCTTCAGGTGTGCAGGCAATTAGTTACCTTACCAAGAATAAGGTGGACTTAATTCTTCTTGACTATCAGATGCCTGTAGTAAATGGACCTCAGATAATGAGCATGCTTAAGAGCGAGACTACTATTGACGACATTCCTGTTATGTTCCTCACAGGCAAGGATGACAGAGAAAGTGTTATGTCAGTTATGGATTTGAAGCCAGTAGACTATCTGCTTAAGACTATTGATAAGGCTCATCTTCACGAGAAGATTGATGACTTCTTCCTGAAGGAGAAGATTGAGAAGATGAAGAAATAATGGCAAATGTTACATATAAGACACAAGTATTATAAGAAGGCATGGTAACAGAATAAATGAAGTATAAAAAGGGTATTACAATTGTAAGTGTAATTGTGGCAGCAATGCTTACATTTTCCGGATGCAGTTGTCAGAGTGGTGGTAGTGATAATTCTAATTCTACTGCCAACAATACGACTTCACAAACAGAAGAATTCGGCAATTACCATCCAGTAGCATCAGAGCCTGTTTACAGAGACGAAGAAGATAAGATTATTGAGAATGTAACAGTGCCAGAAGCTTACGAGCAGCCTGCTATTCATCAGGGTAAGCTTCAGTATGAAGACTACAATACAATAGATTATGATGATGACAATCATCCTATGGAGAAATACTTAGTTGTATATACGCCATACGGATATGATGTAAGCAAGGACTACGACATTATGTATATCACACATGGTCATACAGGTGGTGCCACAACATGGCTTGGTTCACCTACTGACCCATATCCTATGAAGCATGTACTTGACCATTTAATAGAAGATGGTAAGGTTCGCCCAATGATTGTTGTAAGTATGACATACTATGATGACAATAAGGACGAAGAGACTACTGATTATGATTCTAAGATTCTTAACGCATTTGGTAAGGAGTTAAGGAACGATATAATTCCTACAATTGAAGCGAAGTATTCTACTTATGCCAAGTCCAATTCACCAGAGGATCTTAAGGCTTCAAGAGACCACCGCATAATGGGAGGCTTCTCAATGGGTGGTGTTACAACATATCTACAGACCTTAGAGTCTATGGATTATTTCAAATATTATATGCCAGTATCGGGAACACTGTACTGGTCAACAGAAGGTAGAAATTCTTCATCTAATCCTGGTCAGAGAATGGAAAATGCTATTACTGCGCAGGGTTATACGAAGAACGATTTCTACATATATATGTCAACAGGTACAGCAGACTTTGCTAAGAGAACCTGTGACAGCCAGTATGATTCCATGAAGGCGACAAGTAGCTTCTTCAAGGCTGGTAAGCCAGGAGAGGAAGGAGTTAACATTTCCTATGGTATAGGTGCCAATGAAGGACACAACGCTCATGGAAGAGAGACGGCAACATATAACGCATTGCCACAGATATCTGCGCTGATTGGCAGACAATAGAGAATACAAGATATAGGGAGACTAGTTATAATGGCATTTAATCTTAAGGTATTTGTTACAGGTAAGAACAAGAGAATCGTCAAGGATGTGTCAGAGCATTGCTTCGACGACAGGAATTATATAACAATCAGATGTGAGCCGGAGAAGGAATTCATCTTCGAGGTTATGCACTCTGAGATGCCTAATGTTGTAATTATATGTATGGGTAATGAGAATGAAGAAGACATTACCATGTACGATATGTTCTACGAAGCAGTGAAGGCAGGAGCTGTTCATATATTCGTTATAGCAGACGAGAAGGACAAGAAGAGGTTCATGCAGTTCTCCAGACTTAAGAAGGTGTATTTTCTGTCTAGACCGGTGTCCCTCTTTACACTCTATGAGAAGCTGATTCTAATTGAGAATGAGCTTGCAGACTTAAAGCAGGACAAGGCATCATTTATTGAAGAATACGAGAATCCAGATGACGAAGGACCATTTGTCCGTAAGAAGATATTAGTAGTGGATGATGATACACAGCAACTAATGCAGATTAAGGATTATCTGGAAGAATTCTACTATGTTACGGTGGTAAAGTCAGGCCAGTCGGCCCTTAAATACCTTAGCAAGAAAGAAGTAGATCTAATTCTATTAGATTATATGATGCCTGATATGGATGGCCCTGAGACTCTTGACAAGCTAAGGGAGAATGAGGCCACAGCTGACATCCCAGTAATATTCCTATCGGGTGTCAAGGAGAAGGCTACCATTATTGAGACGATTACTGAGTTGAAGCCACAGGGATATGTTGTCAAGCCTGCTAAGAAGAGCGAGCTTGTTGCTAAGATAATTGACGTATTAGGTTAGGGGGAGAAGATGGAATACGATTTGGCTAGTTTGGAGCAATACGGTATAGATACTAATATAGGACTTGATTACATGAGGGGCGCTGATAAGTATATTCGCGCCCTTCAAAGGTATATAAAAGCATATAATTCCACCTATCCACAGGTGAGTGACAACTACAACAACAAGGATTGGAAGAATTATTGCATACAGGTTCACTCTCTTAAGAGTAATTCTAAGATGATTGGAGCTGTGAGTTTGTCTAAGGATTTCGAGGCTTTGGAGTTGGCATCTAAGAGCGAAGATATAGCGACTGTTGACAAGCTACATGAGCCTACTATGTCTGCATGGAAAATGTTAATTGATAACTTAGCACCAATTGGTGAGCTTGAAACCGAAAAGCCTGCAGACGAGCTAAATGTAGATGAGGCTAAGAAGGTTGCCGAAGATTTAATGGTAGCACTTGATGATTTTGATGATGAATTGTCAGCCAAGCTTGTTAAGAAATTAGCTGGCTATCCATTTAGACTAACACAGAGAGGCAAGCTAGAGGAAGCAACTTCGCTAATTGAGGATTTCTTATATGATGATGCCTTAGAGCTAATTAAGGAGATTGCGCCTGAGATCAAATAGTAAGGCGCTGATGGATTAGATTATTGGAAATGTTGGAGAGTATTGGGGTATGAAGGGCATAAGGATTGCTTTATCTATAATTGGAATAATAGTATTTGGATACATTATAATAGGCCAGATATTTATGCCATATAATGTTCCGTCATTAGGAGCAGTATGTGATACCCTGCCAAGCGATAATTGGTACTTAGTTAAGGAAGATGGCACGAAGGAGCCTTTTAGTGTGCCAGGCAAGGCTGATTCTGACATTGTAATAGAGACTACCCTTCCAGAAGACATAGGAAGAGAGAAGGACGCCTTATGCCTTCGTGGAATGGATATGGAGATATATATTGACGGGGTATTAAGAGAGAAGTATGAGATAGAAGATTATCCTCTCTTAGGAGACCGTTCTGCAGAATGCTATATCATGCTGTCTGTATATCCAGAGGATGCAGGTAAGACATTACGAATTAACTATTCCTATAATTCAGGAATGGTATATGAGGTTTATATAGGCAACAGAATAGGTGTATTATCACTATTATTCAAAAATTACGGGGCAGAGTTCTTCGTTGGACTGGCAGTAATTATATTAGGCATAATCTGTTACTTAGCTGCCGTAGGATATCAATTTTATTATAGAAAATATCTTGAGTTAAGAGAACTCTCACTTGGTGTTATTATTGGTGGCGTATGGGTAATGTCTAATTCTGTATTTAGACAGCTATATACCAACAACATTTCAATAATGTCTGACACCCCATTTCTAATGGTTATCATTATGCCTATGCCATTTCTAATATTCATAGATTCACTTCAACAGGGAAGACATAGGAAGGCAATAATGGCAGCATCCATAGTTGAGATTGTGGATGCAATTATTTGTCTGTCATTATTCGTAAGTGGAGCAGTTTTGCTAAGAGATAGCTTCTTACTTGCAGCAGGCAGTGCCCTATTTTGCATAGGTGTTATTACCTATACCATGATTAGCGATGTCATTCATAAGAAGATTGGCTCATACAGGTATATAGCCATAGGATTTATATTCTTAGGCCTGGCGGCATCTGTTCAGATTATGGTATATATCCTTCTTCATAATGGAGTCTTCTCAGGACTATTTATGGCAATTGGATTGCTTGGATTCATTATATTCGCCATGGTGCATACCATTAAGCAGGTAATAACAATTCGACTAGATGCTGACAGTGCCGTCTCTGCGAACCAGTTCAAGGATGAATTCCTTGCTAATATGTCACACGAGATAAGAACTCCCCTTAATGGAATTCTTGGTATGAACGATATGATTATTCGTGATACTAAGGAGGAGCAGACTAAGAAATATGCATTCAACATTAAGGGTGCAGGTAACACCCTGCTGTCCCTGATTAACGACATACTTGACTTAAGTAAGATTGAAGCTGGAAGATTGGAATTGAATCTTACAGAATATGATGTATCTTCTGTTATTAATGATGTGATTAATATGACCAGGGTTAAGGCTATAGAGAAGGGATTAGAATACAAGGTGGAGGTATCTGATAAGATTCCTTCTAAGCTATATGGCGATGAGATTAGAGTGCGCCAGGTAATGCTCAACATTGTTAATAACGCCATTAAATATACTAAGGAAGGCTTCGTACGAATCAGAATTGACTCTAAGCCAAGTCAAGAGGAGGGCAAGATAATACTGCGCATTGAAGTACAGGATAGTGGAATTGGTATTAGAGAAGAAGATAAACAGATGCTATTCGAAAGCTTTCAGAGGCTTGATGAGAAGAAGAATCAGAGAGTCGAAGGAACAGGACTTGGTCTTCATATTACTGACAGTCTTGTTAGAATGATGGGTGGTTCAATTGAAGTCAGTAGTGAATATGGAACAGGTTCAACCTTCAAAATATATACTCCTCAGGGAGTAGCAAGTCAGGAGCCAATAGGTGATTTCTCCCAGGCTGTTACAAAATACGTAGATAATGCTAAGATAGCCAAGGCAACCTTGTACGCTCCAGAAGCTAACATTCTTGTGGTGGATGATATAGAGATGAACTTAGAAGTAATGGCTGGATACCTGCGTGATATGAAGGTTAAGGCAGACTATGTAACATCAGGAGAAGAGTGTATCGAAAGCGTTAAGAATTCGAAATACGATGTTATCCTACTTGACCAGATGATGCCTGATATGAATGGAGAAGAGACACTTCGCGCTCTAAGGGATGAGATTAATATTAAGACACCAGTAATTGCTCTGACGGCAGATGCAATAGTAGGAGCAAGAGAGAATTATCTAAGTATGGGATTTGATGATTATCTATCCAAGCCAGTTCACTATGAAGAACTAGAAGCAATGCTCTCAGAATATATTCCTAAGGATAAGCAGCTAGAGAAGAAGGATACGAAGGAGCTTCCAGTAGTGCTTCTGTGGGGAGATGACTCCGACAAATTAAAGCTAGAGAGAGAGAAGCTAGAGTCAGTTTATAAATGTGTATGTGTAGTAGGGGAGAGTGCAAGAGACAGATATATTAAGAAGAACAACCCTGAAAGAATTATGCACATAATTTAGAAGAATTGCACATAATACACATATATAATACAATAATAACGTATTTGACAATGCGAGGAGGAGATAAGTTATGAGTGAAAAAGCTATGCTTGAGATTAAGCATTATACTAAGTCCTACAATGGGACTAACAAGGCTACAGATGATGTATCCCTTACTGTAATGAGTGGAGACATCTATGGATTTATTGGGCACAATGGTGCAGGTAAATCTACTACTATAAGAGCCGTTGTTGGTGTATTAGATTTTACAGAGGGAGATATATATATCGATGGCCATTCCGTTAAGAATGAGCCAATGGAATGTAAGAAGATTACAGCATATATCCCTGACAATCCTGATTTGTATGAGAATCTTACAGGCATACAATATCTTAATTTCGTATCTGATGTATTTTCTTTAGATGCTGATGTAAGAGAAGAGAGAATCACAAAATATGCAGATATGTTCGAGATTACATCTGCACTAGGTGATACCATTAGCTCCTATTCCCATGGAATGAAGCAGAAGGTAGCTATTATATCAGCTCTAATCCATAATCCAAAACTAATTGTACTAGATGAGCCGTTTGTAGGACTTGATCCTAAGGCAACATTTAAGCTTAAGGAAGTAATGCATGAATTGTGTAAGGAAGGAACAGCCATATTCTTCTCAACTCATGTATTAGATGTTGCAGAGAAATTATGTAACAAGGTGGCAATTATTAAGCAAGGCAAAATTGTTGCAACAGGAACAATGGAAGAGATTACAGAAGGCCACTCACTAGAAGAAAGATTCTTGGAGGCGGATTAGTATGAGAGAAGGAAGTATATTATTTAAGACTCTTCTTCTGTCTACAAGTCAGTGGAATGTATATAAGCACACTCAGGATAAGAAGAAGAAAAGAAGAGTAGTTGGTAGCACAATTGGTCTGGTTATACTCTTTATTATGTTAATGGCACTATGTATATCTATGAGTATTGGATATGGCATGCTTGGAATGACCAAGGCAATACCAATACTATGTGCACTTATGATTAGTCTGTTGGCATTTGTTCTGACATTATTCAAGACTAATGGATATCTATTTCAGTTTAAGGATTTCGATATGCTAATGTCCCTTCCATTCAGGGAGAGTACAGTGGCAGGCTGTAAATTCTTATGCATGTATGTGGATACCCTGCCATGGTTTGCAAGTATATCACTGGCTATGTTAATTAGCTATGGAATCTATGCAATGCCAGGTATATGGGTATATCCTGTATGGATTATTCTGTCCATATTCATACCTATTATTCCAATGCTTCTAGCGTCCTTCGTAGGATTTATAATTGCTAAAATAAGCTCCGGATTTAAGAAGAATAATATTGTACAGGTAATCCTGATATTTGCATTTATCATATTCTGCTTTTCATTAAGATTCATTATTGAAGACCTAATAAGAGACAACAAGATTCAGGCCACCTTAGAGACGGCATCTAAGATAACTGACGAGATTGCCGGATATTATTACCCTGCGAAATGGTTTAGCCAGGCAATAGTTAATGGCAACATCCTGTCTATGATTCTGCTTGTTGGTATAACAGTTGTCCTCTTTATTATACTTTTCATGATTGTAGGTCATTCCTATATGAAGGTTAACTCAGCCATGAAATCCCATGCGGGATTGCGTGCCTATAAGATGACAAGTCTTAAGAAGCGTTCAGTTGTTGCTTCAGTTGCCTTCAAGGAGCTTCGAAGAATGCTAGGCTCAACACAGTATCTTGTTAATGGTGCAATGGGAACAGTATTATCAGTGTTATTTGCCCTTGTTGTAGTGATATTTGGCATGGACTGGATTATTAGCAAGGTGGCGCCAGGTGCTCCGCTTGATGCATATATGCTCCAGCCAGCTATTCCATTTATTATATTCTTCTTCACAGGTATGGTGGCAACAACTACAGCCTCACCATCCCTTGAGGGCAAGAATTATTGGATTATTAAGAGCCTGCCTATTAAGATGAAGGCTGTCTATCAGGGTAAAATGTTATTCAACATGCTACTTAACGGCACTGCAACTGTAGTTGCAATAATACTTGTATGTATTGCATCTAAGTCGTCATTTGTTGATACAATTCTAAGCGTAATTCTTGGAATAACTCTATGCGCATATTCTACCTGCTGGGGTATGGTATGTGGCATCAATCACATGAATCTTGATTGGGAAAACGATGTTGAGGTAATTAAGAAGGGTGCAGCAGTTGCCATATACTTAGTTCCTAATATGATAATAGTCATGGGACTTATAGTGCTGTCAGTATTCCTTGGAACGAGGATGAGCCACGAATTAGTATCAGTAATATTCATTGCAGCAAGTCTTATAATTGCCCTAATATGTTATGGAATTGTTATGAAACTTGCTAAGAAGAATTCTTAGATAAATATTAAGCGAAGTCACTAAGGTTAGGAAGGACATGTGATGAAGCATATTGTTATGGGCATCTTAGCACATGTAGATGCAGGCAAGACAACTTTATCAGAGAGCATATTATATACAAGTGGCGCTGTCCGCAAAATTGGTCGTGTAGACCATGGTGACACCTTCTTCGATACAGATAACATTGAGAGGGAGAGAGGCATTACCATATTTTCTAAGCAGACAAGATTCGTCTATCAGCAGGGAGAGGATGATAAGAATGGGATAGAAGTGACGCTTCTTGATACCCCAGGTCACGTTGACTTTTCTGCTGAGACAGAACGTGTCCTGTCTGTTCTTGATTATGCAGTTCTTGTAATAAGTGGTCTTAACGGTGTGCAGAGTCATACAAGAACCTTGTGGCGACTTCTTAGACACTATAATGTGCCTACATTTATCTTCGTTAATAAGATGGATGTTGCCAGAATTAGCAGGGAAGAATTGATGGAGGACATAAGAGAGAATATTAGTCCTGAGTGTGTAGATATGGAACCCCTGCTTGATAATGGGAATGATGCTGGCGATGATTCTAATACGCCTGCTGATATTGAAAATGTCCTAGAAGAAATTGCCACCGTTGATGAAGCAATCCTTGATGAGTATATGGAGACAGGTAGCATAGCTGAAGAATCAATTGCCCGGGTTATATCTGAGGAGAAGCTCTTCCCAGTATATTTTGGCTCAGCCCTTAAGATGGACGGAATTACTAACCTATTAGATGCAATTTCTCTCTATGCATTAGAACCAACCTACAGCGACGAATTCTCTGCAAGAGTATTCAAGGTGCTTCGTGATAAGAATAATAAGAGGCTGACATTTCTTAAGGTGCTAGGTGGTACACTTAAGCTTAAGGACAGCGTACTGCCTTACGGCGCATATCCTGAAGCAGCCATGAAGGTTAATGAGATTAGGCAGGTTACAGGAGAGAAGTACGAGCCAATGCAGGAATTAAGAGCAGGTCATATTGCTGCAGTTACTGGTCTTGATGAGAGCTATCCTGGTCAGGGTCTTGGCGATGTTGAAGATGCAGCCCTGCCTTCCTTAGTTCCCGTACTAACATATACTGTACTCCTAGGGGAGGATGCAGATGCTCATAATATATTCGAAGATATTAAGATTCTGGCAGATGAGGACCCAATGCTTATGCCCACCTGGGAGGAGAAGAAGGGCATTGTTGGCGTATCCCTTATGGGCAAGGTTCAGCTTGAAGTTATTAAGCGCAAGATTAAGGAACGCTTTGATGAGGATATAGATTTTGGAACAGGAACAATTGTCTATAAGGAGACAATTGCTGAATCAGTTGAAGGGCATGGTCACTTCGAGCCACTAAGACATTATGCAGATGTCAGGTTGAGATTAGAGCCGTTACTTCCTGGAGGTGGCATCGAGGTTGTGACAGAATGTTCTACTGATGTGTTAGAGAGACAGCATCAGAATCAGATTATGAGGCAGTGCTACCGCGCCAATGCCGGCGTGCTGACAGGAGCCAACATAACAGATATCAGGATGGTTATAACGGGAGGCAAGTCCCATAAGAAGCATACTGAGGGAGGAGATTTTCGTAAGGCAACGAAGATAGCAATTCGTGACGCTTTGCTTCGCACTGAAAATGTACTTCTTGAGCCTTACTATCATGTCACCCTTGATGTGCCAAGTGAATTTGCAGGTCGGGCTATGACAGACATTTCCAATATGAATGGTAAGCTTGAGACACCAATTGTGCTAAATGACCGTTCCATAATAGAAGGAATTGTACCGGTGTCTCTGGCCATGGATTATGCATCGCAGGTACAGCGCTATACTGGTGGCCTAGGCGAGATTAGAATCGAGCTTGCTGGTTATTATCCTTGTCATAATTCCGAGGAGATAATAGAGGAGGTTGGATACGACTTTAGAAGTGATGCTAGGAATCCTTATGAATCAATTTATGTGCATCAGGAGAATCCAATTGATCCAATTCCTGGGGTAAATGATAATAAGGATAAGGACGAGACTGCAGGGGCGTCGGCAGGTGCAGCGCAGATGTCAGCCTCACCTAAGAAGAAGGATAAGCAGCAGTCATTAGACGATGAGCTTGACAACATATTCCGTCAGACCTACGGCGAGAAGAAGGATAAGCCTAACCCTAATCCTAAGAGAACAATCTTAGGGGAGGATGAAGAGAAGAGACGTCTGGCCAGGGAGAAATACTATGAAGAGCATCCTAACGAAGTTAGAAAGAAGGAAGCTAAGCAGGTCAAGATTAAGAAGAAGTATCTCTTAGTTGATGGCTATAATGTGATATTTGCATGGAAGGAATTGAATGAGCTGGCAGCTGATAATCTGGACGCAGCCCGTGGCAGACTAATTGATATTCTATGCAATTATCAGGGCTACAGTGGTGTGGAATTAATCGCTGTCTTCGACGCCTACAAGGTGAGGGGCGGCACTGGAAGCAACGAGAAATACAACAATATATATGTGGTTTATACCAAGGAAGCCCAGACGGCAGACGCCTATATTGAGCGCACCACCCACGAGATATTCAAGCGGGAAGAAGCAAGTATCTCGGTGGTATCTTCTGACGGTCTTGTACAGATGATTGTGGCAGGAGATGGCGCCATTAGAATCTCTGCAAGAGAGTTTGAGAAGATGGTAGCTGAGGCAGGCGCTGAAGAAGGATTATAATAGAGTAGCATTTACGATAGATGGAGGAATGGAGTATGTATAAAGACGGCAAAATAGTAATTGGCAATTCAGATAACGGTGAAGTTGCAATACTTCCTAAGATGGCTAACCGTCATGGAATGATTGCAGGAGTTACTGGTATGGGTAAGACAGTGACGCTTCGCGTGCTTGCAGAGAGCTTCTCAGCAGCAGGTGTTCCGGTATTTCTAGCAGATGCCAAGGGGGATGTGTCTGGTTTGTTCATGCCGGGAGAAGGGGCAGATGCATGCGCATTTCCGGTGAGCCTGTGGGACATATACCAGGAAGGAGGAATGCCACTTCGCGTTACTATATCTGAGATGGGACCACTTCTTATGTCACGCATACTAGGGCTTAACGACACCCAGTCCGACATCCTTACAATTGTGTTTAAGATAATGGATGATGAAGGAACCCTTATTATAGATACCAAGGACTTGAAGGAAGCCCTGTCTTATGTGGGTGAGCACGCATCTGATTATAGTCTGACTTATGGGAATATTGCCAAGCAGTCCCTAGCTTCAATCGTTAGAAGTGTTGTTGCCCTTGAAGCAGAGGGCGGGGAAATGTTCTTCGGTGAGACAGCAATCGATATACACGACTGGTTTGGCGTGGATGCTAACGGTCGTGGTCGAATAGAGATTCTTGATTGTAGAAAGCTGATGCTTAATCCAACAATGTATTCTACATTTATGCTATGGCTAATGTCAGAGCTATTCGAGACGCTTCCAGAAGTAGGAGACTGTGACAAGCCTAAGATGGTGTTCTTCTTCGATGAAGCCCACATGCTATTCGACAGCGCGTCTAAGGAACTGCTTCAGAAGGTAGAACAGGTAGTGAAGCTGATTCGTTCAAAAGGTGTGGGAATCTATTTTGTAACTCAGAATCCAATGGACATTCCTGATGGCGTATTGTCTCAGATTAATAACAAGATTCAGCATGGACTTCATGCTTATACACCTGCTGAACAAAAGAGTGTTAAGGCAGCAGCAATGTCCTTTAGGGAGAATCCTGCATTTGACACATACGAGACGCTTACAACTCTTGGAATTGGTGAAGCCCTTGTATCAGTGCTTGATGAGAACGGCGCACCTACTGTATCTGAGAAGGTGAAGGTCTGCTACCCTCCACAGTCTAAGATGGGAGCAATAACAGATGCTGAGCGTGACGGACAGATTAAGAATGATCCTTATTATGTAAAATATTCTAACTTTGTGGACAACGACAGTGCCTTCGAATTCCTTGCAAGGAAAAGGTTAGTGGACGCAGAAGAAGCGGAGGCTATGAAGGCTCAGGCGCAGGCCGAAAAGCAAGCAGCCAAGGAGTCGGCAACGCAGGCAAGGATGCGCCAGCTTCAGGAGGAGAAGGCAGCTAAGAATACCAGTCGCGTCGTTAAGTCAGTAGCATCATCTGCAGGTGGAACAATAGGAAGAGAGCTGGGCAAGTCATTAGGCTCATCTGTAGGAGGCAAGTTCGGTAAGACCTTAGGCGGCAATGTAGGGGCGTCACTAGGCAGAGGAATCCTCTCCACATTGTTCAAGGGATAGTCAGGAGGCAACTTTCGCTGTAAAAAATGTAAAAAAGGAGAAAAGATATGGTAAAACATGTAATACTATGGCAGCTAAAAGATGAATTAACAGAAGGGCAGATTAGTGAGGTCAAGGCTGGAATCAAGTCTGGCTTAGAAGGCCTTAAGGGTGAGATACCAGGCTTAATTGATATTAAAGTAGTTACAGAAGGCCTTGCATCATCTAACGCGGATGTTATGTTAGATTCTACATTTGAATCAGAAGAAGCACTGAAGGGATACGCAACCCACCCTAAGCACGTTGCGGTGGCAGATGGCAAGGTAAGACCTTATACTGCAAGTAGGGTGTGTATGGATTATGAGGTGTAATAAACTAAATCAATATTAAAGAGGAGGATTTGGTTTTGGAACAATCTATTGCTGGACATAAATTAAAGAACGCTTCTTTTAGAACAGAGCAGGTATCGGAAGATGAACTATGGTCAGCATTTGCCCATTTATTCTCCTCCCAGACAAAGATGGTATCTAGTTATAAATATGGCTTTCTCAAATCAATTATTGATAATCTATATAATGTTGATGAGAATTTAACTTTAACCTTTGATCAGCTCTTTTCTAAATTTGGAGAGATATACTGGAATCTAATATTGAAGTACGAATTGCGGCAACAATCTAGGAAGGAAACATACTTGGAGCAGATTATAAAGAATTCTGTTGTTAAGTACAACCTGCCTTCAGGTGTTCCGTATGAGAGTTTAAGTGCTGACATGATGATTGATATTTCTCATCAGATCAA
The DNA here is from genome assembly GCA_900316395.1 of uncultured Lachnospiraceae bacterium. Lineage (GTDB taxonomy): Bacteria > Bacillota > Clostridia > Lachnospirales > Lachnospiraceae > RUG191. The sequence continues at coordinate 5,356 of ONCT01000023.1, read as the reverse complement.
AATGAAATGCAAGACAAATGTGGTAGGAGCACTATATGGAGATACAAAAGGATTGTTCTATTCTTTTGATAAAAGAAGAGAGTGGCTTCAGATTAGCCCGCAAATGTATGAGTTTATTTGCAAACACAAAGTAACAATTGAGAAACTTAATTATTATGAATGGGCGAGATTTCTCGAATCAGTTAACGAAGAATCGGTTATGAATCATCTTCTTAGTAAAATTGATGAGAGTGCGAAGAGAAATAACTTGTCATACTACAGAGATATTCTATTTCAAGAGTTTGAGAATAAATGCTTCTATTGTGGTAAAAAAGTTACAAAGGAACATGTTGATGTAGATCATTTTATTCCATGGTCGTTTATAAAAGATGATAATATATGGAATTTTGTGTTGGCTTGTCCTGAATGTAACAGAAAGAAAAGTGACAAGCTAGCAGATAAAAAATATTTGGATAACCTTATAATTAGAAATTCCAACATACAAATAGATTCGTATAAAGGAATGGAAAATTACAGACGAGATCGGTTAATTAAAATATATTCATGGGCACTAAAAAATGGATATAACGAGATTTGGGTGCCAAAGGAAAGGGAGAAGTTGTTTGGTTAAAGAGATAGTAAGAGACCCATTATTTCTACAACAGAAGTCAACACCTGCCACAAAAGATGATGCGCAGGTAATAGTTGATTTGATGGATACATTAAAAGCAAATAGTGATAGATGTGTTGGTATGGCGGCTAACATGATTGGTGTGAAGAAGCAGATTATTGTTGTAGCTGCTGGACCATTTATTATACCGATGGTTAATCCTGTTATTACATCTAAAAGTGGAAGGTACGAGACAGAAGAGAGTTGCCTGTCATTAGATGGAGTACGACCTTGTGTACGATATAAGGAAATTGAGGTGGACTATCTAGACCAGGATTTCAAACCGCAGCACGGAAAGTATACAGACTTTATAGCACAGATTATTCAGCATGAGATACAGCATTTTAGTGGTGAGTTGATATAGGTAATTACTTTGCGCTTTTTTACGTTTCAGAGGGTTTCGAACCTTGCGCTTTTTGTTATTCTATAAAAAATGTACTGCTTTATATTGTTTTTTTATGTAGTATATCTTATAATAATTATAACAGAGTTGCCCGAAGCTGAAAGGCATTGGGGACCAAGCTGGGCGGGAAGCCCAGCTTTTTTACTTACAAAGAATTTTTTGAGAAAACATAAAGACGTGAAGAACAATTCCTTATTTGCATATATTTTAATTTTAATAAAAAGACTACCAGATTTAAGTAGCAAGAAACAGCTTTTAAAAGACATAGAAACCGTTCTTGAAAAATATGAAGATGATATAGATAAGACGTTATTGGGTTTCCCTTCAGATTATAAAACTATCATGAAAAACAATATATAATGCGGAGAATAAAGAATGATTAATTCTAATCTCACAACATTTAATGACATTACCAATGAGATGATTGCCAATGCGTGGTACTCTGTGTTGGAGTTTCATATACATCTATCAGGTGTGGTAGGAGTTAAAGGATTATGAATAAGATAGACACCTTACAATACTATAATAACAATGCAATGGAATTCGTATCAGGGACGGAGTTCGCCGATGTGTCTGTGCTGCGAGAGAAGTTTTTGAACAAGATTCCTGCAGGTGGAATGATTCTTGATTGGGGTTCAGGAAGTGGCAGAGACACAGGAGCATTTATGGCTGCGGGATATCAGGTTGAGGCTGTGGATGCTTGTGAGGAGCTTGCGAGGTATGCCAGCAATAAGACTGGGATAGAAGTTAGGGTAGAGCGATTTGACGAGTTGGATGCGAAGGGTAAGTACGACGGCATCTGGGCCTGCGCGTCTATCTTGCATGTGGAGAGGCATGAGCTATCGCACATTTTCAATCTTGCATACAGGGCTTTGAAGGAAGGCGGGATTATGTATACCTCTTTCAAATACGGTGAGGAGGACGCAGTAAGAAGAGAGAGGCATTTCTCTGATATGACGGAAGACAGTATTAAGGAAGTGCTAAGTGATACGCATTTTCAGATAGAGGAGATGTGGGTGACTGATGATGTGCGTGAAGGTAGAGAGGGTGACAGGTGGCTGAACCTCCTCCTCAAAAGTTGACAGGGGACGGTCCTTTTGTCAACTTTTGGTTGACAAACTTGTTTTGTCATAATACGCGACAAATAACAACGTTTTGTGTAATTGATTTCCATAAACGCTTATTGACGTTTTGTTCAATAAGCGTTATTTTTATTTATATTCATTCAAGAATAGTCAAAATTCTTTGGAGTGATTTTGGGTTTAATCATTCCGTCAATTATCACGCAAGGTGATATCTGTTTATGAAGATATAATTCTTGCAAAAACCATTTTTAATAATTTGATAGCGGGAATGCAGGATATCAGGTTTTGTTATGTTGGTGTTGTATTCTCGCAGAAAGGAGAATGTATGACCAACAAAAGAAACTACAAGGGTAAAGTATTTGCAATGCTGTTAGAGGAGAAGGAAAGGGCACTGGAATTGTATAATGCAGTAAACAATTCGACTTATGATGATCCTAGCATGGTGGAGATTAATACAATAGAAGGAGGGTTCGAACTTTCAATACAGAATGATGCTTCATTTATATTTGATAATATATTATCGATTTACGAGCACCAGTCAACGTACTGCCCTAATATGCCGCTTAGGAGTCTAGTTTACTTTGCAACCTTAATTCAGAAGAAATATATGAATAGAGATATATTTAGTCGCAGGCTTGTGACGCTACCTACACCTAAGTTCATTGTGTTCTATAATGGCGTAGAGCCACAGCCTGAATATAGCGAGATGAAATTATCTGATTGTTTTCTAAAGACGGATGATGAAAAAAGTATGTTAGAACTTGTCTGCAAGGTGTATAATATTAACAAAGAACAAGGAGTTGCTAGAACGTTGTAAATGGCTTTCTGATTATATGGTATTTGTCGATAAAGTAAGAGAATATCATAATGACAGGGAAGATGACAAGCTAGAAGAAGATATCAATAAGGCAATTGATTATTGTATTTCCAACGGACATTTAGAAGAGTTTTTCACATCCAGACGATCGGAGGTGTTAGAAGTGACTAAGGTAGATTATACATTTGAGAGAAGAATAAATACTTTCAAGGACTACGCGCTAGCTAAAAGCTGGCGTGTTTATTTTTTATGTATGAAATGAGGGTTTTGACAAAAGTATCCTATTTGGGTATAATTACAATATAACTATCCGAATTGGTTATAGAGAGGAATTAATATGGGTACGTCAATAAAGGAACTTCGAGATTCGACAGGGTTAACACAAAAGGAATTCGCTAAGGTTTTTGGTATACCTATTAGCACTTTAAGAAAATGGGAGCAGGGGGAGAATTCTCCTGCAAGATATGTTGTTCGTATGATGGCAAGGTTGCTTCCGACAGAATCTTCTACGAATATACCATACACTGATAATGATGGTCGGAAATATTATTATAACAAAAATGCAGGAGTTTTAATTGATTCAATAGGAAATGTTATTAGGGTTGATGAAGATTTGGATGGTGTGAAATCAGAGAATCTTCCGCTGTATATAAAAGACTTATTTGATGAATTCTACGATATTCAGGAAAAATTTAATTCGGATTGTAGATTTGATAAACAAGAAGATATTATTTGGAGTTAGTTTATGGGAAAACGAATACCTAAAGAGTATATTCTTATGCATAAGGATATACCTGTCTGCCTTATGGAAATTTCGGATGAAGGTGTATTGGGAACGTATAGAAAAAATAAAGAAGCCGAAGAACATTTCCCACTTGGCGGACAAATGAATGATATGAAATTTCATGATTGGTGGAAAGATAGAGCTATTCCGAAAACTCGCAATGGTGCTAAGACTGCCTTGCAAAAACTTGGTTATAAATCGACAAATAGTGCATTGGTTGATAATCTCGCTTTAAGTCTGTCAGATTGCTATTGGATCAAACCTCGAGCTGAGGATTTGACGTGGGATGATGTTAATCTATTCGCTAATGATTTTGTAGATACATTCGGGGAATTGACTATCAATAGAGACAAGGAAATTGATATTCGTAAAGAAACAGAATTTAGATTTGCTACATCACAGGGTGAACTACAAAAGAAATGGTGTATAGATAGCTCTGGTAAGCGTTATATGATAAAAGGAAACTATGGTCAATCGTTTCAGCAGAGTTTAAATGAGATATTTGCGTCAACACTTCATGAAAAGCAGGGGTTTAATAATTATACAAAGTATTCTTTGGCGAGGATTCGTGTTGAAGGAAATGTTAATGGTATAGGATGTATGTCATATGATTTCTGTAGCGAAAGCATTGAATGCATTAGCGCATGGGAACTATTACAAACAACTAAGATTAGACAGAATGAGTCATATTACTTCCCACTAAAAAAAGTATGTCTTGGACTTGGTATGTCTGAAGAGAATTTTAATTCTTTTATGGATTACGAGATAATGACAGATTATTTGATTTCAAATACAGACAGACATATGAATAATATAGCTGTCCTTCGAAATCCTGACACATTAGAATTGCTTGGGTTTGCTCCTATTTACGATAGTGGCAATTCAATGTTTTACAATGTTCCTTATGACTTGCTTGACAAAGTGAAATTTGATGAAATAAAAACACATTCGTTTATTGCTAAAGAGAGTAAACTATTATCATATGTTAATAATAGAAATGCTGTTGATATTAATAAAGCAGTGATGGATTTTGATATTTATACGAAAGATGTCTTTGAACGTCAAGTAAGAACTGATAAATTAAAGCGATTATACGAAAGAAAGCTGCGGAATTTGGAGGTTTTTCAGAACGGAAAAGATTTATGGAAGAGCAGGTATTAGTCTCTTTCTAATAACCTGCCTCTTAACAAATACTCTATAAACCAGCCTTTCAACTCCCAACCATAAGGAGGAAGCAACCTTGGAATTTGGTGATATATTTAAGGACAAGTTACATAATATGGATACCGAGGGCAGGAGTGAGAAGTATTCCGACGATAACATATTTCCTTATGAGCCTACACCCTATAGTGTGTTAGAGCGGCTAGCTGACAGTGGCATTATTGACGAGAATTCTTATGTAATTGATTATGGCAGCGGCATGGGCAGGGCGTGCCTTTATCTTGCCGAGAAGACAGGCTGTAGGTGCACGGGCATAGAGTGTATAGACGAATTCTATCAGGCTTCTCTTAAGAATCTAGAGGATAAGAATTTGAAAGTGGATTTTGTAAAATGTTCAGTGGAGGACTACCCTTTACCTAATGATTCTAATGTGATGTATTTCTTCAACCCATTTTCG
>ONCT01000009.1 GCA_900316395.1 uncultured Lachnospiraceae bacterium | reverse complement strand
CTTATAATTCTATCTTCTAATTTCTTATAGCTTAAAGCGCTCTTTAAGTCAATAGAAGCTTTTAATTCAATACCCTTTTCAAGAACGTGCCCAATTACGCTGCTAGCGCTTAATACAAGTGGTCCACTTACACCAAAATGGGTAAATAGCATCTCACCAAAATCACTATATATCACTTTATCATCACGATAAATCTTAAGTTCAACATTTCTTAGAGACAGACCTTGTAGATTGCTAATATAGACTTCCTTAGCTTCAAGCGGTACTAAGGACGGTCTAAGATGGGTAACCTTAATATCCAGCTCTTTGGCAAATCTATATCCATCCCCCGTAGAACCAGTAGCAGGATAAGACATTCCACCAGTTGCAAGAATTACACTGTCGCAGCTATCGACCCTGCCGTTTTCAAGGTTAACTCCACATGCTTTGCCATTAGAAGTTACAATTGACTTTACCTTGGTATTAAGGACAATCTTAACACCTTTACTCTTAAGATATCTCTCTAATGTCTTAATTATATCTGATGATTTGTCGCTTCTTGGAAATGCTCTGTTGCCCCGTTCAACCTTAATTGGACAGCCATTATCATTAAAGAAAGCAATAACATCATCATTTGTAAAGCTATAAAGGGCTGAGTATAAGAATTTGTCATTAGATACAATATTATCAAAATATTCACTTATATCACAGGCATTAGTAAGGTTGCATCTGCCTTTTCCAGTAATATATATCTTCTTGCCAACCTTCTCATTACCATCATATATTACAACTTCACAATTGTTAGATATGGCAGCAGCTGCAGCCATAAGTCCTGCCGCACCAGCGCCAATTATTATAACTTTGTTCAACATTTTACTCCAATTGTAATTAAAGGGACGCAAAAAGCGTCCCTAGAAATTTATAACTATACAGGATATGAATTATTCTTAGTATCAGCAATCGACAAATCAACCTTGTCTCTCTGAGCTTCTCTATACTTAAAGAAATCCAAAGCAACCTGAGGGAATAATGCATAGCTTAAAACATCCTCATCCTGCCACTTGTATTCCTTCATCTCTTCTTCAATCTTATGAAGCTGAGGCTCTAATAAATCAGCAGGTCTGCAGGTAATAGCATTCTTCTTATCTTCACCAAGAACCTTGTCAACAACCTCTGGGTTAAATGGCTTAACAGTCTGACCATAATTACCAAGGAGTATATCCTTAGTCTCCTTAGTGGCAACCTTATATCTCTCACCCATAAGAACATTGAATACAGCCTGTGTACCAACAATCTGTGATGAAGGAGTAACTAGTGGTGGTTCACCTAAGTCCTTACGAACCCTAGGAACCTCTGCAAGCACCTCTTCAAACTTATCTTCTTTGCCTTGCTCTGTTAACTGGCTAAGAAGGTTAGAAAGCATACCACCTGGCACCTGGTAACGAAGTGTATTAATGTTAACTCCAAGCACTTTAGGATTAAGGAGTCCATCCTTAAGACATTGCTCTCTATATGGTCTGAAATAATCAGCAATTTCTGCTAATTTGTCCTGATCTAAACCAGTATCAAATTCAGTTCCCTTAAAGGCTTCAACCATAACCTCTGTAGCCGGCTGTGATGTACCAAGAGCAAGTGGGCTCATAGCAGTATCTATAATGTCACATCCAGCTTCTACAGCCTTCATATAAGTCATAGAAGCCACGCCAGAGGTATAGTGTGTATGTAAATCAATTGGAATATCAGTAGCTGACTTTAAGGCTTTAATCAGCTCTTCTGCCTTAGTAGGAACAAGAAGACCTGCCATATCTTTGATACATAAAGAATCAGCACCCATATCTTCTACACGTTTTGCCATTTCCATCCAATAGTCCAAAGTATATGCGTCTCCAAGAGTATAGGATAAGGCAACCTGAGCATGACCTTTCTCCTTATTACAAGCATCTACCGCCGTCTGGAGATTTCTAACATCATTAAGACAATCGAAAATTCTAATGATATCAATACCATTAGCAATAGACTTCTGAACAAAATACTCTACAACATCATCTGCATAAGGCTTATATCCTAGGATATTCTGTCCTCTAAATAGCATCTGAAGCTTAGTATTCTTGAATCCATCACGAAGCTTACGAAGCCTGTCCCATGGATCTTCTTTCAAGAATCGTAGTGATGCATCAAATGTTGCACCACCCCAACACTCAACAGCGTGATAGCCAATCTTATCCATTTTATCAACAATAGGAAGCATCTCTTCTGTTGGCATTCTTGTTGCAATAAGAGATTGATGCGCATCACGAAGAACTGTTTCTGTTATTTTAACTTTAGCCATAATTATTCTCCTAATTATTAGTTATATATAATTTAATATAATTCAGAGCCAATTCGAAAATGCTACGCATTTTCTCATCGCGGTTCTCGCTAAAGTAATTTGCTTTAGAATCCTCTCACGAATGCAAGCATTCTTTCGAGAATTCTCAAGCAAATCACTTTGGCTCTGAATTAGACACCGAATATTGCCATAAATACACCGGCCGCAACTGCAGTTCCAATTACACCTGCAACGTTAGGTCCCATTGCATGCATAAGAAGGAAATTCGTAGGGTCTTCTTCTGCACCAACCTTCTGAGACACACGGGCAGCCATCGGTACAGCAGATACACCAGCTGAACCAATAAGCGGATTAATCTTACCCTTAGTTATCCAACACAGCAGCTTACCTAGCAGTACGCCTCCGGCAGTACCACATACGAAAGCAACTAGACCAAGTACAACAATCTTGATTGTAGAAACATTAAGGAATGCTTCAGCACTTGTTGAAGCACCTACTGATGTACCTAGTAAGATTACTACAATATACATAAGTCCGTTAGATGCAGTATCAGTTAATTGTCGAACGACACCACTTTCACGGAATAGATTACCTAGCATTAGCATACCAACAAGAGGGGCTGTTGTTGGAAGAATTAAACACACAATAATTGTTACAACTATTGGGAATAGAATTCTTTCAAGCTTAGACACATCACGAAGCTGCGCCATATGAATAGAGCGCTCCTTCTTAGTAGTTAGAAGCTTCATAATTGGTGGCTGAATAATAGGCACAAGTGACATATAAGAATATGCCGCCACAGCAATAGGTCCCATCAGAGAACTCTGCCCTAGTTTTCCAGCCAAGAATATTGACGTCGGACCATCTGCACCACCGATAATTGATACGGCAGCGGCAGCCTCATCTGAAAATCCTAGCAATATCGCAAGCAAATAAGCCATAAATATACCAATTTGCGCAGCAGCTCCAAGTAGGAAGCTGATTGGATTAGCAATTAGCGGACCAAAGTCAGTCATAGCTCCTACGCCTAAGAAAATAAGCGATGGAAGAATTGACCATTCATCTAGTGTATAGAAATAATATAATAGTCCACCAACACCATTACTAGTCTCTGCAGGAGCAGCAATTATATCTGGATAAATATTAACAAGCAACATACCAAATGCAATAGGTATTAAAAGCAAAGGCTCGTATCCACGCCTAATAGCAAGATATAAGAACACACATGCAACCAGAATCATTATAAAATTGCCGACTGTTAGATTAAAAAATGCCGTCTGATGAACCAAATTGGATAAGGTCTCTAATATATCTGACATTAATAATTCCTCCCTAAAAGGTGTTACTCATTCATAGTTGCAAGAAGCGCGTTCGCCTCAATAGACTGACCTTCTTGTACTTCAAGTGTTGCAATCACACCACTTACAGGCGCAACAACAGGTGTCTCCATCTTCATAACCTCAAGAATAAGAACGGTCTCACCCTCTTTTACGCTGTCGCCTATATGCTTTTCAATCTTGAACACTTTACCAGCAGCACCAGCCTCAATCTTAACAGAGCCCTCTGTTCCAACAGCTGCAGGTGCTTTCTTCTCTTCTCTTTTAGCTGAACGAGTAGGTGCTGAACTTGATCCACCCTTTTCCTCAACAGTTACGTCATATGATGTTCCATTAACAGTAATTGTATAATTCTTCATTTGCATCTCCTTTTGAATTGCTATTCTTATCTAACTAATTATGACCTTCTTCTAATACTTCTCACAACAAAATCATCTGTTGACTGATTAGTAGCAGCTGCAATTGCCGCTGCTATAACAGCAATAAGTTCTTTATCATCAACCTCTTTTTCTTCTGAATCATCTGATCCTTCAAGAGACGTAATCTCAATCTTAGTCTGTTCTTTCTTCCTGTTGTATTTCTCCTGTATATAGGCAATTATATTAAATGCATATATTACAACACACATAAATACAAGCATGAAGAATACTATTAGAATACCAGTAACAGTATTAAGACCAGCCTTAGACATCTTCTCTCCAAGAGTATATATCATCTCTATATTAGCACCAGTTACAGTAAAATCCTTCTTAGAAATAACATATACAAGCTTGGCATCTCTATTAGCATATTTGAGATTTAATGTTGCAGTATAGGTCTTACCAGCCGAATCAAATTCAAATTCGCCATAATCTTGAAATTTACCTAAATCACCCTCAATTTCATGCCAATCCTTAATGATATCTTCATTAACCTTAGCCTGATCTTCCGTTATCTGATTAGACCTCTTATATGATTCAATTGTATTCAAATACTCTTTAACCTGTGCATCACTAAGGCCTCTGTATTTCTCCAGATCAACTGCGAAGGTCATCATATCCTTCTCAACTGCCTGGGTTTTTCTCTCAAGTAATTCATTATCCTTAGAGGCTCCACATCCAGCAAGCGCAAAAGCCAATACGCACAGAGACAAGAGACATATACATTTGATAGCTCTTTTCACCGTATTCCTCCTATTTGCCACTATGTTTCTTGAAATCAACATAATTATTCTTAGAATAAAGTATCTCAAATCCATCAATAAGATACTTTCTTGTATCTGCAGGTTCAATTATTCTGTCAATATAACCTCTTTTAGCTCCATTTTCAATACCTGTGTTGGTACTTCCAAAAGTAGTAGCTAGTTCATTGACATCATCGCCTTCATTACAAAGTATCTTAGCAGCCAATTTCTCATCCATAATTGCCATCTTAGCATCAGAATATGCATATACCATATCAGCGCCAAGGGCTTTAGAATTCATAAAGATATAGCCACTTCCTATTACATCGCCTACAATCAGATTGATCTTAGGAACTGTTGCTTCTGTAAATGCAAACGCAAGCTTAGAAAGAGCATTTCCCATAGAAATCTCAGTAGCATAATCCGCTTCAAATCCATCAATTGTTGTAATTGTAAGAATAGGAATTGAAAATGCATCACAATATTTTACAAAATCTGTTAACTTATTAGTTCCCTCAAGATTAAGATATGACTTACCATCAGTTTCAGAATTAGCTGCAACACCAATGGTCTGGTCCGCCAACTTAATAAATCCACAAATCACATTATTAATTCCAGCTTTAGTTTCAACGAAAATGTTGTCGTCTGCAATCTCAGTTATCAAGGCCTTAATATCGCCATTTCCATCGTAGGAAACACCTCTATTAAGATCATCTTCTGTAATATCATCAATATCAGAATCAACATTGTTGTTAGGGACAACATCTATATAATTCCTAATAAGAATAGGCATACTATCTTCTGTAGCTATGGCATCAATATTACCATTATTAAATTGATACTCAGCAGCAGATGTATCTAGTTTGTCTTTGTAATTGCCCTCAATTGTATCTGGAGAATTGATAAACAGCTTAGCATCCTCTAGCATAACAACATAGTCGTTCATTGATGCTAATACATTCAGGCAACCACCACAGTTTCCTACAATACCAAGAACCTGTGGGACAACGCCGGAAGCTTTTGAAGCTAACCTAATAAGATTACCAATTGCTTCTATAGCATCCATTGATTCATATAAACGAACGCCGTTAGAATTAATAAAACCAATAACAGGTGCTCCTACCTTAATAGCCATCCTATATAAATCCGCAATTTTCTTGGCATGCATTTCACCAATTGAGCCACCAAGCACTTCGGCATCCTGAGAATACACAAAAACAAGCCTTTCATCAATAAGGCCATGACCTGTGATAACTCCATCTGATTCTTTTTTAGGTTCGCTATAATTAAAATCTGTGTTTCTTGCAGTAATTTGCTTGCCGAATTCAACAAAACTGTTATCGTCTAGTAAATTCTCAATTATTTCTCTTGCTTTATTACTCATAGGTTTCCTCCAACTACTTTATATATCAAGAGCAATCTTTGCTTCTTTCTCCGCTTCTTGACGGAATTCCTCCATCTGAACCACATTAAGCTCAGGCAATTCGTCAATAGAAGATACTCCAAATGAACGAAGAAAGTCTTCTGTTGTACCAAAAAGCATAGGACGACCTGGTGCATCAAGTCTTCCCAGCTCCGTTACAAGATTATATTCTACTAATTTATTAACAGAGTGTCCACATGAAACACCCCTAATTTTCTCAATTTCTGATTTTGTTACAGGTTGTTTGTATGCGATAATTGATAGTGTCTCAAGCAACACATCGGTAAGCACATACTTCTTAGGCTGCTTGGCAATTTTAATAAGATACTCATAAATATTAGGAGAAGTGCACATCTGATATGAATCATCAAGCTTCATTAGCCTAATACCTCTATTCTCCTCCTCATACTTTTGCATCATTAAATCAAGACATTCAACAACCTCTTTTGTCTCAACCTCTAAGGCTTTGGCAATCTTAGATGGCTCTACAGAATCACCCATTGTAAAAAGAATGCCCTCAATAATAGCCTCCATCTCATTATTATCCATCGTAATTTAATCTCCTATGCAACCATTTTAGACTCAATAATTATATCATCAAAAGTATGTTCCTGAACAATAAATATTTGTCCTGCTTTCATCATCTCTAGGATAACAAGGAACGTAACGATAGTATCCATCTTGCTTCTTCCACCCTCTAAGAGCTGTCTAAAGCTGAAATTACGATGATTCCTAGCAAATTCTAGCATATAATTCATCTTATCTTCAAGAGAAACTTCTTCTTTCTCAATCTTACCAAATGTTGATCTAACAGGGTCAACCCTGTTTTTTTGTCTTTTTATAACAGAATTAAAAATCGAATTAAGCTTACTTAAGGTAATATCGCTCATTAATTCTTCAACATCTACAGGAGTCTCATACTTAGATACTTCATCAGGAATTGTTGGAACCTTGAACATAATGTTATTCGCATCAACCTGTCTGTCTCTAAGCTCGTAAGACATATATTTGTACATCTTGTATTCGAGAAGCTGCTTAACTAGCTCTGCTCTAGGGTCTTCCTCTTCGTCCTCCTCATTGTCCTCAACAGGAAGTAGCATCTTAGACTTAATTCTAAGCAAGGTTGCTGCCATTACAAGGAATTCACTCATAATATCAAGATTCGCTTCTCTCATGGCTCTAATGTATTCCATGTATTGAGCAGTTATCTCAACAATAGGAATATCATAGATATCTATCTTATTTTTCTCAATAAGATGTAGCAATAAATCAAGTGGTCCTTCAAATTGTTGTAGTTTAAAATTCAAATCCATATAACATCTCCTAAAAATACACCTTTGTTATTATAACAAATTGTAGTGTTATTTCAAGAGCAAAATACAACATTTTGTGGTTTGTATTAATTTACTACTATATTAAGTATATTTTCTAACATTCTCAAAATCCTTTGCCTGACATAAATAGCCAAGCAAAGGATTTCAAATAATCAATATAATATTATTAGTACAGTACTATTACTTAGCATCCTTTATACTAAAGCTAATACGACCCATCTTATCTTTTCCAAGACATACAACCTTAACACGATCTCCAAGTGTAAGAACATCCTCAACATGATTAATTCTTTCCTTGGCAATCTTAGAGATATGTACCATACCCTCTTTACCAGGAGCAAATTCTAAGAATGCGCCAAAGTCTTTAATTGACACAACCTTTCCTTCGAAAATCTGTCCCTGCTCAAAATCTGTAGTAATAATCTTGATCATATTAAGAGCTTCGTCCATCATCTTAGCGTCGTTACCACAGATTGATACGTTACCTTCATCAGTAATATCAATCTTAACACCTGTACGCTCGATAATCTCGTTGATAGTCTTACCACGTTGACCTACAACATCTCCAATCTTCTCAGGGTCGATTGAAATCTGGATAATCTTAGGTGCATATTCATTAACGCTTTCTCTTGGCTTAGAAATAGCAGGACTCATACATGTATCCATAATGAAGAATCTTGCTTCTCTTGTTCTTCTAATTGCCTCTTCTACGATTGGACGAGTAAGACCATGAATCTTAATATCCATCTGAATAGCTGTAATACCATCCTTAGTACCTGTAACCTTGAAGTCCATATCGCCAAAGAAGTCCTCAAGCCCCTGAATATCAGTAAGTACTAGGTAATCATCATCTGTATCTCCAGTTACAAGACCACAAGAAATACCTGCAACCATCTTCTTAATTGGTACACCAGCGGCCATAAGTGACATACATGATGCACAAGTAGAAGCCATTGATGTAGAACCATTAGACTCAAATGTCTCAGACACTGCACGAATAGCATAAGGGAACTCTTCTGGTGAAGGAAGCACTGGAATTAGTGCTCTCTCAGCTAAAGCACCATGACCAATCTCTCTTCTTCCTGGTCCACGAGAAGGCTTAGTCTCTCCTACTGAATATGATGGGAAGTTGTAATGATGCATATATCTCTTATTAACAACATTTTCATCAAGACCATCAATTCTCTGAACCTCTGAAAGAGGTGCAAGAGTAACAATATCGCATATCTGTGTCTGTCCACGAGTAAACATTGCACTACCATGAACTCTTGGAATTAGGTCAACCTCTGCAGAAAGTGGACGAATCTCGTCAATCTTTCTGCCATCTGGACGCTTGTGGTCCTTAAGAATCATCTTACGAACAGTCTTCTTCTGATACTGATAGATTGCTTCTCCAAGAACTTCAAGCCACTCCTCGTTATCAGCGAACTCTTCCTCAAACTTCTCAGTAATGTTCTTAATATTCTCATCTCTGACGCTCTTCTCATCAGTGAATACTGCTTCTTCCATTTCTTCAGGAGTAACAATCTCCTTCATCTTAGCGAACATTTCCTCTGGAATAGCGCAGCTTGTATATGAATGCTTAGGTTTACCAACCTCAGCAACCATCTTGTTAATGAATTCAATAATTGTCTGATTAACATCATGAGCCTTATAGATAGCTTCAATCATCTTATCATCTTGAATCTCATTAGCTCCTGCCTCAATCATTATTACCTTCTCGGCAGTTGATGCAACAGTAAGCTTCAAGTCTCCTTCAGCCCACTGGCTCTGAGATGGGTTAATTACGAACTCACCATCAATCATACCAACCTGTGTCATAGCACAAGGTCCGTCAAATGGAATATCAGATATTGATGTAGCAATTGTTGTACCAAGCATAGCTACAAGCTCTGGACGACATTCTGGATCAACACTAAGTACAAGATTGTTGAGTGTTACATCATTACGATAGTCCTTAGGGAATAAAGGTCTCATTGGTCTATCAATAACACGAGCTGTAAGAACTGAATTTTCAGATGCTTTACCCTCTCTCTTATTGAAACCACCAGGGATTTTTCCTACTGAGTATTGTTTTTCTTCAAATTCAACGCTCAAAGGGAAGAAATCAATTCCTTCTCTAGGTTTATCTGATGCTGTTGCAGTTGATAAAACTGTTGTATCACCATACTGTATAAACGCAGCACCATTTGCTTGTTTTGCGACTCTGTCGATATCAACACGAAGTGTCCTACCGGCGAGCTCCATTGTGTAAGTCTTCATTATGTTCCTCCTTAAAAATGCAAAAAAAGAGCGGACGACTCCGCTCTATTTATCTTACTACTTTCTCAAGCCTAAACGGTCAATCAAAGAACGATATCTCTCAATATCCTTTTCCTTAAGATAACCTAATAGATTACGTCTCTTACCAACCATCTTAAGAAGTCCACGTCTAGAATGGTGATCCTTTGGATGCTCCTTTAGATGTTCTGTAAGCTCTTGGATTCTTGCTGTTAGAACAGCAACCTGAACCTCAGGAGAGCCTGTGTCACCTGGTTTTGTAGCGTACTTTTCAATAATAGCTTGCTTCTTTTCATTTGTAATCATGAAATTATCCTCCTTGTATTCTTGTAGCCTAAATCCAGTAAAATGTCGGAGTCTTCCAAATACCGAATAAAGGTTGCGGCGCAATTCGCACCGGGAAATATAGTACCATACATGCCTTGGCATGTAAAGTAAATTATATAATATTTTCAAATAACTTTGATCGATTAAGAATGTCTGCGCAAAGCTTTTGAAAATGTATTAATCAATACTATAAAAATCTACGAATTCCAATAGGAGTACGATATGACGCACTACTTACCTTGATTCCTGTTTTGGCAGATGATGCATGCACAATCTGTCCGTCACCCATATAGATTCCAACGTGAGAAGCGTATCCGCCACTACCATAGAATACCAAGTCACCTGGCTGTGCTTCTGCTAAACCATTAACTCTTGTACCCATATCCATCTGCGCATCAGCAGAATGTGGTAGATATACGCCATATTGCTCATATATTTTCATAGTGAAACCAGAACAATCAACACCACTCTTAAGGGATTCTCCACCCCATACATATCTTCCGCCCACATATTGAAGAGCGTTAGAAACAACACTTCCACCACCATTAGCAGAAGCCTGGTCTTTTGTTACAGCTGTTGGAATATCAAGACCTACTGTAACATAATCAGCACTTATATAGCCTTCCTTATCACCTGATACAACCTTTACCCAGCCATCAAGTTCTTCAACAACATCAACTTTCTTGCCCTGTGTTACAGAACTAATAGCATTTGCCTCAGTAGTAGGCTCTTCTCTAACTGTAAGGGAATCGCAATTAACTGTAGCCTTAGTTGAAATAGCCTGATCAGCCATATCTAATGCTTCATCACCAGTTGCAATATAGCTTCCCAAGCAATATCCTTCAACATCACCAGACTTAATATGATACCATTCGCCACTAGAGTCAATTACTTCACAAGCACCGTCATCTGGCATAACACCAACGATTGAAGACTCTGTTGTCGGCTCCTCTCTAACATTTAGAGTACCTTCTGCGGTAGATACTCCAATATTATTAAATCCATATGTATTACGTGTTGCAGTAGCAACAACTCCTGAATTAGCCATTGAAATCGCGGCTTCATCAGCATTATCAACCGAAGTATAATCGAAGACTCCAGCTGTTAAAACATTCTTATTTTCTTGACTTTCGTAAGCAATTACAGAACCGGTTACCATCAACACACCACATGCAAGTACCGCTACTGCGCTAATAATCCTCTTCCTCATAATCCCTCCAAAAATATTCCAAAACTCCGTCTGCCCACAAGGGTAATTACGAGTATATCAAGAGAATTTCACATTGTCAACATAATTATGTAACATTTTCGTAATAATGTTCATTGGTAAAAAAATTAATTCCCTGCTGTTTATCAATGATTAACTGGGCTTTTAAAGCCTCTGCAGAATCGAATTTTATTTCTTTTCTCATTTCCTTCAAAAAAACAATCTTAACTTCTTTACCATATACATTTGCTTCAAAATTAAGAATATGTGTCTCGATGCTTAACGTATTGTCATCATCAAATGTCGGCTTAACCCCAACATTAGTTATTCCGTTATATTGCTTTCCATCAAGAAGCACGGCTGTAATATATACACCATTGGCTGGAATCAGCTTTTTCTTTGATGGAATGATATTAATTGTTGGGAAATCAATCTTTCTTCCAATCTGTCTTCCATACACCACTTCGCCATATATGAAATAATTCCTGCCCATTAATTGATTGGCTTTAATTATATGGCCCATTTGAATCTCTTCTCTTATTCTTGAAGAACTAATATCTATGTTCTCGTCCTGCAATTTATCAATAACAATAAGCTTAAAGCCAAGCTCCTCTGACAGCTCCTTAAGGAGACTGACATCCCCCTGGCCTTCATAGCCAAATCTAAAATCAGTTCCGACAACAAGGTATTTCATATTGAGTTCATTGATGAGTCGTAAAACAAAATCTCTTGGCAGCGTTTTTCGTAAGTTTTCATCAAAAGGGCACTCAATAAAAATACTAATACCGCTTTCCTTAAAAAGCAGTCGCCTCTCTTCTAATGTTACAATTTGCTTTGAATCAGAATTGTTAATTACATTGTTAGGTGAATCAATAAAAGATATGGCAAGAGACTTTACGCCTTCTCGCTCTAAAGAAAAAAGACTACCACACAGCTTCTTATGTCCTCTGTGCAGTCCATCGAACTTCCCGATAGTAATTGCTGTATCCACTTGTAAATCGAATTCTTCTAAAGAGTTAAATATTTTCATAGAACATTTTCTCAATAACTAAATTGTTTTGTTTTTTCTGATAAATCCCTACAAATTCTCCATTTTCCAGGTATAATCTATAGTGTTTATGCTGAGAATTTTCGTTGTAACATCCATCAACTAAATCAGAGAATTTAAGCTTAGCGCCGTTTAGACAAGCTTTCTGGGATTTTGCCTTAACTTTGATCTTTGGATAAGAAGAAAAGACACTATCGATAGGTAATACCACTTCTTCAACCCTGTTTTCATTCATAAGTGATTGTATTTCTTCTATTATAATAGTGTTATCAATAGAAAAATTTCCAACACGTTCTCTTACGAGATTTTCCATGCAGCCATGACAGCCTAACTTCTCGCCAATATCATTACATAGACTTCTAATATAAGTACCTTTAGAACAATCTATTCTCATCTTCACTCTTGGAAGATTAATATCAATTATTTCTATATTGTAAATGTTAATTCTTCTTGCCTTACGTTCAATTACTTTTCCTTCTCGTGCAAGCTCATATAATTTCTTACCATTTACTTTAATTGCAGAATACATGGGTGGAATCTGCTCTTGTTCTCCAATAAATGATTTTATGGTATTTTCTACCATTTCAGGAGTAACATTTACTTCTTTTTCATCTAAAATAGTCCCCGAAGCATCGTATGTATCCGTTGAAACACCCATCAACAAAGTTGCTACATAGGTTTTATTGGTGTTTGTCAACATATCGCATACCTTTGTGGCTTTGCCTACACATATAGGAAGGACTCCAACTGCATCTGGGTCTAATGTGCCTGTATGACCTATTTTCTTAATATGAAGAATTCCTCTTAATTTTGCAACCACATCAAAGCTGGTATAACCTGCTTCTTTATATACATTAATTATTCCCGATTTCATATTCTTTGATTATTTCTTCAATAACTTTTTCGACAGCATCTTCCATCTTAATATTTCCAAGAGTAAATCCAGCCGCCTTCTTATGACCACCGCCATTCAGATTACCAGCCACTCTTGATAAATCAACATTTGCTGTTCCACGAAGAGAGCCTTTGATTTTACCATCATTTTGACGATACATAAAGAAGGCTACGCCTACTCCCTTAGTCTCACGCATTTTCTCACATACGCCTTCGAAGTCCTTGGTATTGACGTTATACTCTTCCATTTCATCTGCTTCAATATAAGAATATATTATCTTATTATTATATGTAAGCTTAGATTTTTGAAGAGCAACTCCAAGTATTCTCTGTTGATTATAGGTCTTTTCATAAAATGTATGCTCAATAAGATAAGAGAAGTCAATTCCCTTGTCCATTAGTTTGCCGGCAGCATCCATTGTATGAGACTCTGTACAGTCATATTGGAATACTCCAGTATCAGTTACCATTCCAGTATATAGACACTCAGCCACATTTTTGTCAATTTTCTCATAATCAAATATATCAAATAGAAGCTCACATGTGGAACTATAGTCAGGAATAATATAATCTATATCAGCAAATCCATCACAATTCATATGATGGTCTATGCATATAGTTTTCTTAGCATTCTTGAAAATAGGATATGCAGGTCCAAGCCTTTTTTTATCACTACAATCTAGTGCAAAAACTACATCATATGGCTCTTTTCTTACGTAGGAGCCCTGGACACATTTAGGGAAATCATCAATTGATTCTAGCAAATCAAAGCCAGTGTAATTAACTATTTTCTTAGCATTTGCAAATATACTAAAGCAACCAGGAATCGGATTAAGATATACATCACTCTTAATACCTTCATAATTAGCCTCAATATAATTATATAATCCCATGCAAGAGCCTACGCAATCTCCGTCAGGTCTAATATGACCAAGAATCGCTACATATTTTGCATTTTCAAGAATGTTATTCAAATCAATCATCAGAATTCTCCTTATTAACCTCATCTATGAGATGACTCATTCTAACACCATACTCGATTGACTGGTCCATTACAAATGTTATCTCTGGTGTATTACGAAGATTAACATTCTGCGCAAGCTTATGACGAATAAATCCTGAAGAAGACTTAAGGCCTTCTAATGTCTTAGCCTGTGCTTCTTCATCACCAAGAACACTAATATAAGCTTTGGCAGTCTTAAGATCAGGCGCTACTTCAACAGCAACAACTGATGTAAGGGAACTAACCCTTGGATCCTTAACCTCGCCTCTTATTATATTAGAAAGCTCACGAAGAACCTCTTCGTTAATACGTGTATTTTTTATGCTTCTTTTTTTCATATGTAACCTCTATTATCTAGGTACCTCAACCATAATATACGCCTCAACAATATCCTCTTCCTTGATATCATTAAAGCCATCGAATACAAGACCACACTCATATCCTGCCTTAACTTCCTTCACATCATCCTTAAATCTCTTAAGTGACGCAAGGTCTCCTTCAAATATCATGTCATCGCCACGATTAATTCTAACCTTACAGCCTCTTTCCATTCTACCATCTAAGATATAAGAACCTGCGATATTACCAACATCTGAGGACTTAAATATCTGTCTAATCTCAGCATGACCAATAACCTGTTCCTCGAATACCGGATCAAGCATACCTTTCATAGCTGCTTCCACATCTTCAATAGCATTGTAGATTACCTTGTATAGCTTAATCTCAACGCCTTCTCTATCAGCAGTTTCCTTAGCCATGGCATCAGGACGAATATTAAATCCGATAATAATAGCATTACTAGCAGATGCTAAGATAACGTCACTCTCATTAATGGCACCTACACCACCATGAATAACCTTAACAACAACTTCTTCGTTACTTAGCTTAACAAGAGATTGCTTAACTGCTTCAACGGAACCTTGTACGTCGGCTTTAACAATAAGGTTAAGCTCCTTAAGGTTACCTTCCTGAATCTGTGAGAATAAATCATCAAGAGACATCTTAACTCTTGAATCCTCAACCATCTTGTTCTTACTCTCTGTAACAAATGTGTTAGCAAAGTTGTGAGCTTCCTTCTCAGAATCCATTGCCATAAAAATCTCACCAGCATTTGGAACTTCTGATAAACCAATAATCTCTACAGGAGTTGATGGGCCAGCACTCTTAAGTCTTCGACCATTTTCATCAACCATGGCTCTAACCTTACCAAATGCGGAACCTGCAGCAATAGGATCACCTACTTTAAGTGTTCCCTTCTGAACAAGCACAGTTGCTACTGTACCTCTACCCTTATCAAGCTGTGCCTCAATAACGAGACCTCTTGCATTTCTCTTAGGATTAGCCTTAAGTTCAAGAACCTCTGATGTAAGAAGTATCATTTCTAATAGATTATCGATTCCTTCACCAGTATGAGCAGATACAGGACAGAATATAGTTGAACCGCCCCAATCCTCTGGAATCAATTCATATTCTGACAATTCCTGTTTAACTCTCTCGATATTAGCATTAGGCTTATCAATCTTATTAATTGCTACAATAATCTCAATATCTGCAGCCTTAGCATGGTTAATAGCTTCTACTGTCTGTGGCATAACACCGTCATCAGCTGCAACTACAAGGATTGCAATATCAGTAGAGCTTGCACCTCTCATACGCATTGCTGTAAATGCTTCATGACCAGGAGTATCTAAGAAAGTAATCTTCTGTCCATTAATAGGAACCATGTAAGCACCAATATGCTGTGTAATACCACCAGCTTCTCTGTCAGTTACCTTCGTATCTCTAATTGCATCAAGAAGTGATGTCTTACCATGGTCAACGTGACCCATAACGCAGACAACTGGTGGACGAGCCTTAAGTGTCTTTGGATCCTCCTCTGTCTCCTTAAGAAGCTCTGCGATAACATCTACCTTCTCTTCAACCTCAGTAATTACATTATATTCTAATGCGATTTCTTCAGCTGTATCATACTCAATATCATGATTAACAGTAACTAGTATATTCTTCATAAATAGCTTCTTGATAATATCAGAAGCAGGAACCTTGATTCTGTCAGCAAAATCTCTGATTGTAAGTCTCTCAGGAATTGCAACTGACCTAATCTCATCAGTCTTTTCATATGTCTTCTTTTGTGGTTTCTTAGGCTTTACACCACCATTTTTCTCAAGATTACGATAATTTTCTTCTTTTCTGCCTAATCTGTCGTTGTCACGACCACCATTTCTCTTACCTGGTTTTCCACCTCTTCTTGAATTAGGCTTAGAAGACTCAGGTGCTCCTGCATTATTTCCTCTATTATTAGAAGAATTATTGTCTTTGAATATATTAGGTCTCTCAGGGCGAGCTGGTCTTTTGGACTTGTTTTCACTTTTAGCTGCCTTATGCTCTGGCCTATTTTGAGGCTTTCTCTCTTCATTAGAAGTATTATTAGCGTTTTCTCTTTCTAATCTCTTTGCCTCTTCAGCCTCTTTACGCGCTCTAATTACAGATGGAGCCTCTACTCCCTCTCTAACTCTAATAGGTCCTCTTCTTACTTCATTTCTAGGGCCTTGTCCATGAGGGCGTCTTCCATCATTTCTAGGGCGTCTGTTTCCTGAGCTGGAATTACCAAGATTAAAGACAACAGTCTTTTTCTTTTTCTTAGGCGCTTCAGTTCCATTCTTCTTAGACTCTTCTGAACCTTCTTTACCCTGCGCCTTTGGGCGTACCTTCTTTGGCTCTTGCTTCTTAGAAGCGGCCTCTTTATTGTTTTCTTTCTTAGGCTCTTCCTTAGGTTTGTTTTCAGCTGCTTTTACAGCCTTTTCAGCTTTTTTGCCCAAAGCACTTCTAACCTTATTAGATATATCTTCTTCAAGACCACTTTGACTTTTCACTTCTATATTATCTTTGGCTAATAACTCAATAATAGCCTTAGATTCTACCTCTAATTCTTTTGCCAATTCATATACTCTAATTTTTGCCATACACTTACCTCCATTACTTGCTTAGAGAATCAATCTTCTCCATGATTCCTGCAGCAAAATTCTCGTCTAATATTGCAAGCGAAGCTCTGTATTCCTTACCAATACTATGTCCAAGTTCATCCTTTGAACTGTAAAAAATAATCGGAGTTTCGTAATAACTACACATATCACTAAATTTCTTCTTAGTATTATCTGAAGCATCCTCAGCAATAATCACCAAAAATGCGTTGTAAGACTTAATAGCTTTCTCAACAGGAAACTCTCCGCTACTAACCTTTCTTGCTCTACTGGCAAGACCGATTAACGATAAAGCCTTATTCCTCATCAGAACCATCCTCTGTATTATCTACATCAGTTGACTCTTCTGTATCATCAAGTTCTTCATCGCTATCATTATAGTCTTCTTCATAATAATACTCTTCATCATCATAGTATTCGTCGTTTTCATCATAATAGTAATCATCATCACCTTCAACGAAATACTCATCAAACTCTCCAGACTCTCTAGCCTGAGTCTCGCTCTTAATATCAATCTTATAATTTGTAAGTCTGGCAGCAAGCCTAGCATTTTGTCCAGATTTACCAATTGCAAGGGACAACTGATAATCAGGAACAATAACCTGTGCTGTCTTCTCATCTTCATCGGCGATAACACCTATTACCTTAGCAGGACTAAGGGCATTCTCAATTAATTGAGCTGGGTTCTCACTCCATTTTATAATATCAATCTTCTCACCATTCAACTCATCAACAATAGCATTAACACGAGTTCCGTTAACACCAACACAAGCGCCTACAGGATCAACATTTTCATCACTAGAATATACAGAAATCTTAGTTCTGCTACCTGCTTCCCTGGCTACATTCTTAATCTCAACTATGCCATCGTTAATTTCAGTAACTTCTTCCTTAAATAATCCCTTTACAAGATTAGGATGTGTTCTTGATACATTAACTCTTACATTTCTATTGTTATTATCATCAACCTTAACAATAAATACCTTAATTCTGTCTGATTGTCTGTAATGCTCGCCTCTTACCTGTTCCTTTTCTGGCAAATACGCATCAACCTTACCAAGATTAACACAAATTGTCTTGCCCATAAATCTCTGAACAATACCTGTTACAACAGTATTATTAAGCTCACTATATTCGTTGTAGATATTCTTCTTCTCAACTTCACGAATCTTCTGAGTTATAGTACCCTTTGCACCTTGTGCGGCAACGCGGGAGAATTCCTTTGTGTCAATTTCTGTATTAACAGTATCTCCTACCTTGAATACCTTATCAATCTTTTTTGCATCCTCAAGAGAAATCTGTTCAACTTCATTTTCAACCTTCTCAACAACTTCTCTTGACTGAATAATTCTACATTCAATCTTATCTCTGTCGATAAATACAGTAAAATTATCCTTGGTACCGTAATGCTGCTTACAAGCTGTAAATAAAGCTTCTTCTAAAGCATCAAATACAACCTCTTTAGTGATACCCTTTTCTTCTAATCCTTCTAACGCTTCCATGAAAACCTTAACGTCCATAATATTCCTCCTACTTAATTAAAAATCAAACGCTAATCTTACTAGTGAAACATTTTTCTTGTCAAATACTATTTCTTCTTCATCTATTAGAACAGTAAAGGATTCTTTGTCATGTGATAATAACTCACCTTCGAATTCCTTACTATTACCAACTTTAGCAAATGTGTGGACTTCAATTTGTTTTCCAATACTTCTATCGAAGTCCTTATCCTTCTTAAGCGGTCTTCCCAGTCCTGGTGAACTAACCTCGAATATATATTGTTCATCAATATAATCATGTTCATCAAGAAGCTCATTCATCTTCCTTGATACATCCACACAATCATCAATTGTAATACCACCTGGTTTATCAATATAAGCTCTAAGATAGTATTCCTTTCCTTCCTTGACAAATTCAACATCAACAAGTTCAAAATTCAATTCATCAAGTATGGGGAGTATAAGTTTTTCTGTCTTTTCTTCGTATATTTCCCTTCTAGACATACGCCACCACCTTTATTAAAAGAATATATATAAATAATGAAGAGCAAGTTTCCTTGCTCTTCATTACGTAAAAACATTATGTAACCAGTTCGTAGGGGAGTCGAACCCCTGATTCTGCCGTGAGAGGGCAGCGTCTTAACCACTTGACCAACGAACCTTAGTTGCATTCACAACAAATAGTATAATATACTAATATGGCTCGAAATGCAAGTGTTTTTTGAAGATTTTCTACTTTAATCCTCGTAACCGTTAGGATTGTTCTTCTGCCATCTCCAAGAATCGGCACACATTTCCTTAATTCCATACTTTGCTTCCCAGCCAAGCTCCTTCTTAGCCTTAGTTGGATCCGCATAACAAGTAGCAATATCGCCAGCTCGACGTGGCTTTATAGAATATGGAATCTTAAGATCATTAGCTTCTTCAAAGTTCTTAACAATATCAAGAACTGAATAGCCAGTACCTGTTCCAAGATTATATATGCAAAGACCTGCATTCTCTTCTATCTTCTTAAGAGCCTTAACATGACCATCGGCAAGATCAACAACATGGATGTAATCTCTAACACCAGTTCCGTCAGGAGTATCATAATCATTACCGAATACACCAAGCTCTTCTCTCTTGCCAACTGCAACCTGAGTAATATAAGGCATCAAATTGTTAGGGATACCGTTAGGATTCTCACCCATTGTTCCTGACTGATGAGCTCCAATAGGATTAAAGTAACGAAGCAATACAACATTCCACTCATTATCAGCCTTCTGCATATCAGAGAGAATCTGCTCAAGCATTGACTTAGTCCATCCATAAGGATTAGTACACTGTCCCTTAGGGCATTCCTCTGTAATTGGTATCTGTGCAGGATCACCGTATACTGTTGCAGAGCTTGAGAAGATAATATTCTTAACGCCATGCTTTCTCATCTCATCTACAAGAGTAAGTGTTCCTGTAATATTATTATCATAATATTCCCATGGCTTTTCTACAGATTCACCAACGGCCTTAAGACCTGCAAAATGTATACAAGAGTCAATTGTCTCATTGTCGAATATCTTCTCTAATATCTTCCTATCTCTAATGTCGCCTTCATAGAATTTGACATCCTTACCTGTTATAGCCTTAACTCTATCAAGTGATTTAACACTAGAATTAGACAAATTATCTAATACCACAACATCATATCCATTATTCTGTAATTCAACAACAGTATGACTTCCTATATATCCTGTTCCGCCTGTAACTAAAATAGCCATAATTAATACCCCCTAAAATATAATTCATACAAGATTATTGTATAATAAATCACAAGAATTTCCAAATACTTTTTAATTAGAATTTTGTTCATATATAAAAATAACTCTTTGAAAACAAATCACCAAAGCGCAGTTTCCAAAGAGTCATATTATATTCTCTAATAATTATATTGTTAAGCCTATGCAACCTTAGACTTTGCAAGCTCAACAAGAGATGCAAAACCTTCAGCATCATTAACTGCGAGTTCAGCTAACATCTTACGATTCATCTCAACTCCAGCAAGCTTAAGTCCATGCATGAACTTTGAGTAGCTAAGACCATTAAGTCTTGCAGCTGCGTTAATTCTTGCAATCCAAAGCTGTCTCATCTGACGCTTTCTCTGCTTACGACCTGCATATGAAGTAGCAAGTGCTCTCATTACTGATTGCTTAGCAACACGATATTGCTTAGATCTTGCTCCTCTATAGCCCTTAGCCATCTTTAATACTTTATTATGTTTACTCTTGGCATTATAGCCACCTTTAACTCTAGCCATTAATCTAATCCTCCTTATCTTAAATGCTACCTTTATTTAATATGGCAACATATCTTATAGGTATGGTAATACCTTCTTCATATTCTTCTCATTTGTCGAATCAGTAATAGCTGATTGACGAAGATTTCTCTTTCTCTTAGTTGTCTTCTTTGTTAAGATATGTGACTTATAAGCCTTATTTCTCTTAAGCTTACCTGTCCCTGTCTTCTTAAAGCGCTTTGCAGCTGCTCTATTTGTCTTAATCTTTGGCATTTTTATTTCCTCCTTAAAATAATCTATCTTTTTTCTGCAAGAACCAAGCTAATAGATCTACCTTCCTGCTTAGGTTCTTTCTCCACTACAGCAACATCAGACATACTCTCTGCAAAATCATCAAGTATATGCTTGCTATCATGCATGTGTGCCATCTCACGACCACGAAATCTTAAGGTAACCTTAACCTTGTTGCCCTTAGCAATGAACTTTCTAGCCGCATTCATTTTAGTATTCAAATCATTTGATTCAATATTAGGTGAAAGTCTAATTTCTTTGATTTCAACAGTTCTCTGCTTTTTCTTTGCTTCCTTTTCCTTGCGCGCCTGCTCGTAACGATATTTTCCATAATCAACAATCTTACATACAGGTGGCTTAGCCTTAGGCGCAATCTTAACAAGATCAAGCCCTGCATCATCAGCAAGCTTCATAGCTTCCTTAGATGACATAATTCCAAGCTGCTCTCCATCATCACCTATTAGTCGAATCTCTTTGTCTCTAATCTGTTCATTAATCTGTAAATCGCTAATGGTTCCATACCTCCATAAATTGAAAAAAGTGGATAGACAGACTATCCACTTATATCAACAAAAACAAAAAATAGTTGAAATATTAACACTAAGTCGCCCAATTGCGCCTAGGTGAGAGTGGATACTCTTCTTTATTTTTGCAACGAAAATAATATAACATAATGAAAAATATATGTCAATGCCTTATTTTATACTATTTTGCAGGAATTTCCTTCTCCATATATCTGCTCATATCGAACATAGAACCATCCATATAACTTCTGCAAAGACGCTGTTTGTCTTGATCGTAGTAGAAATGGCATGTATCATATACTATCCACTCCGTGCCATCATAGTCCTTATTTGTATCTGGTCTTTTTATCTTAACCTTCAAGCTATTATGGCTTTCATCAAATTCCCATTTTGCTTCTCTATCACCATAGGTTCCCCTATTATCACTATTAAGAACCATCTTAACAGGATTCATCCTTACATACCTTACTTCATCGAAGGAATCATCAACAATATTAGTTATAGTATCATTCTCAGGATGATACTTATATCTTGTCATATCACTAAGGGGTACACCTTCACCAGCAATAGGATACTTATTATAAATGATTATATCAGGGTCGTTTTCATCTATAATCCAGCTACCGCCATCATAGCCACCATAAATTTGAGTATTATACTTATCACCTCTTAGATATAATACATCACGATTTTGTGATTCAGGTATATCTTCTATCCAGATTCCACAAACCTTAGTAGCCGGCTCAGAATTTACCTGCGAGTAATCCTGAACCTCATTCCATGTTCCCACAATCTGTGAAGCTCTTCCACAGGCACATCCTGTTAAGGAACCAATAAGTAGAACTCCAATAATCAAACTAGCACATATTTTTCTCATTTTGCAACCTCCACAGTTATCTTATCCACTGTACCAACAGGCTTAATCTTCTCATCCTCAAAGCTGTCAATAATAATCTTAATATTATCTATATTAATCTCAGCATGTTTTTTGGAATCCACATATTCTCTAATATCATTTGTCTTATTTGAGAAATAGTTCTTAACATCATTATATGTGGTGCTTCTATTGATAATATAATCCTCGAACATACAATATACGTTGTTATCATTAAGATAACGAAGATTATCATAATCAATTACAAAGCTTCTTATTGTTCTATTGTCCTTGTTAGTATCACTATAAAGCTTTATCTGATAATATTCTGTACGCTTCGGCTCTAGTTGAACAAAACCGTCCTTGGTATTCTTCTGCGTGAACAAGGACATATCAATGTTTCTTGAATAATTCATAATACCTATGGAATGATGCTCATAAAATAGCTTAATCCTACTATCGTTATAAAGCTTCAAATCCTGTGCCGTCATCTCGCTTGTCTCAGAGTCCTGAATAAAGATATTAGTATCTTTATCGTAATGGCCTTCACTTACCCCTTGAGCTTCATTTTGCATTGCCACCATCTCTTCTCTTGTAAAATGTGTAGCATCATCCTTCTGATTAGATACAACTATTGCTGTTATTATTATTACTAAAACTATTACAATTACGCCAATTATAATATATTTGACATAAGATTTTTTCTTGACCCCGTCATTATTACTTGCATATTGTAGCTTCCTTAGATACTCCTCTTTTTCCTTTTGAATAAATTCGTTTTGTAATCTCTCATATTCAGCAAGATTTTCTTTATGAAAATGATCCGCAACTTCCTTGTCTAATTTCTGACTCTCTTCTATGTACTTGGCTCTTTCAGCTTCAAGCTTAAGCTTTAACTGAATATATTCTTCGCTATCTTGTTCAAACTGGTCACTTGCATTCTTGAATTCCTGCCACTCCTCCGGTGACATTTTCATAATCCTTTCCTGCTCATCTTTTGAATAATTCATAACTACTAATCAAGCTCCTTAATATGCACTATATATATCAACACTTATGCTTTCAATTTTTCCATTAACATCGAATCTAAGATTAATACTATAGTTGTCTCGATTATTAATATAGAGACTACTATAATCACTATAGTTATTCTCATAATAATAACTTTTTTCATTACTTATTGATTTAAGAATCTCTTTTGCAATAACATAATCTGTATTATTATCAATCTTATTACCATTAATTATTATATAATATGAATCCATATTAGTCTTATAATGTTCAAGCCCGGGAACATCATAGACGTTGTAATCTATGGAAACATCTGTAATCTTCATCTCTTTTACTTTACATTTCTCATTAGCTGTAAATGTGATATAAAATCCAGGAACATTACTATTCTTGCCCATAAGAGAAGTATTGGCTTTAACAGTATCCTCAGGTGTCAAATCATCATAAGAATAAAAGCTATAACCAAAGTAGTCATCTAACGCATTAAAGTTAAAGCTTTGATCGAACAAATCTGTCTCATTATTATCGTAATGTAGTCTAATACTTGGCATTTCTCCTGTTGGTTTTTCAACCTTATGATATGATTTATTCTCATTTGCTATACTTGCAATAGAGGCACCTAAAAAGTATCCACAAGTACTAACAACACCAATTATAATTGAAAGGACAATAAATAACGTAAGCTTAGAATTAGATAAGGGATACTTAATGTTAGCATTTTTATTTTCAGAAATATTATCATCTACAGAATCACTAGAAGCATATATATGAGATGCAATATAAATCTGCGAAGCCTTATATGTCTTAACCCCCACAATAAGATAAAAAGGTGTAACCAAAGCTGACAATATAAAAACAATCCAAATATTATATCCTCTCATATATTTATCAAGATAGCCTGGATTATTAAGACAGCGATTAATACTAATTAAACCATGTATAAATATAACTAATGCTACTATCTGTCTAACATAATTGATTATAGCTAACACTGTTGATATTGTATTTTCAAATACTAAACATTCAGCTATAGTGAAAAAAATACCAAAAACTATTATAAAAGAATAAACAACAGAAAAAACAATATATATTGTCTTAATTTTTTTTAGCTTAGATTGTAGCATGATTTCTAATAACTCCAAGGAATATCATTTAAATTATTTGCATCATTAATGTCTTTATCAGCTCTTATAACAATAACAGCATTATTCTCGTCAAGTTTGTCATATACAATTTTATAAAGCAAATCATTATAAAATGCAACAGAATATTTGTCCTTATTATCGTACAGATTCTCTTTATAGTTGTCCTGATTATTAACAGTATTTCTAAAGGTTATACAGGCATCCTTGTAAGTCATATTCTTCGTAATTCTATTTGGCCCAATCTGTATATAATTATTATCATCAAGGTCCTTTGTATTAATTACCACTGCATATACATTACATAGTTCAGGCAAATTATCCTGGGCTGTATCGTTAAATGCATAATAAGTCCCATTACTTTTTCTCTCAGAACTAGTAAAAGCGTCAGAAGGATTATACATAATTATCTGATTAGGTTTTATCCTTGAGTCGTCAGGCACTAAATTATTAAGCTTAACCTCAAAGGCCTTGGTATGATTCTTAAATGGAAGTTCGCTAATCTTTACGGGAAGTACAATCTCATAATCACCAAATATTAGACCAGTATTTCTCACATAATCCTTATTAAGTTTACTGAAATCACCCGTAATATAAGCATCATTAGCCAGATTAGAATTATTAGAACTGTTAGAACTACTGCTACTACAAGCACATCCTGTCATAGCAATAATCATTATACATAGTACTACTATACCAATAAGCCTTCTTTTCATTATTATTTCTCCCCATCAAAAAATTGAAAAGGACCGCGTAAGCGATCCTTCTCTTTTCGAAACTTAATTCTACTTAATCAATACAGTCGGTTGCCACGATGTATTGACTTTAGGGACATAACCCCTATTTTGGTGTGTGATACTTGCTTGGGAATTAACCTCATCACAAGCAGCTTTGAATATGCTTCCGAATTCTGACGCGCTGTCCCGCTGAAGAGGTTTACGGTTAATGACAGCCTGTCTTCGGGAATCATCAGAATCGGAGCTTTGAAAGATTTCTGATACACGGAAATTCATATCAAGCATAATAGATCCCCTCCTTGGCGCATATTAAATTGAATAAGTTCCAGAGCAATTCCTTTGCTCACAATAATAATAACATCTATTATGTCGCTTGTCAAATGTTATCCACAATATATTGTGTTTTCGTGGATAAATCGTTATTTTTGCTACATTTTATAGTATTATTGTATCTTTTTTCAGCCATCTATAATATAAACTTATTAATCACCTCAGCTATACCACCATTATTATTGTTATTCCTGGTAATGTAATCTGCCGCACGCTTAGCTTCTTCATTACCGTTAATCATACATACACCCAGTCCAGCAGCCTTAATCATTGATATATCATTTCTCTCATCACCACAGGCAATTGTATTGTCAATAGACATATTAAGATAATCAGCTAAGAATCTTACACCATTTCCCTTGTCAGCACCCTTCATTGTATACTCAAGATATTCTGGGCAAGAGAAAAATGTAGAGAAATGCTTGCTACTATCATTAGCATATTTTTCCTGAAACTTCACAAGCCTTCTATGGTCTTTATAATCAATTGCCATTATCTTATGAAGGCTAAGCCCTTTTAATTCATCATAGTCCTTGACTATGTTGTACGGCTCATTAGAGTATTTATTATATTCTACTAATATGTCATCATCATTAGTCGTATAGATTCCATCAATTGTAAATGTCTGAGAATGAATACCTTCTTCATCAATAGCCTTGAGTAGCTTAATAGATTCAGTAACATCCATTGAGTCAGCATGAATTATCTTATCATTCTCACAATCATATACATTCGTTCCATGAAAAGAAAGTATATAACAGTTCTTATTCATATTAAGACCGCCAATCAACTTCTTAACAGCATTAAGGGGACGACCTGTATTAATTGCGAATATATGACCTTCACTTACCATTTTGTTAATTGCTTCAACATTAGCTTTACAAATCTTCTTATCCGTTGTAAGCAAAGTATCATCCATATCAACGAATATTATTTTCTTATTAGAATTCATTTTATCTCCTGATTAAATGTATTTTAATTATCCAAGCCTATTAGATAGTCTATAAACTGTTGAGCTGTTCTACCTGACAAGCCATTATGACTTAACTCCCACTTATTAGCAGCACTTAGAATATCTTCATCACTCATATTGATGTTATTCCTATCACGAAGAGCTAAAACAATCTCTTTGAATTCCTTTGGAGTAGGAGCACCATAATAAATTGATACTCCAAATCTGGCAGCAAGGGATAGCTTCTCTTGCTTGGTATCACTTTTATGCAAATCATTAGACTCAGTATTATCAGTAAACTTCTCTTTCACAAGATGACGCCTGTTAGAAGTAGCATAAATCAAGATATTATCTGGCTTTTTCTCTAAGCCTCCCTCTATTACTGCTTTCAGATACTTGTACTCAATCTCAAAA
The DNA here is from genome assembly GCA_900316395.1 of uncultured Lachnospiraceae bacterium. Lineage (GTDB taxonomy): Bacteria > Bacillota > Clostridia > Lachnospirales > Lachnospiraceae > RUG191. The sequence goes on along the minus strand of ONCT01000009.1, from coordinate 22,044 downwards.
TCTTCAAAGGACAAATCATCCATATATATTATGAACTTATAATTTCTGTTCTTAATAGTAGAAATAAGATTATTAATATACTTAAATTGATGCTTATATATTTCAATTACTCTAAGACCCTTATCATAGTATTCATTAGCCAAGGCCTTAATACTTGTTGACTTACCTGTACCTGCATCACCATATAGTAGACAGTTATTAGCTTTAGAACCAGATACAAATGCATTAGTATTCTGTATCAATTTGTCCTTCTGAAGCTGATATCCTACAAGGTCATTGAAGGACACATGAGTAATCCTTTTTATAGGAATAATATTTCCTTCATCATCTAATCTGAATGCCTTATGAAGCCCTAGCATTCCTACACCAAATTGCTTATAAAAATCAACAATCAAATCTCTAAATTCTAATACATCATTACACTTTTCTAATGATACAGATAATTCACATATTCTATCTCTGATTCTTCTATTGAATACTTTATCCTTATTACCCTCATCATAAAAGTTAATAATTGTACTAATATCAAAATCAACATTTAAACCATTTAAATCAAAATCAAATAGTTCTTTCAATATGGCAAAATCATGTAATGCTATCTTGTCAAATGTTCCGCCAGGACTTCCTTTGATTTCACAGTCAATGCTATAAGGATTCTCATCATATACCATCATCCATGTAATATAACAATGCCATAAATTGCCATAAAATCCATGCTCTGCTCCGAACTTAATAAGCATTGAGAGCAATTCAAAGGTCTCTTTGTCATCAGCACTTTTGTCTTTCAATATAGATGAGAATCTTCTTAAAAGCAAATCATCATTTTTATATAATAGTAGATTATCTACCTCCATTATCAGGGGTCCCTTTCTCAAAAAATGTTATTCTCCAGAGTAATTCTCAACCCAATTCTTAAGTTCATCAAGCATCTTTTGTGAATCTGCAGGAATATACACATATTCGCCTTCTTTTATTCCTGTACCATGTATCTCTGTATAATCATCTCCCACAACACCTACATTAACATATACTTTTTCTTTCTCATAAGTGTCAGCAGAACCATCATCAACTTTATCCATATTTGTTACTAACTCAATAAATTTGCCATCCTTATCCTCCTGCAATGCAGCAGATGGTATAGATAATGCATTTCCTGTTTCATTAGTAATTATTTTAACCTTAGTATTCATTCCAAGTCGAAGTCTTGGATTCTGCTCATTTAAAGATACTTTAACAAGATATGAACCAGATGAACCAAAAGAAGCACTTATCTTGGCTCCAACATCATTTGCATTACCTGATGTTGATGTTGAGGCAGCTCTTGGTGCCACATAGGTAACAACTCCAGAAAGCTCAGTTGAACCCGTGGCATCTGTTGTAATTATAACCTTCATACCTTCAGACACATCAGCAACCTTAGATTCATTTACCTGTGTATGAATCATTAGAGAGTTATCATTCTCAACAGTACAAATAGAACCACCTATATATGTATCTCCCTGTTTAACTCCAAGACTTGTTATTACACCACCAACTGTACTTCTTACAGTACCCTGTGCGATACTATTTTGTACTTCTCTGGCAGCTTCTTCTAGTGAGCTAATTGTACCATCAGTTACTCCGTTAATACTGTTACGAAGCTCATCAACATAGTTTGTTCCATCTCCAGCCTCTAAAACACTATCACGAACACTCTGATATATATTAACAATATTCTTATTAAGTTCTAATGATGATTCTAAATCAGATATATTTGATTCCATCTCTATCGCTTCCATATCCCACTCGCTATGATTAGGATCCTGAAGATATTGAATATATCTAAGTCTTTGTCTATCTAACTCAGCTGCAGTAGTATTATAATTAACCTGGGCAATAAATATCTGCTGATTAATCTCACCTATTCCCGCATCTCTTTCATTCTGTGCATCCTGAACTTCCTTGTCATACTCCTGATTACTCTTAATCTTATCAGCCTTCGCCTGAGCAATAGATTTCTGCAATTCAGCATATTGTTGTTGCAAGCTACTTGTATCTAATTGACATATAACCTGTCCAGGAGCAATATATTCACCCTCTTTTACATAAACATTCTTAACGGTGCTACCCATTAGCGAACTAGTTACCGCTTCACTTTCTACGGAGTCTAATACGCCAGTTGTAGATACAGTTGCTTTTATATCCCTTTTAGATATAGTATCAACTAATCCATCGTCGTCAACCTTCTTATCCCCTTTTATTGCAAATATGATTCCAACAATCATACCTACTACAAGGACAACAGCTATTACTGCAATGATAATTATATTTCTTTTTTTGTTGTTCTGACCTACTGGTGCATTTTGTCCATTTTCTCCCACTAATTATTCCTCCTCTTACATTAATGTTATTAATACGACAACAAATAGCAATATGACTATAATCACAAGTAATAATATGTCAATTAATTCTAGCAATAATTATATCATATCATATAAGTCTTTCAAACAGTCTCATAATCAAGACATCTACGTAAATCAAGCTAATTAACTATATAATATCAAATAGAGATATCTGTGCCGACTCTGGCAGCCCCTTAGTAACACCTAGTCTGTCAAAGGTCTCAATAATTGTCTTAGGCACCTTGCCACGATTCTTAATATCATCCTTAGAAGTAAATGCTCCTTCACCAGCAGCAATCATAAGAGAATCAGCTGCATTCTCACCCATTCCATCCACAGATATAAATGGTGGTCTTATCTTACCATCCTCTACCTTAAAATATCTTGCATCTGATTTGTACAAATCAAGCGGCAAAAACTCTAAGCCTCTAGCATACATTTCCTGTACAAGTAACATATCACCATATTCATTTTCTTCTTTTGCAGACAGATATTCTTTATCACTATATTCCTTTAAATGATTTTCAACAGCTGCTTTTCCCTGACACATTAACTCATAGTTAAAAGCCTTAGCTCGAATCGAAAAATAGGCTGCATAATATGCAAGGGGATAATTAATCTTAAAATATGCAATTCGCCATGCCATCATAACATAGGCTACAGCATGTGCCTTAGGGAACATGTACTTTATCTTCTCACATGAACCAAGATACCAGTCAGGCACACCATGATCAACCATATCCTGCTTCCAGTTTATCCACTTATCCGAAGATGGGTCAGATGCAATCTTACCCTTACGTACATTTTCCATTATGGTAAATGCTTCTTCTGAATCAAGTCCCTGATGAATAAGATATGTCATAATATCATCTCTTGTACATATTGCAGTTGAAATTGTAGCAATCCCATCTCTGATAAGGTCCTGGGCATTATTAAGCCACACATCAGTACCATGTGATAAGCCTGATATACGAACTAAGTCAGAGAATTCCTTCGGCTTAGCATCACGAAGCATTCCCATAGCAAATGGTGTTCCAAATTCTGGAATACCTAGCGTACCAAGATCCAAATCATCCCACAAATCACCAGGTGCAACCTTAAGTGCATCTGTATTCATAAACAAGGACATTACATCCTTATCATCTAGTGGAATCTTAGTAGCGTCAATATTAGTTATATCTTCAAGCATTCTAATCATATTAGGATCATCATGTCCTAATATATCAAGCTTTAACAAGTTAGAATCAATACTATGATAATCAAAATGTGTAGTAACAATATCTACCTTTTTCATATCGTTAGCAGGGTGTTGTATTGGTGTAAAGGAATAAATGTTCTCACCCATAGGAAGAACAATGATACCACCCGGATGCTGTCCAGTAGTTCTTCTTATCCCAGTACATCCTTTTGCTAATCTGTCTATCTCGCAGCTTCTCTTATCTACACCACGTTCTTCGTAGTACTTCTTAACATAACCAAATGCCGTCTTATCAGCAAGACCACCAATTGTTCCTGCTTTGTAAGTCTGACCTTCTCCAAATATTACCTCAGTGTATTTATGTGCTTTAGACTGATAATCACTAGAGAAGTTAAGGTCAATATCAGGCTCTTTATTACCCTTAAATCCTAAGAATGTCTCAAATGGAATATCAAAGCCTTCCTTGGACAAAGGTGTACCACAATTAGGACATGTCTTATCTGGCATATCACATCCGGCGCGACCAGCAAATTCTTTAACATCATCTGAATCAAACTCGGCATAATGACATTTAGGACATAAGTAATGTGGACTTAATGGATTAACCTCTGTAATACCTGCCATTGTAGCTGCAAATGAGGAACCAACAGAACCACGAGAGCCAACAAGATATCCATCCTCTACTGACTTCCATACAAGTTTTTGAGCTATAATATACATTACGGCGTAGCCATTACCAATAATAGAATTAAGCTCACGCTCTAACCTTTCTGATACAACCTCAGGTAAATCCTCACCATACATCTCATGGGCCTTGTTATAGCATATATCCCTTAACATCTGGTCAGAATTCTCGATTACAGGAGGACATTTGTCAGGTCGAACTGGCTTAATTCTGTCGCACATATCTGCTATCTTGTTAGTATTAGTAATAACAATTTCTTTCGCCTTGTCATATCCAAGATAAGCGAATTCATCTAGCATCTCATCTGTTGTATGAAGATATAGAGGTGCCTGGTCATCTGCATCATCAAAACCCTTACCTGCCATTATAATTCTTCTATATACTTCATCCTCTGGATTTAAGAAATGTACATCACAGGTAGCGCACACTAGCTTATTGAACTTCTGACCTAATCGAACAATCTGTCTATTAATATCTCTAATGTCCTCTAATGATTCAATATCATATTTTGAACTTGAAACCATGAATTCATTATTACCTACAGGCTGTAATTCAAGATAATCATAGAAATCTACAATCCTAGCAATTTCTTCATCACTTTTTCCTTCAAGAAGAGCTCTATATAATTCTCCTGCTTCACAAGCAGAACCAATAATTAGTCCCTCCCTATACTCATTAATCAGACTCTTAGGCATCTTAGGCCTTCTGTTAAAATACTTAAGGTGCGAATCTGAGATTAGCTTATATAGATTAATCCTTCCAATATCATTCTTAGCTAATATAATACAATGATATGAAAAAAGCTTACTTATTGCTTTTTCATCCATAATGAATTTCTCATTTATATCATCTAAATTATCAATTTCCTGCTTAATCAGCCTCTTATAAAAATCGATAAATATATACGCTGTACATAAAGCATCATCCACAGCCCTATGGTGATGTTCAAGCTTAATCTTCAGCTTCTTAGCAACAGCATCTAATGTGAATTTGCTTATATCATGAAGCAGGAATCTTGCTAAGCCTAAGGTATCAACATAGGTTTTATCTAATGTAATACCTAACTCATTAGCATTTGCAATTATAAATCCCATATCAAAATCAGCATTATGCGCTACCATAATGCAATCTTCACAAAAATCAAGAAATTCAGGAAGCACCTTATCAATTGTTGGCGCATCAATAACATCATCATCTGTAATAGATGTTAGTTGAAATATCTCATAAGGAATAGGCCTCTTAGGATTAACAAATGTAGAATATTTATCAACTATCTTATCATCCTCGACTTTGACAGCGCCAATTTCTATAATCTTATCCTTATATGCATTTCGTCCTATTGTTTCTATATCAAATACAACATAGGTATTATGAAGGCTCTGGCCTTTTGAGTTAGTCACTACACCTTTATAATCATCAACTATATATGCCTCGCAGCCAAGTATCATCTTAAAGTCAGGATCATCATAGGCTCCATGCATTAATCCTTTTTCTGTAAATGCCTGAACAACGCCATGGTCAGTAATTGCCAATGCCTTATGCCCCCATTTCTTAGCCTGTTTATATATATCAGTAGCGTATGATACACCATCCATCTCGGAGAACTTAGTATGACAATGTAATTCTACCCTTTTCTCAATAGAATTATCCATCCTAACGCTAGAAGCTATAGAAGTCTTCTTAACGCCTTCTATCCTCGATATGTTAGTCTCCTTCGTAAAGTTGTCATAGTCAAGTATACCTTTAACTTTAATTCCTTGTTTTTCTTTAAAATGTGATTTGAATTCTGAAAGCAGATCATTCCTAAGGAAGAACTTAATATCAATGGAATCAGAGCCATCATAAATTGATACTGTAGCAATTGTCTTCTCATTACGAATTTCTCTATAATCTATTCCAAAAATCTCTCCAGAAATAATAACATAATTACCACAATCAGCATCATTAAGTTCGCTAATATTAATGGCATCACCATCGAAATCCTTGCCATACATTACATCTTTATTGCTAGATCTGACAAGACCATAGGTTCTCTTATTATTCTGCTTACCCTTATTATTACTGCCTACAACATCCTCCTCTCTTTCCTCTTCTTCTCTTTCCTTAATCTCTTCAAGTCTGTCAACTATCTTATCAACCTTATTCCTAATATATGTTTCATTCTTCTCTTGATAATTAGTCTTAGTAGCCTCCTTATAATCCACATCAACTATTACATTTAACCCTGCTCTATCACAGAAAATCGAATGAAATATATGTATAATCTCTTCCTCTCTACTTCGGGTAAACATATTATCCTCAAGAACAATAGTCAGCTTATCTTCTTCAAATTCAAAATCAGCCCTCTTAATTACAGCCAACATATATGAACTATATTCGCTAATCTCATGATATATGCTATCAATATATTCATTATAAAAAGACTCAACACTGTATTGAGAAGACAATTCGAACTTCTCAATAACATTTATCTTGATATCATCATAAGAAAAAATCTGCTTCTTAATCTGTTCTTCTAGAGTTCTAATTCTTCTTTTAGGAATTACTCTACGACAATAAAGGTAAACACTAACAGCATCCTTCGAGCTGTTAGTACTTACCTTAGTTACCATTGAATCATTCAATGCATTATGCAAATCATTATCTAATTGTATGCTTGGAAATGCTTCAAAAAACAGTTTGTCCATAGATATCTATTCACTCCAATTAAGTAGTTCATTTCTTAATTCACTAATTAGCTTATCTTCGGGAACCTTCTTAATAATCTCACCCTTCTTAATAATAAGACCTTCATTAATTCCACCAGCAATACCTATATCTGCTTCTTTAGCTTCACCAGGGCCGTTAACAACACATCCCATAACAGCCACCTTGATATTAAGAGGAATATCAGCAACCATATTCTCAACCTGATTAGCGAGAGATATAAGGTCAATCTGCGTTCTACCACAGGTAGGGCAAGATACTACTTCTATTCCACCCTGTCTTAATCCAAGAGTTCTAAGAATTAGCTTTGCAGACTTAATCTCTTCTAATGGGTCTCCAGTTAGTGATACTCTAATTGTATCACCAATACCCTGATTTAGAATTAATCCTAGTCCTATAGATGACTTAATATTACCTGAAATAATTGTCCCTGATTCTGTAATGCCTACATGAAGGGGATAATTAATCTCTTTCGAAACTAATTCATGCGCTTTAACACACATAAGTACATCAGATGACTTAATACTAACAACCAGATTGTCATATCCCAAATCTTCAATTATTCTTACCTTATCAATGGCTGATTCAACAATCCCTTCAGCTGTAACACCGCCATTTTTTTCAACAATTTCTTTTTCTAAGGAACCAGAATTAACACCTACCCTAATAGGAATATTCTTATCCTTGGCTGCATCTACAACCGCCTTGATTCTATCAGTTGAACCGATATTACCAGGATTAATCCTAATCTTATCAGCACCATTTTCAATTGCAGCAATAGCCAGCTTATAATCAAAATGTATATCTGCCACAAGAGGTATGTCAATTCTACTCTTAATGGAAGAAAGTGCATTAGCCGCTTCCATATTAGGAACGGCACACCTTATAATATCGCATCCAGCATCAGCTAGCTTATTAATCTGTGCCACTGTAGCTTCAACATCATCTGTCTTAGTATTGGTCATAGACTGAATAAGAATTGGATTGCCACCACCTATTACTCTGTCACCAATATGAATTACCTTCGTATCATTTCTTCCCATATAATCCCCCTATCAGCTAAAGAATATTTTAACTATATCATTATACATTATAAACACCATCAGTCCCATTAATAGGACAAGTCCAACAAAATGAATCTTACCTTCTATCTTCTCATTTAGTTTCTTGCCTCTAATGGCTTCTACAATAAACAGGACAAGTCTTCCCCCATCAAGTGCAGGAAGAGGCAGTAGATTCATTACAACCAGGTTGGCAGAAAGAAGTGCCGCTAGATTCAACAGATTCATTACAACTGCTAACGCCCCTGAATCCTTTGACTTTTCATAAGTATCGCCAATAACCTTGACAATTCCAACAGGTCCTGACATCTCCTTAATAGATACCTGCCCTGTAATAAGTGCCGATAAACTCTTGAAGGTAGTATATATATAATACTTCATCTGGCACATTCCGTAGTATATATTCTCGAAGAAATTACCCTTCTCATATCCACCTTCCCAGTTGACGCCTATAAGATACTTGCCTGTATCCTCCTTAAGCCTAGGTGTAACATAAACTGAATTTCTATCACCATTTCTCTCATAGGTCATTTCAATTGTATCTTCTTTATGGAAAAATACGTATGCAGAAATCTCATGAGAAAAATGAACTCTGTAATTATCAAGATATATTATCTCATCTCCAGGCTGAATCCCTTGTTCAGCAGCACTATAGCCTTCAGAAACAGAGTCAACAACTGGCTTGTCAATTCCCACCGTCGCAATTACAATAAAGCATAGTACAGCTGCAAGGATAAAGTTATTAAAAGGCCCCGCAGCAACAATTAAGAAGCGCTTCCATACCGGCTTCTTATTGAAAGCCCTCTCGTCATCACTTTCTTCATCCTCACCTTCCATTACACATGCTCCACCAAAAGGAAGTAATTTAAGACAATACTTAGTCTCTCCCTTAGTAAAATGAAGCAACGTAGGACCCATTCCAAGCCAGAATTCATTGACCTTAACGTCACACATTTTAGCAACCCAGAAATGGCCTAATTCATGGAATATAACTATAAAACTAAAAATTATAATCGCAATTAAAATCTTAAGCATTAAGTAATCTCCACTCTAGTATTTTGATAAATACTTATATACTTCCTGTTCAGTATAAAGAATCTCATCAAGGTTAGGTTCTTTAATAACCTCAATACTATTCATAGAATCTTCAATCAGTCTGTATATATCAGTAAAACTAATCTTCTTATTCAAAAACAACGCTACTGCTTTCTCGTTTGCAGCATTAAATATTGTAGGTACATTGCCACCCTGTCTTTGTGCTTCAATGGCAAGCTTTAGTCCAACAAATACATTCATATCAGGCTTTTCAAATGTAAGAGAACCAATCTTGAACAAATCAAGATACTCTCCTGACATAGGAAGCCTCTTCGGATAATATAAAGCATACTGAATTGGTAGTCTCATATCAGGTAAGCCTAACTGACCTACTACAGCACCATCATCATATTCTACGGCAGAATGAAGAATTGACTCAGGATGAACTACCACTTCAATTCTGTCTAAATCAACTCCAAATAACCATTTGGCCTCCATCACCTCTAAGCCTTTGTTAACCATTGTAGCAGAGTCGATGGTTATTTTATTGCCCATGTCCCAGTTAGGATGCTTTAGGGCATCTTCTAGGGTTACATCTTGTAACTGCTTACTGGTAAATCCTCTAAAAGGTCCACCACTTGCAGTAAGTAATATCTTATGTATTTTATTACCTTCATTACCCTGCAAGGATTGGAATATTGCAGAATGCTCACTATCAACAGGAAGGATTGATATGTTCTTCTCCTTAGATAGTGGCATTATGATATGTCCTGCTGTAACAAGTGTTTCTTTATTAGCAAGGGCAATATCCTTTCCAGCATTAATAGCAGCAACAGTTGGTCTTATTCCAAGCATTCCAACAATAGCTGTAACAACAATTTCAGCTTCGCTATGTGTTGCCACTGCAACAAGCCCATCCATTCCTGACAATACTTCTATATTAAGATCTGCTATTCTTTCCCTAAGAGCGTTGGCCTTATCTTCGCTTCCGCAGGACACAAGCTTAGGGCCAAACTTTCTAATTTGCTTTTCAAACAAATCAATATTAGAGCCACAGGACATTGCAACAACGTCAAGGTCCTTCTTCTCTTCTACAATAGAAAGCGTCTGTGTTCCTATAGAACCTGTTGTACCAAGAATAGCAATTTTTCTCATTTTGTTCCTCCTATGCAAAATAGAATGATAACATATAAATTATTGGTGCTGTAATGATTACAGAGTCAAATCTGTCTAGAATTCCTCCATGACCAGGAATCAGCTTGCCATAATCCTTAATATCATAGAATCTCTTAATTGCTGAAGCAGCGAGATCACCTATTATAGAGATAAAGGCACCAACAGCAACAACTCCTGACAGAATAACAATATCAAGCCATACAATATTCATATAGTTTCTTACAATTATTAAGTAAATTGCAGCAATTAATGCAGCGCCAACAATACCACCGATAGCACCCTCAACTGATTTCTTAGGACTAAGCTTTGGCGACATCTTATGCTTACCAAATAACATTCCAACACAATAAGCACAGGTATCGGCACCCCATGAGCAACAGAATATCAGCCATACAACGAAAGCTCCATTATTTGGCAGACACCTAGTCTGGTAAATGAAAGATATCATTACACCAACATAGAACAATCCAAAGAATACTGCCATTATCTGTTCTGCTTTATAATTAGGATATGAGAATACAAATATAGCCAGCTCCACAATCAAAAATACTACGAATAACAAGTATGTTTCTCTCAAAAAGCCAAACTGCAAATTAGCATAGAACAAAGCACAGAACACATATCCAAATATACCTGCTAATTTCTTATGTACATTAAATACTCTATAAAGCTCCCACATACCAATAATGGATATAATCCCCATTGATACTAAAAGCACAGGTCCTCCTGTAATAATTATCACAAGAAGAATTGCAACAAGTACAATTCCTGAGATAAGCCTTTGAATAAAGCCTGATTTCTTACTTGATTTATTATCTACTGATTTATCTGACATTTTATCTCCTTCTACTTTACGCGACCAAGTAAACTTGGTAACGATTCGTTACTAAGTAATCTGGCAACTAAACGTTCCCATACCTTCTATTTCTTCTACCGTATTCCTCAATTGCCTCTTCTAAATCCTTCTTAGAGAAATCAGGCCATGGAACATCTGTAAAATAGAACTCACTATATGCTAATTGCCAAAGCAAATAATTAGAAAGTCTCTCTTCTCCACTAGTTCTAATAAGAAGGTCTGGGTCAGGAATCTCCTTAGTATCAAGATTATCACTAATCATATCTATCGTAATATCATTAGGATCTATTTCTCCGTCTTTAACCTTCGTGGCAATCTTTTTTGTAGCCCTTACAATCTCATCACGACTACCGTAATTAATTGCCACATTAAGATTGAGACCATCATATTGCTTAGATACTTCTTCAAGCTTGGCAATTTTTTCCTGCATATCCTCAGAAAGTCTTGTTTTATCACCAATAATTCTAACTTGCATATTATTCTTCTTAGCATTTTTAAGACAATCTGACAGATAATTATTGAGCAATTTCATTATGGCATCAACTTCACTTTGAGGCCTTGTCCAATTCTCAGTAGAAAACACATATATTGTTAGGTATTTTACACCCATTTTATATGCTGCTCTACTTATTGTCTCAATATTCTTCGCACCCTGAGTATGACCTGCCGTACGAGGAAGGCCACGCTTCTTAGCCCATCTTCCGTTACCATCGAGTATAATTGCAATATGCTTTGGAACCATATATTCTCTCCTATTATTTCTCTACTTATTGAAAAAAGGACACTAAAACCTCGTGTCCTTTGTTTTTATACTATACTTTAAGAATTTCCTCTGTCTTGTCACTAACAGCTTCATCAATCTTCTTGATATAGCTATCTGTTAACTTCTGAGCTTTATCCTCTAACTCCTTGATATCGTCTTCAGAAATATCACTTTCCTTAGATAGCTTCTTAAAGGAATCATTAGCATCTCTTCTTATATTTCTAACAGCTACCTTAGCGTTCTCACCCTTCTTTTTAACATCCTTGGCAAGCTCCTTACGGCGCTCCTCTGTTAATTCAGGAAATACTAATCTTATTACCTTACCATCATTAGTAGGATTAATACCAACATCAGATGTCTGTATAGCCTTCTCAATTTCTTTAACCATAGAAGCTTCCCATGGTTGAATCTGAATTAATCTAGGCTCAGGAACAGATACATTAGCAACCTGCTGTATTGGAGTAGGTGTACCATAATAATCAACAAGCACTGAATCTAACACGTGCGGATTAGCACGACCTGCACGAATTGAGTTATACTCAGAATATAAGTTGTTTAATGATTTCTGCATCTTGTCATCATATTTTACCAATCTCTCATCCATTGAAAGTTCCCCCTAATTTGTAACTATTGTACCATTAAAATCACCTGATATTGCCTTGCTAATGCTATTCTTCTCATTAAGAGCAAATACATACATTGGCATCTTATTCTCAAGGCACATAATAGAAGCTGTAAGGTCCACAACTCCTAATCTCTTATCAATAACTTCTTGAATAGAAATCTTATCATAACGCTTAGCATCTGGATTAGTTGCAGGGTCGCTGTCATACACTCCATCAATTGATTTCGCAAGAAGAATTCCATCTGCTTCAATCTCAATAGCTCTAAGTGTAGTCGCCGTATCTGTTGAAAAATACGGATGACCTGTTCCACCTGCAAAGAACACTACCTTGCCTTCTGATAAAGCCTTCATAGCTTCATCCTTAGAAAACATTACAGAACAATCACCACAGGCAAACTGTGTCATAACTACAGTGTCCATTCCAACGTATCTAAAAATCTCAGATACATATATACAATTCATAACTGTAGCAAGCATACCTATTTGGTCAGCCTTAGTTCTTTCAATAGTATTGCTTGTTCTTCCACGCCAAAAATTGCCGCCGCCAATAACAATACCAACCTGAACATTAGCATCTACAATTGCTTTGACCTGATTAGCAACCTCAATACAGGTCGCCTCATCAAAGCCTGTCTTTTTATCGCCTGCTAAGGCTTCGCCGCTAAGCTTTAATAATACTCTCTTCATTAGCCAAATAATCCCTCAACATCAACATCTGCGTATGTCTGTGAACAGAAACCTTCAATAACAGCACCATTGTTAATCTGTACTGAACGTGACTTAATATTACCAACTACTACAGCTGATGTATCTACAACAACTGGTCCCTGTACATCGATATCACCCTTTACAGCACCAGCGATTACTGCAGATGTAGCAACAATATTACCAACTACTACTGAACCAACGCCAACCTTAGCTGTACCTGTAGTATTAACTTCACCAACTACCTTAGCTGAATCTGCGAAGAACTCTGAAGAATTACTATTTCCTTCAACGTAACCTGCAATAACGAGCTTACCATTACATGTAATATCACCATTAACTGTTCCTTCAACATTGATTGAACCTGTTGATTCAAGATTACCTGTAATTGTCATACCCTTAGTAATTACTGCATTCTCATCACTTGCAACATTAGATGTTGTTGATACAGGTGTTGAAACTGTATTAGAAGTTGTATCTGCAGGTGTGTATGTCTGAAATGTATCCATATTATTACTCTCCTTCTTCTCTTCCTTCTTCTCTTCCTTAACTTCTGGCTTTTCTTCCTTCTCAGGCTCTATAGTATCTGTTACTGCAATTGTCTCATTGTTGTCAACCTTCTTAGATACCTGCTCGAAGAGTCCATCAAGCTTAGATAATTCGTTATCTACATCAATCTCTTCATCTAATGTGTCTACCATATCATCTGACGTCTCGAGATTCTCTTCTTCGCCTTCATAATTAGCATCAGGGACAAGTTCACCTACTGCGTCTGAAAAATCATCCTTAAATTCTTTAAAAAATCCCATTCTATTTTCCTCCAGTTTCTTCTATTTACTTTGCCTTCACATGTTGTACAGGCGGTGTATCGTCTGTTATAGGTAAAAGACTAACGTTAGAAGCCTGCAAAGCCTCGATAAGTCTAGGCAAAGCTTCTGCTGTTGTACCTTTCGCATTAGCATCATGTAAAAGTACTACTGACGTCTTGTATTTTAACACATCTTTCATAACATTTTCAACTAATTCATCAGCAGTATATGCATTACTTACAGCATCTCCACTAGATACATTCCAATCATAGTAGTTAATTCCTTGTGAATTAAGGTAATCGATGCAATCTCTGATATCAACATTAGTCACTTTATTACCACTTCCACCTGGGAAACGATACAATTTCGTCTTATAACCAATAAGCGGTTCAAGAAAATCTCTCATTGATTCAACATCCTTCTTAAAGGAATCAAGTGACGCATATACCTCAGAATATTTATGACTATATGAATGTACTCCTATTGAATGTCCTTCAGAAGCAATTCTCTTAATCTTATCCTTCATAACTGCATCGTCTTTTTGAACCAAGAAAAATGTCGCCTTAACATTATATCTACCTAAAGTATCAAGGATACTGTCGGTATTATCACTAGGGCCATCATCAAATGTAAGATACACATTCGTCTTCTCATTACTTTCAGGTGATTTGATATTATCACTTGAATCAGTAGAAGTAATAACATCTTTTATTGACGAAGAAGTTCCTCCTTCTTCCATCTCGTCTAACCTGTTATTAAGCTTTACAACAGATACTATAAGGCACACAATTGCGATAAGAGATATAAGAATCGAACCAGTTATTGTTAATATGATTCCAACCTTTATTCTATTAATTCTTTTACGTCTGTCTCTGGTTTTTTTTAGGTTTTCCTTCTTATCTGTATCCAACCTTTAACTCCTTATAAAAAAATGCAAGCTATCTATTATAGCTAATATAAAGCTATAATAGAAGAACATGCATTTTTAAAGCCATATATAATTACAATTAGTATTAAGAATTCATCTGAGCAGCAACTTCTGCAGCAAAATCTTCTTCCTTCTTCTCGATTCCTTCACCAACTTCGAAACGAACCATCTTAGTAATCTTCAAGTCTTTATCAACTGACTCAAGATATTTTGCAACAGTCTGCTTGCCGTCCTCAGCCTTAACATATACCTGATCCATAAGGCTGATATCCTTATATTGCTTGTTAACACGACCATTTACAAGGCCACTGAAAATCTTATTACCATAAATCTTCTCTTTTGCATTAAGAGCAACCTCAGCTAAAGACTTCTTAGCATCTTCTGATAAGAAGTTAGGTAAGAAATTCATCTTAGACTTCTTCTCTTCGAAGATTGCCTTATCCTCATCACTCCAATGATTAGCCTTTGCTTCCTCGATTAATTCCATTAAGATTGGCTTAGGAAGTGAGAATGGGTCATTAAGAGCGCTTTCTTTAACGATATCCTCTAGCTTAGCCTTCTCATCATCTGAGATGTCATCCTGCGAAATGTACTGTGGGTTCATAGCTGCAATCTGCATTGCAATATTATTAAGAGCTTCCTTGTTAGCATCATTATTATCGCCACTTGCCGCAACAAGAACACCAATTCTTCCTGCACCATGAATATATGATACAACAACATCGCCAGATGCCTTCTCAAAACGTCTTACAGAAAGCTTCTCACCAATTGTAGCAGTCTTCTCAACTAATTCATCCTTTAATCCAGCAGACTCTAATAATTCTTCAACGTCCTCACCATTAGGACCACCTTGTAATGAAGAAGCAAGAGCCTTATCAGCTACTTCCTGTACAAACTCCTGGAAAGTCTCGTTCTTAGCAACGAAGTCTGTCTCAGAGTTAACCTCTACAACGCAAGCCTCATTATCAGAAGCTGCGATTCTAGCAATACCTTCAGCTGCAATTCTAGATGCTTTCTTCTCTGCCTTAGCAGCACCACTCTTCTTAAGGGCTTCAATAGCTGCATTAATATCACCAGCTGCCTCTGTTAACGCCTTTTTACAATCCATCATACCTGCGCCAGTCTTCTCGCGCAATTCTTTAACCATAGCTGCTGTAATAGCCATAACTTAATCCTCCAATTATTCTATCTATTATTCGTCCTGACCTTCGTCATTTGACTCTTCTTCTGCGTCTTCTGATTCATTCATTAATCCCTGATTAGCCTCGATAACAGCATCAGCCATCTTAGATACGATAAGCTTAACTGCACGAATAGCATCATCATTTCCAGGAATAACGAAATCTAATTCCTCAGGGTCACAGTTAGTATCTGCAATACCAATTAGTGGAATACCAAGTGCATGAGCCTCTTGGATACAGATTCTCTCTTTCTTAGGGTCAACTACGAATATAGCATCAGGAACACGTCCCATCTCTTTTATACCACCAAGGTTTCTAGTTAGCTTCTCCATCTCCTTGCGAAGAGCTATAACTTCTTTCTTAGGTAACACATCAAATGTTCCATCTTCTTCCATCTTCTCGATAGCCTTAAGGCGATCAATTCTACTCTGAATTGTCTTGAAGTTAGTAAGCATTCCTCCTAACCATCTCTCATTAACATAGTACATTCCACATCTCTCAGCCTCAGCCTTAATTGTGTCTTGCGCCTGCTTCTTTGTACCTACGAAGAGGATTTTACCACCTTGTGATGCGATGTCGAATACAGCATTATATGCCTCATCAACCTTTACAACTGACTTCTGAAGATCAATGATATATATACCATTTCTCTCTGTGAAGATATAAGGAGCCATTTTAGGGTTCCATCTTCTAGTCTGATGTCCAAAGTGAACACCTGCTTCTAATAATTGCTTCATTGAAATAACACTCATTTTCTTTACCTCCATGGTTAATTTCTTCCACATAATTCATCTTAAGGATTTACTATAAATAGCACCATATCCCTAATCATTATGTGTGTTTATTTAAAGCCTTGAACATTCTATCATAACTGTTTTAATAACACAAGTTATTTTTAATATAATAATTCTCAAATGTCTTTGCGTAGACATCCTTAGTCAAGCAAAGATATTTGAGAATTATAAAATCATTATTCTATTGTTCTCTAAACTGTTGCTTAGTTACAAGTAGATTGGCCAAATCTTCTTGTGATATTCCCCTCTTAATTTTGAAGGTACCATTTTGCAGATTATGATCTAAGCCCTTTTCATTAAGATATCTGTTAAATGAATCATAATCACTTACAAAGCCCATGGCCACAAGCCTTTCAATTACAGTTCTTGATACATCCCCTTCTCCTATTGTAAATTCAACAGAATCTGTAGGGGTTATGTCTCCTGTTCCACTTTGCGTAGAGTTGTTGTTAGGCATTGGATTGGTCGCCCCTGGAATTGTCTGATTACCTTCAGCAGCTGTTCCATTAGTAGCATTCTTAGTAGTATTAGTATTATTTCCAACAGTAGAATTAGTCATTGTTGTACTACTTTCAACCATTCCAAGCTTTTTTGCCCTGTCTATTACTTCTTTATCACTTATATCATTTCCGACAAACGAAAATGCGATTACAAGAATTATAGTTGTTACAATAACACCTATTCCTATACCTCGCATATAGTATTTTAGTTTCATATATATTAACCTCTTCTAGTTATATAGGCCAAGCACTAATTTAATCTCTCCAATGCCTTTACCAAGCTTCTTGGCTATGTCTATCTCACTATAACCTTCTTTATACAGATTAACAATCTCACTTTCTTCAGAAGACATTGTATGACTTTCATCAGATGATTCAGTAACTGCTTCCTTGAAACCTTCCGGAACCTCTTCATCATTCGAATCTGCTATTTTCTCTATCAATTCATCGTTAAATGTCTTGACAGTTTCTGTTTCAACACGCGTTGCTTCAATACCAGTAACAAATTCCTGCTCTTTTTTTACGCCCTTACCTTCTAGGGCACACAAGACTTATGTACGAATTAGAATACGTGAAGTAATATCAAGCTTCTCTGTTAGCTTTGTAACATTTTCCTGCTTATCATTAAGCATACTGTGAATGAATACAATTTCGTTATTTGTCTTCTCCATTGTCTCTAGAACCTTCTCAGAATACTCATTCATCTGATTCATTTTACTTACATATTCTTCGTCAGTCCTAATGGCAAAATCATTGACAGCATCTTCTAATTTATCATCGAATCTATCCTTAATAATACTCTCTGATTGAGCAATTCGACTGTCTACGATATTCTGTACTTCTTTTTCGCTAATTCTTGTAATTTCTTTCATATCAGAAGAAGACAGCTTCTCAGTTATGAAGAAGCTGCCTGCAAAAATCAATACTCCAATTACAACTAGACCTATTTCAAGTCCTGCCATATTATCTCCTTACATTTTCAATAGTTATACTGACACGTCAAAAGAAAAGGATTCTCCTTTCTTCTTAACGACTCCGTCAGCCATCTTTTCCTTGTCTTCTTTCTTTTTCTTCTTATTACGATTGCCCTGATAAGCACCATTACCTGAACCATCACCAAGATCATACTTATCAGACTTCTGTTCTAGCTCATTAACAGAATGGCTTTGTTCTTCTTCCTCTTGTTCAAAGCCAACCTGTAGATTAGATTGATTAACTTCAGGTCTTGTATCTTCATGGGATTTTATGTTACCAACCTCAGCGGTATTCTGTATCATTCCATTAAAATTAATAGGACTAATTGACATAGGACCACCTCCTACAGATTACTTACTACAATATCTCCATTCTTCATTTCGAATCTACAGAAGCTTCGTTTCTCTTTTACATTAAAGCATACATCAGATATTGTAATGCTTACACCAGGGAATACATCCTTTCTAATATCGACCTTAGAATGACGCGATGTAATCAATTCCTGATGAAGTGCATTGAATTCATTCTGACGCTCTTCTAATTCCTTTGTATTCTTCGTAAGCTCTCCAGCAACCTTTTGTAGATAAAGGGCATTCTTCTGGTCTAACTGCTTACCTTCTGTAATATATTTGTTATATGTCTTAATAATAGGCTTTAATTTGTTGATATTCTGAGATAAAACAGTAATCTCTCGTTGTAGCTTAACATATCTCTCCTTCTTATCAGGAGCCATGCCTACCTCAATCTGAGTTGTTGTACCCATTGCAGAACCAATAGTCTGAGCTTCAACCATACCACCAGCTCTAATTACGCCACCAGTAATAGTTCCTTTTCTCTCAGATACAATAATATCATCGGATGCAGATACATCAGACTGAGTGATTGTACCAGCCTCAACATATCCACCAGAGAACACACTGGCATTCTCGATAAATTTCGTAATGATATTACTACCAGCATCAAGAAGCCCCTTCTTCATGCCATGTATACCACATTGAACAATAATCTGACCTTCATCAGATTGAATAAGTGCATCTTCAACTACACCATCTATTACAATATCGCCCTTGGCAATAACCTGGAATCCTCCACGAACACTACCATGTATATGTACATTACCGTTATAAGCAATATTTCCAACAGAGTTATCAACATCTCCGCTAACTTCATAGACATCAGACACAAATACCTTGTCATTTACTAATGATACATGACCTGTAACCTCAGTATACATCTCTGTCTGGTCTTCACTAATTCTTAAGTTCTTACCTGGCTCTAATCTAAGAGTCTTAATAGTTCTACATGGGATATCCTTACCAGTAACATCCTTACCATTAGAACCCTTATCACCCTTATGTAATCTTGCTAACAGGTCACCTTCATGAACCTGACTAATATTATTAAGGTTATGGTAATCAACTGAGCCATCTTCATTGTGCTTAGGCTTTAGGGATGGATTAGTATTGAAGAAATATTCTATCTTATCGTCAACACCATGAACAGCCGGCTTACCTTCTGCAATAACAAAATCAGTGAAATACACTCTATTATTCATAAATTCCAGAATCAAATCCTGGTCAATTCCGTATTTAATATTCTTCTTACCAAGCTCACCGATAATATCCTTAACATCTAAGCAATTACCTCCCTTTGATGGTGGATAAAATCTACAAGTCGCTTTCATCTTATCAAGTGACATCTTATATGTCATACTCTCAATAAAATCCAAGCCATCACCAACGCCAAGAGACATCTCGGCCTGCGTATCGCCAAGGATTAGCTGACGCATTGCCTGATTATCATAATTCTCAAATCCATGCGCCTTAAGATACTCAGAGCATTCCCTATAATCAGGCTTTTCACCAGATTCTTTAGGCGGATAATAAATCAAAAAAGCCTCGTTTTCTTCTCTATATTCAACTTGTATGTATCCGTTTACTTGATTCATATTAACCCCCCACTTGTTGCAAGTCTATCCAGCAAACACATCCATATAGTCACCCATCTTAGATTTCATCTTACCTAAAGCCTTAGTATGAAGCTGTGATACTCTAGATTCAGAAACCTCTAATGTAGCGCTGATTTCCTTCAACGTCATCTCTTCATAGTAATATAATAGAATAACCTTCTTCTCTTTATCTGTTAACTGCTCTAAAGCCTCAGCTAATACCTTCTTAAGCTCTTTTTTTGAAATAGCTGTCTCAGGCTGTTGAAAATGTGAATTAGAACGAGCATCCATAGCTGGCTCCGAACCCTGTTCAACATATTCATTAAGCGATACCACATTAGTTGTCTTAAGAATTGACTGCCACTCAATCAATTCAGCATGCGTAATATTAAGTTCTTCGGCAATCTGTTTATCTGTAGCAACCTTGCCTGTCCTGCTTTCTACTGCCTTAGTCGCTTCATCAATCTTTTTCTGTTTTTGTCTTACTGTCCTTGGAATCCAATCCATTTTACGGATTTGATCTAGAATAGCGCCTCTGATTCGAACACTTGCATATGTTTCGAATTTGACATCTTTGTTTACATCGAACTTATCAATTGCATCAATTAATCCAAATACACCGTAGCCAACAAGATCATCAAATTCAACCGTGTTACCAAGGTGCATGCTTAATCTTCCGGCAACAACCTTAACTAAAGGCGCGTATTCAACAATAAGCTTTTCACGAATCTCTTGTGACCTATTCTGACCATAGGATTTCCAAAGCTTCTCTTTATCTACAGCTTTCATTTAAAAAGCCCCCATAATTAATAATCTTCTTCATCTTCGAATTCATCTTCATCGTCTTCATCATCCGTACTATTAACATTCTCATTAGGCACACCACCAGATTCTGAGCCATCTTCTGACTCACCATCAACTAATTCACCATCAACATCAATATCCTTGAAATTCATATTGATAATTACTGCAATAATAATGCTTATTGTTCCAAATATAGCAAGTACAATGATAAATCTAAAAAAGAATGTGGAAAAATCAACCCCTTGGATAATTGATACAATACATGTAATAAGACATGCTACCAAAGTGATTATTATTGGAATCCCTTTTTTACCCATATCAATAACTCCAAAACTATATAGTTTTTACATCCTTACCTACAGCTTTTATGATGTAATCACCATTATTACTGTCCAAAACTACGGTCCTACCATAATCAAGACCTGTATCTTCTGCCAACAATGGAATTCGAAGTTCTTTAAGCTTCGCCTTACTCGCAGCAACATTGCGGTCTCCAATGTTAATGCTAGAGCTACCTGGCGATTTAAGTGCGAACATTCTTGCACCACCTGCAATCTTCGCAACTATACTAGGTCTCCTGGCACCTGCTTTAATCATATCATCAAGCAACTTAGTAATGCCTGTATCTGCGAACTTTGCAATAACTGTATTATTTTTTATTTGTGTACTGTCAGGCAACATAATATGCGCTAGTCCACTAACCTTAGTTATTGGATCGTATAATGCAATTCCCACACAGGAACCTAATCCAATAGTCGTAAGGCTATCTGGCGCTTTACATATCTTCAAATCTGCCATACCAACCTTAATTGTTTCGCTCATAAAAACCTCTATAGTGCAATACCAAGTGCTGCTAAAATCTTATCGTAAGAATCTTCTTCAGGCATAAGGATAAAATAGCCATTAATAGCGAA